>JAPLUO010000292.1 GCA_026397595.1 Caldifarciminota bacterium
CCGCCCAGCCCTGAATCAGAACCTGCTCAATCGTCGCCTCGAAATCGCGCTCGGAGATGTCAGGCATGCGTCACGCCTATGCCTGGTTTGGCCATTCCCGGTCCGAATGAACAAATGCCGGGTTGTTCACAATGTACTGCCGAATCCGGTCCAATTCCGCATCGGTGCGGACGATGTGTTCGTGGTAATTCCGTTGCCACAGACGGCGGTCGAACGCCGGCCAACCGTGATCACGGACGCCGGCGCGATAACGCGCCGTGGTGAACGATTTGAACCGGTGAACCGCATCCGGCAACGTCAACCGTCGCGCCCCCGTAGGGGCAACCCACTGCGGTTGCCCGTCATCCCGTGGTTGCCCGTCATCCTGCGGTTGCCCATCGTTCCCGTCGCGAACCACGCACGGGCAGGCGCGGGGGCCTGCCCCTACCGATTCGTCGTCCGTCAATATGATGATGCCGTGGACGTGGTCCGGCATCACCACGAACGCGTCAACATCAACGCCGGGATAATGGGACGGCAATCCATCCCACGCATCATGCACCATTCGACCCGCATCGTTCATCCGCATCGTGCCGTCGGCAATCACACCGAACCGGTTCGCCCGGTCCTGCGCACAGATGGTCACGAAATACGCCCCGGCCTGACCGTAATCATATCCAGACAGCCGGATGGAACGTCGGTCGTGCGCGACGATCGCGCTCGGTTCGGTCATGCGACGTCTCTCACATCAATCTTCCCGGTCACGGCGGCGGAGATGAGGGCCGTGCGGTATTCCTTCAGCAGTTCGACGCTCCGGCGCACCTTCTCCACCATCACATCAATCCTCTGCGCCTCCCGGGTGAGGAACGCGGCAATGGAACGCTGCTCCTCAGGCTGCGGCAGCGCGAGTGGTATGCGACCCAAGATACCCGTGTTCAGATTGTCCATTGTGGCACCGACGGACTCCAGCGAAAGCCAGTCCGCAACGCCCTTCGTGGAGAGGAGAATCGCACAGAACTGCGGGTCCGCTCTCCGTTGGTTAAGTCGAACACGCAGACTTCCAGTTCCGCAAAGCCAGCCTTCCTCTGCCTTTGTGACCAACGCACATCTGCCCAGTTCGCCCCTCCGCGCAAACAACACATCGCCCTGTTGCAGTTCGTGGCGCGCCAATCTGCGTGCGGTCTCCACGTCAACGGCACAGGCGCTGTCTGGGCATATCCGCCCGCGCTGGATGTTTGCGGGGTTGACAACCGGCGTACCCTCTGGTGTGTATTCGTCGCTATGCAACTGACTGCCAAAGGGCCCGGTCTGAAGGGAATGCGCTATGTCTCGGACTCGTAGGACCTCCCAATGTTCCGGTATCCTCCCCAGCCATTCGACGCCGGAGTCTTTCAGGCGGACGTTGGGCTCGAGGCCTTTGGTGACGGCGTGGCTGATGAGCGCGGTGCGTTGCTCCCGCAGTAGTTCAACCAGCCGTTCCTTCTTCTCCACCAGCGCATCAATCCGCTGCGTCTCCCGGTCCAGAAACGCGGCGATGGCACGCTGCTCTGCTGCATCTACAGCCGGCAGCCAGTGCGAATAGACGAAGTCCCGGCTCAGCCCTGGGACTGCGCTGTCCTCGGAGAACTCGTCCAAGCGTAGTAATGGCAGTGCGTACGAAAGCCACCGCACATCGACACTGCTGGTCCGCCTGTCTACAAAGTACGTCGTGTCGATGGCGAAGCACGGTACGTCCGAGTAGTTGATCTTGCCGTAAGACCCTTTGCGCCCGATGACCAGCGCAGGTGCGAGCGTGTTGGCGACCGTGTGCCGACCGACCTCGCCATTGGAGCCGAACACGGGGACCTCGCTTCCTTCACGGGCAGCGTCAGGCAGCGAGTCGCCGTAGGCCAAACGGGCAACGTGTTTCAGTCTCTTCACTTCCCATTTCACCGGTATCTTCCCCAGCCATTCGACGCCGGAGTCTTTGTAGGACGGGTAGGGGCGGAAGCGGGAGGTCAAGCTGGCTTTGCTCCCCTTGGCGACTTGGCTCGCTCTGCCAACCGCGCCCTGGTCATGCGCTCGCGCAGACCGCCCTCTTCGACAAACGCCTTCTCTAGTTGACGTATCTGCTGGTCGAGGAGGTAGCACGCCACCTTGATAAGCCCGATGATGACGTTCGCGGCGATGGCGGGGTCCGCGTGCTCCAGCCCGGCCTTGAACGTGTCGTAGTTCGCACCCGGCGTGCGAACGAGTTCTCTTAGTCGCCGAGCGCGCGGGTCCTCTTTGGTCCATTCCTTGAACCCTCGCACCCGCAGGTAGTCGCCGTAGTCGGCCAGCAGTTCCTCCAGGCTCGCCCGGGCGACGTTCGTCAGTTTGATTTCCGTTTCCTTAGACGTGCCGGACGCCATGCTGCCTTCAATGATGTTCTGCTTGCCCGAACGCGCCGCCTGTATCATCTGGTCAACTGTGCGGTCGCGGCGGTCCATGAACCGGTTGCAGAACCGAACCGTGGCGTCGTACACAACTTCGGCCCGCTGGTAGGAAAGCAGCTTGCGATAGCCGCCATGTGCGGGAATGAAGCGCTCGGTCAAAGGCCGGGTCTCCAAGGCACAGACCAAAGGGACGAGAGGGACCAACGTGACGGCGCGTGAACCGTCGCACCCGGATTGTCCTTTGTGTCCCTTTCGTCGCTCATGTCCCACCTGACCTTTCGCCGAGCATCTCCGCAATCTCCGTCTCCACTTTCTCTATATCGGCCTCGATGTCATCCAGCGGCCTTGGCGGGACGTACTTGTAGAAGTAGCGGTTGAAGTTGACCTCGTACCCGACCTTGCCGACTTCGCCGTCCTTCTCGTCGCGGACCTGCGTGTTGACCCACGCATCCGGCACGTGCGGCTCGACTTCGCGCTTGAAGTAGGAGTTGATGTCCTCGCCGAGCGGGACGTTCTCGTAGTCGCGGAGTTCCGAGTCAGGCTCGGGGTTGCCGTCTTTGTCGAGGCAGATTTCGGCCTCTTCATCGCGCTCGGACAGGGCGCTCAGGACTGCCTTGCGCACCGGCGCGGCGAGGCTGATCTCGGCTTTCTCTTCGGCCTCGTCCAGCGCGGCAAGGAACCGGACTCGGTCTTTGTACAACCTCTTGGGCATCGTCTCAAACATGGCGCGAATCGCCTGCTGAAGCTTGCGGCCTTCCTTTTCCTCGGCCGCCTTTGCCGTCTTGTCCTTCTTCTTGCTCTCGGCCAGCTTGCGGAACGCGGACTCATCTTCGAGCCGCTTGATACGCTCAGGGCTGGCCTGGAAGTTGAGACGGAGGGGTCGTTCGATTGTCACCTTGCGGTAGCCGAACGCTTCGGACGGGAACAGCTTGCAGCGCTCGCTCTCGGTGGACGCGGTGTACAGGTCCACAATCTGCTGCGCCTGTTCTGTGGTTATCATCCGGCGCTTGTCGCCGAGGCTCTTGCGCATCGGAATCCAGATGTCAGTCGCGTTGATGAGCTGCACCTTGCCCCGGCGCTTCTCCGGCTTGCGGTTGGAGAGCACCCAGACATAGGTCGCTATACCGGTGTTGTAGAACATCTGCTCGGGCAGGGCGACCAGCGCTTCCAGCCAGTCGTTCTCCAGTATCCAGCGCCGGATTTCACTCTCGCCCGAGCCGGCATCGCCGGTGAAGAACGGCGAGCCATTCATGATAATGCAGACGCGCGAGCCGCCGTCCTCCTTACTCTTCATCCGGCCAAGCATGTGCTGAAGGAAAAGCAGTTGTCCGTCCGAGATACGCGGCAGACCGGCGTAGAACCGTCCGCGCTCGCCCCGGTCGTATTCGGCACGTACCGCCTCTTCGTCTCTCTTCCAGTCGTAGCCGTAAGGCGGATTGGCGAGCATGTAGTCGAACCGCTTGCCCGAATGGCCGTCAGCCGAAAGCGTGCTGCCCTGAATGATGTTGTCCGCGTCGCGGCCGTCCGGGTTCATCATTAGGAGGTCGGCGACGCACACCGCCCACGTCTCTTCGTTCAGTTCCTGGCCGAATAGATGAACATCTGCGGTCGGGTTGTCCGCGAGGATGCGCGACTTGGCCACGGTGAGCATGCCACCGGTGCCGGGGCAGGGGTCGTAGAGCATGGGGGCGAAGTGCTCCTGTGCCAGCCGCCGCTTGTCCGGCGCGAGCAGGAGCCCGGCCATCAGGCTGACTACGTCGCGGGGCGTGAAGTGTTCGCCCGGGTTCTCGTCCAGCGCCTCGTTGAACTTGCGGATAAGCTCTTCGAAGACCGAGCCCATCGTGTGGTTGTCCACCGTACTCGGGTGCAGGTCAATGTTCTTGAACCGCTCCATGACCATGTAGAGCAGGTTGTGCTTCTCCAGCGTCTTGATAGTCTCCTCAAACCTGAAGCGCTCCAGGGCGGTGCGCATGTTCTCGGAGAAGCCGTTGATGTAGGCCATCAGGTTCGTGGCGAGATTGCCGGCGTCGCCGAGCAGGGTCTCGAAGTCGTAGCGGGACGTGTTGTAGAACGAGAATCCGGAGGCGCGGCGGAGTTGCGGACCAACGTCTTTGAGTCTGCCTTTGAGTTCGGCGTTTCGCTGCAGGACCTTCTGCTTGGTGGGTGCGAGCACGCAGTCAACGCGGCGCAGGACCGTGAAGGGCAGAATTACGTCCTGGTACTTGCCGCGCCTGAACGGCCCGCGCAGCAGGTCCGCGATGCTCCAGATAAAGCTGGCTATCTCGCTGAAGTTGTTCATTCTGGCTGACATCCTCCAAGACTTACGTTACAGGCTCGGTCTAGCACGCCGGAGGTTAGCCGGAAAACGGTTCGGAGTCAAGCCGGCGCGGGCGCATCGGGGATTTCCGATTGACGATTGGCGAGTGACGATTGCCGGGCCCGGTTCGAATGGCGAAGGACGAATGACGGACGGCGGTCAGCGGCTGCGGGTCAGCGGCCGTAGCGGGCGCGGGCGCGGATAGTTGACAAAGCGAAGTTCAGCCCTACGCTTTTGAGGCTGAGAAGTTACTGATACCTGACCCGGAGTTGCCATGGAGAGTCGAAAGCCTTTTCTTGCGGAGATTCTGAGCGGCGTGGCGAGCGACTACGCCGACATCCGGCTTGAGGAGTCCGAGCAGGCCCGGATTGTTTACCGTGGCCGCGACCTGGACGAAATCGGCCGGGCGTTTGAGCGGGGCGGTTGCATCCGTGTGTTCCACCACGGCAACTGGGGCTCAGCTAGCTTCAACAAGGTTGACGGCAGCCTGAAGGAACTGGCCCGGGACGTGGCCGCGCAGGTGGAGCGGATGCCGTCGCGGCCGGAAACCTTGGGCAAAATGGCGTCGTCCACTGTTGCCGTGACCGTTCCCGAAGACGAGGACCCGCGCAAAGTCCCGCTGGCCGACAAGCATGCTTTGATTCGCCGCTACAATGATATCCTGCTCAAGACTGCCGGCATCACGACGACGCTGTCGATGTACCACGACGTGTTTCGCAAGACCTCGTTCCTGTCCACCGAGGACCGTTTCATCACGCAGGATTCGGTCTACACCGGCTTCATGTGCCGCGCCGTGGCGCGCGACGGTTCAAATGTCCAGAATTACTCCGATTCTTTCGGCAAGACCCAGGGGTTTGCGTCGCTTCAGAACCGGGAGCCGTTGGTGGAGCGAATCGGCAAAGTCGCGCTCGACCTGTTGAAAGCCGAGCCGGTGCAGGCCGGCAAGTACGACGTCGTCATCGACCCGCTGCTGGCCGGGGTCTTTGCCCACGAGGCATTCGGTCACCTGAGCGAGGCCGACTTTCTGTCGGGGAATGAACGGCTGCTGGAGTTGATGAAGGTCGGAACGCGCTACGGGGTTGACGAGCTGACGATAGTCGACGATGGGACGATGCCGGGCGAGCGCGGGAGCTACCGGTTTGATGACGAAGGTACGGAGTCCGCGCGCACGGAGTTGATTAAGGAGGGCGTCATTGCCGGGCACCTGCACGACCGGCAGAGCGCCCGGCGAATGGGCGAGGCGCCGACCGGGAACGCCCGCGCCGTTTCGTACCGGTTCTCGCCGATCGTCCGGATGAGCAATACTTTCATCGAGCCGCGTTCGGCGAACATCGAGGACATGATGGATTCGCTGGAGCACGGTCTTTACGTTTGCGGGTCCCGGGGCGGAATGACCGAACTCGAATCGTTCACGTTTGCGTCCGAGTACGCGTGGCTGGTCGAGCATGGCCGGAAGACGAAGTTGGTGCGCGACGTGACGCTCTCCGGCAACGTCTTTGAGACCCTGAAGAACATCGACCTTATCGGCGACGACCTCGTCATGTTCGGCGGCCTGGGAGGCTGCGGCAAGGGCGGTCAGTCGCCGCTGCCGGTCGGGCTCGGCGCTCCGCACGTCCGCATCCGGAACGTCGTTATCGGCGGCCGATAGGAGGGCCACCTGGAACCGGAATTTAACCACAAAGGCACCAAGAACACCAAGCATACCAGGACACTTCCGGCCGCGGCCGACTTCGTGTCTTCGTGTCTTGGTGGTAAACTTCTGTCTCCGGATTCGGAGTCCTGAATGGAAGACAAAATCCTCTCGCTGGCGCAGGCACGACACGCACGGGCCGAGGTGTTCAGCGCGGACGTGAACCGCACCGTCGTCGAGTTCCGGGCGAACGAATTCCACTCGCAGGAGAGCCGGTTGACTCGCGGTTATGGGCTACGGCTCGTGCGCGATGGCCGGGTCGGGTTCAGCTCGACCACCAACCCGGACGTGCTCGAAGAGCTGGTCGGGGCTGCGCTCGACACCGCCGCTCTCGGAAAACCGTGTCGGTTCGATTTTCCTGGGCCGGAGCCGAAGCCGGCGGTCACAACTTTCGATAACCGCGTCATCGTGCTGCCGGCGCTCAAGATGATCGACTGGGGCCGGGAGTTAATTGATGCGGTTCGGGCCCGGGTGCCGGACCTGAAACTGGACGTGACGTTTACCCGGACCTACCGGGAAACAGTGGTGGTGAACAGCGCGGGGCTGAACGTTCGGTTTTCCCGCTCCGCCTTCGACCTCTCGGTTACCGGGCTGCTGATTCACGACGGCTTGGTCTGGATACCCGACTACGAGAACCTCTCGTCGGGCGAGCCGCCGGCAATCGGGACGCTGGCCGACCGGATGGAACAGCGGGTTCTTTCCGCCCGGGCGCGGGCGCGGCTCGCCAGCGGTACATACCCGGTTATTTTCATGCCGACCGCGATACCGGACCTGCTCTATCCAATCGAAGTCGGCGTGAACGGCAAGCAACTCGAAAAGGAGACTTCACCGCTTATCGGCAAGACCGGGCAGCGGTTGCTGGACGAGAAGATTACCATCGTCGACAACGGCCTACGCAACTTCGGCCTCGCCTCCGGCCCGTTTGACGCGGAGGGCGTGCCGCGGCGTCGGACCGCGGTGTTTGACCGGGGCGTCTTCACCGGGTTTCTCTTCGACCTCGCGACGGCCGGGGCCTGCGGCGCGAAGACGACCGGATCGGCCGGCCGCGACTATTCGGCCCAGCCGCAGCCCGGCACCAGCAACGTCGAACTGGCGACCGGTACGGCACGGCTCGAAGAGACTATAAAGGGCGTACGCGATGGACTGCTGGTGTATGATTGCATCGGCGGCGGCCAGTCGAATGTGCTGGCCGGCGACGTCGCCCTCAACGTCTCGTCCGGCTACCGGATTGAGAACGGCGCGGTCACCGGCCGGGTCAAAGATGCGATGATCGCCGGCAACGTCTACGAGATGCTCCGGAACGTTGAGGCGCTGGGCGACACTGAGCGCGACCTCGGCACGTATTTCGTGCCGTTCGTGAAGTTCCCGGGCCTGAAAGTCGCCACGCGCGACTAGAAAGAGAGGCAAAGGATGAAGGGAAAGAGCAAGAGAAGAACAAAGCGTTCACGGGTTCAGGGGTCCAAGGGTTCAGGTGACAGCAACCCCGAAGCCCCGGAACCCCGGAACCCCCGGACCCTGGAACCCCTCCGACGTTTCGAGGTCGCTCCGGACCGGCTCTGCTGGCACTGCACGTTAGACAATTTGACGTTCGACACGACCGACGATATCGGGGTCTCGTCCGAGATAGTCGGCCAGCGCCGCGCGGTCGACGCGCTGAACATGGCGCTTGAAATCGAATCGGTCGGCTACAACGTTTTCGTTTCCGGCCGGGTCGGCACCGGCCGGACCACAACGGTCCAGAAGCTGCTGGAATCAACCAAGACCCGGCCCCGTGAGCTTGACGACAAGTGCTACGTAAACAACTTCCGCGACGCGGACCAGCCGCGGCTGCTCAGGCTGCCCGCGGGCAAGGGACAGGAGTTCCGTCGCAACATGGACGAGTTCATCGATTACCTGGTCAAGAACGTGCCGCTTTTGTTCGAAAGCGACGCCTACCAGCAGCAACGGCAGGGGATTGTGGACGGGTTCAAGGAGCGTGGCGGCGCGCGGGTGCGGGAATTTGAGAAGCGGGTGGCGACCGAAGGGTTCGCGCTGGTCCAGACCGGGCCGTTCAATCGGCCCGAGCTGGCCCCGATTGTCGAGAAGCAGCCGGTCAAGTTTGACGCGCTCCCCGCCTTGGTCGAAGAGGGGAAGCTGACCGCGCAGCGCTCCGAGGAAATCAAGACGCGGTACGCGGAACTGGCCGCCGAACTCGCGGTCATATTCAAAGACATCCGTGACCTGGAGAAGTCGGCCCGCGACGCGCTGGTGGAGCTGGACCAGAATATTCTCCGGCCGGTCGTCGAGGAGCGGCTGGCCGACATCGAGGAACGCTGCAATAAGCGGAAGCGGGAACGTGCGGCCAAAGCAACGAAGGATCCGGTGCCGGCCCGCGCGAAGTGCTCTCCGCTCACCGACTACCTGGCCGAAGTCAAGGACGCGATCCTGGCCCAGCCCGACGTCTTCCGCCAGAAACCGCCGGCGGAAGGCGAAGCCGCGGCTCCCGCACCGCCGCCGCCCGGCGGGCCCGACCCGTACTCGGACTTCCGGGTGAACGTGCTGGTCGACAACTCCAACGTCAAAACGGCGCCGGTGATTTTCGAGACCAACCCGAACTACAAGAACCTGTTCGGCTCGATTGACCGGGTCTGGGACCGGGCCGGGCAGTTGCGGGCGGACTTCACGAGAATCAAGGCCGGCTCGGTGCTTTGCGCGGACCATGGGTTCCTCGTCATCAACGCGCTTGACGCCCTGGTGGAGCCGGGCGTCTGGCCGGCCCTGAAACGCACGCTGCGCAACCGGCAACTGGAGATTACCGGCGGCGATCCGTACTCCGCGCTGTTCGGCGCGGTTGGGTTGAAACCGGAACCGGTGGACATCGACCTGAAGGTCATCATGATCGGCGACCTGCAGATTTATTCGTTGCTGGCCGGCGCGGACGAGGACTTCAAGAAGGTCTTCAAAGTGCGGGCGGACTTCGACTCGGTGATGGACCTCGACAAGGCGGCGGTCGGCGAGTACGTACAGGTTATCAAGACGCTTTGCGACAAGGAGAAGCTCCGGCCGTTTGACCGGTCGGGCGTGCGCGGCGTGATCGAGTACGGGGTCAGGCTGGCCGGCCGCTCAACCAAGCTCTCTACTCGTTTCAACGTCGTCAGCGAGCTTCTGACCGAGGCGAGCCACTGGGCGACAAAGGCCGGCGCCAAGTCCGTGAACTATGAACACGTGCAGGAGGCAATCAACCGCTGGCGCGACCGGGCGCGGCTGCTTGAGGTGAAACTGCAGGAGGCGATTCGTGAAGGTACCATCTACATCGACGTGACCGGCGCGAAGCCCGGGCAGGTGAACGGGCTGGCGGTCTACGAAACCGGGGAGTACGCGTTCGGCATCCCGACCCGGATTACGGCCAAGACCGGGGTCGGCTCGGCCGGCATCATCAACATCGAGCGGGAGGCCCAGCTTTCCGGGCCGACCCACGACAAGGGCGTCTACATACTTTCCGGCTACCTGCGTCATAAGTTCGCGCGCCGGCAGCCGCTGATCTTCTCCGCCTCAATCTGCTTCGAACAGTCCTACGGCGGTGTGGACGGCGACTCGGCCTCTTCGACCGAAGTCTACGCTCTGCTTTCGGACTTGTCGGGCCTGCCCATCCGGCAGGACCTGGCCGTGACTGGTTCGGTCAACCAGCAAGGCGAGGTTCAGCCCATCGGCGGCGTCAACTGGAAGGTCGAGGGATTCTTCGAGGCGTGCCAGGCGCGCGGCCTCACCGGGCAGCAGGGCGTCATTATCCCGAAATCGAACCTGCCGGAACTGATGCTGCGGCACGACGTGGTCGCTGCAGTTGAGGACGGCAAATTCCACGTCTACGCGGTGAGCACGATTGATGAAGGCATCGAACTACTGACCGGCGTTACCGCGGGTACGCCCGATGCGAAGGGCAATTACCCGGCGGATACGGTCAACGGCCGGGTGATGAAGCGGCTGACCGAACTGGTCGAGTTGTACGAGAACCACCAGCCGAACAGGAAGCGTCGGAAAGAGAAAGAACCGAAGCCGCGCCGGCCCAAGCCGCGGAAACCCAAGCCCGAGAAGAAACTGCGGCGCTAGCCGCACAAGCACGAAGCCGTAGGCCTCAAGCTGCAAGCTGCGTACCGTCCGCGAGGTCGTGCGGACCGAATAGAGCAGCGGGTAGTTCGGTCCCTCCGGCCGTGAAACCGGCATCGGCCGGGGCGAGTCTAATGTGTTGGTAAAGGTTGGTCCATAGCGCAGCGCGTTCAAACGTGTAGCCGGAGCCATAGCTGCATCCGCAATCGGGCCGGCAATGGACAGAGCATCTCGGAGAGCAACTTGGAGAGCAACTCCGGAAGCTACTCTACCAGCAATCGGGAGAGCAACGGTCAGAGCAACGGGGAGAGCAACGAGGACGGCGACTCAGACCGCAATGGTCAGAGCGCCCGGCAGAGCAACGGGTGGAGCAACGGAGAGAGCAACTGGGACTGCGATTCGGACAGCTACCGGTAGACCAACCGGGCAAGCGATTCCGAGGGCAATCGGGACAGCGATTCACCAGACAACTTGCATAGCGATTCGGAGAGCAGCCCCCGGAGCTGCTCCGGGGATGGGGCTCTGAGTTAGGTGCTTTGCGCCTAACATCTCAAACCACCAGCAGATAGGCCCTGAAACCCGCCCGACTGCGTGTATCCTTTATTGGATACAAGCCTGAGCCGGGTCAGCCTCGAGCAGCCATCCATTCGCAGGTGTCATCAACCGCTGCAGGGTCAATCTCTCACCTCGGCCGCAGGCATGGCTTACAACGACAGCCGCCCGGCTCTCACCGGGCGGCCGTCTTCTACTTCCTTCTCGCCCTTGCTTCCTTGCTTACTCGGTCAGAACCACCTTTCGGCTGAATCGCTTGTTCTCAGCACTCAACGTGCAGAAGTAGACGCCACAGGCAACGCTGCGGCCTTTCGCATCCTGCCGGTTCCAGGTCAGGTTGTAGTAGCCCGGCTTCTGGTCGCCGCTCGCAAGCGTGGTCACCAGCTTGCCCGCGATGTCGTAGAGTCTGACGCTGACTCGGGTCTGTCTGGGCAGGGCATAGTTGATGGAAAGCCTTGTCCTTGCCGGGTTCGGGAAGGGCTGAGCCAGGCTCAGGAGCTTGGGCAGGTTGAGCTTGCTTCCGGACTGCACGCCACCGGGGACGCTGTCGTCGCTCTGGATACGGAGCTTGTGCACCATATTCGGTTGCGGGGCGAGCGCGAACACGCTGTGCCCGTTCTCGCTTGGAACCAGTCCCCGGAGCTTGCTGCCGCCTGATGCCGTAATGGCAACGATGCTGCCGCCCAATGGCGTGATGCCTTTGAGCTTGCCGTCAGAGCCGTCGGTGAGGTAGATTGCGCCTGAATCCGTGACCATGACCGCGGTCGGGCTACTGAAGTCGCCGGTGATGCTGCCTTGGAAGTTGCCGGACGTATCCCAGACCGCAATCCTACTACTCCCAGCGTCGGCGACGTAGACCAAGTCGTTCTTGACCGCGATGGCCTCAGGTGAGTTCAGGTTGGTTGAATCTCTGCCCTGTCCGCCTCTTGTGAAGACCAACGTGCCGTCCCGGCGGAACTTACCGATTCGGTCGAGCCCTTTATCTACCAGCCAGAAGTTGCCGTTGTCGTCTCTCGTAACGTCAATCGGGAGCGACAGACCGGATACCAGCCTTCTGCCTTTCTGGCCGTTTCGGTGCAGCTTGTGGATGCGCTTATTGCGAGCATCAAGGACCAGCAGGCTGTCGTCGCCGACCTCAAGGATGGCGGTCACGTAGGCATTGGAGCCCGAGTCCGTCACCTGGAAACAATCGAGCGAGTCCAAGTCATCGCTCAGATGCAGAATCTGGCCGGTGCTGGAACCGACGTAGACCGATCCTTCGCCCATACCTGACCCGCCGCCCGGAGGTCCGGCGCGGAAGTCGTCGCCGGTGGTATCATTGAAGACCACGACCCAGGTGGTCTGGCTGGATAGATGGCCGACCGAATCGGTGCCTGCCGACATGACGTAGTAGTTGCCGTTCGGGACCAATTCGGTGTTCCAGTACCCGAGGTGGACTGCCGGAGTCAGGAAGTTGTTCCAGTTGGGATAGGCGGGAACGCACGAAACGCTGTCCGGCTGCACGGGCAGCCAGTTGGTCGAGTCGACGTGCCTGAAGAACAACCGCCGGGCCGCAAACCAGGTGTCGCTGGCCACTTCAATCGAGTCGTATGCCCATCCGGTTATCTCGGTCGTCCCGCTGACGAATTGCCCGAGCTGGGGCAAGCTGACGTGCACGGTCGGCGCTGTCGGGTCGAGGATGACGGTGTCGGCAAGGGCGACTCCGGTCTCTGCGCCAGCAGAGTCGATAAGAAGTTCACGGATAATGTGCTGGCCGGCTGTACTACCCATATTCCATGCAGCCAGCGTGTCGTAGGCGCCCCACCACGTGCAGCCCGACTGCGGCTGGAACAGGTTCAAGGCCACATTGTCGGTCCAGACGTGTCCGGTCCCGTTCACAAGTCCCTGAGCCCGGACTTTCACCATCCCGCCGCGCCAGACCCAACCCGGGTACGTGCTTGGCGGAGCCAGCAGGAACCGGGCCGACAGGTTGTACCGGCCGGTCAGCGAAATCACGTCGCCTGAGTACGATGCCGACCCGAGGGAGAGCCAGACCGTATCATGCAGCATCGTGTCAGTTCTTGTCCTCCAGTACCAGAACGACACGTCGCCGCCGGCATTGCCGCCGTGCATGTGAGCGAGGATGCTTGCCTCCAGCACACACGAATCACCGTAGTGAGCCGAAATGGACTCGACCGGCACGAACTGCCCTGCCCGGGACTCTGCCGACGGGCTGACCGAGAACACTGCCATCTGGAGGAGTGAGTCATACCCGCCGCCACTAAAACTCCATGAACCGTCTGTCGCCGCGAACGTGCCGTTTCGGACCAGATTCACCAGGGTCCGGTTGGAGAAGCGCATCCCATACACCCCTGATGCCGAGTCACAGGCAGCCAGCCGCAGGGTGCAGTTCGCGTTCGGTGCAAATCGAGCCCCGGCGTTGACGACGACGCTGCCGGACGGCCCGGTCGTGTCGAACACCACGAACGGATGGGTGGTATCAGGAATCAGGTCGCTCACACTCCAGCTATCCTTCAGTTGAAGGAACAGCTTGTACTTGCCCTGGCCGGACAGGTATAGCCAACTCGTATCGAGCAACACTGCCTGATTCACGTAGAACCACGCGGTCGTATCGCCGCCGTGCACTACCGTGTCATTGATGCCATACCACCACTGGACCAGGCGGGCAGAGTCGCACGGGGTCTGGCCTGTGGTGTCGGCTTCTTTGGAATGGGATTCGAGCCTTAGCAGAGCCAGCGGCGCGTTACTGTAACTGCCGCAGACCACGCCAATCAAACCATCGGGCCGCCGTGATGATGACGTCCGTATGTACCCGCAGTTGTCGTCAGTGCTGACCTTCTCCACATACTCCTGTAGGGGGTTGGCTTCGGCCTTCAGCAGACCGCTTCCATGCACCCATTGCGGGATGTAGCCACCGAGGACAATGCCCCAGCGACCTTGCTCCTTCGGTATAGTATCGCACGTCACGGTGGTCAGCAGCGAGTCGTTCCAATAGATATTGACCAGTACCGGCCCCGGTGTGCTCTTGTTACCGTTGTTCTTTACGAAGACCTCGAACGACGACGGCTCGCCCACGCGCAACGGCAGTGGCTGCACCCGGAAGCTGTCCACCACCAAGTCCGGCCGATTGACAGCACTGGTTTCCGAAATGAAGACAGGACGCTTATCCAAGGTCTGTGGAAGCCAACCATTCGCATTGGCGTAGACGGTGCCCGACTGCTGCAGCGGTGCATACGCCAGAACGTCACTGCTGAGCGTATCGACCGTCGCGGGCAGGTCGACGTTGACCCCGCCCTGTCCTTGGCCGCCGTTCTTCCAGCACACCCATGTCCGCCGGTGCAGCGTGTCGTTCGTCTCAAACTCGTATACCCGCACCGAATCGTCCCGCGTGTCACCCGTCATCACCCGCCCATTGAGCCGCTTGCCGAGTAGTTGCGTCGCGGTTTGCCCACAGGCATACAGCGCCGCGTGGGGTTTCCCAACTGAATCCGTCAGGCCCCAACTACCCTCGCCCGGACGCCGACGCAGCAGCCACCAGTAGTTGCGGTCAAAGCACCCTCCTGGCAACGCCTTCATGCCCTCGGCCGTTGTGAAGGTTTGGCTGCAATAGTCGGCATCTTGTTGCTCGGTGGTGATTGTATCGTGTCCGTTGTGCCTATACATCGTATCCCACCAGGGAAAGGCGGGGATACTGAACTCCGTGTTCCAAAGCTCTCCTTGGTCGCTGTGCTCTCGCATGATGCCGCGCAACGTTTCCGCTTCGGCCTCGAGCAGTTGAGGTTTGAACGGCATGGTCATGTCTGGGTACCAAGGTACAGTCTCTTGATACGGATGCGCTGAGATCGCATCCCAGAACGGCGTGATTCCATCAGTCACCTCGTAGAACTCCCGGAGCCACGCTTTGCCAGAAAAGCCGCGCGCCTGGTCGGTGTTGACCCAGTTCACTGAATTCACTGCAATGCGGTCATGCAGGTGGCTAGAGTCATAGCCCCTGATCGCGGAGTCCACCACCGATGCATAGCGCACGTACAGACCGCACATCGAATGGATATCCGGACCTACGTACTTGGAACCAGTGTAATAACGGTTTGGATGTCGCCACACGCTGGCGCTGTTCGGCCATGTGTCTTCATTGTTCACTTCATTAAGCACTTCCCAATCGTGAATCGCAAAACCACTATTATCGCAGTGGGCCAGAAGTCCCTTGATGAAATGAGCCAGGTAGTTTGAGTCGTGATTGACAGAGTAATCCAGACAGCGTGGCGGACTCCATCTCAGCCCTGTGTCGCTGGATGGCCAGGTGTCGCCGCGCCGCGTCTCGGCCCATTCCGGTGGCTGGACGAGTATTCCCATGATCTGACACCCCGCGGTCTTGTCCAGTGCATTCATGGAAGAGTCGAAAAACTGGAAATCCCAGCTATTCCATCCGCCGCGCTGTATGGAGTCCCAGTCGATGTCGAGCCGCAACGTTCTTACGTTGGCGGTCTCGGCTCGGTGGGCAAACGCCCCAGGGTCGAAGCCGTAGTTCGGTATCGTATACCACGAGCACTCATCCGCCCCGAAATCTAGAGAATCCACCGCATTCATCCGCCCGTAGACCCGCATACAGAGATCGGCGAAGTTTGGGGCGATGTCATTCGGCATCGAGCCGTATTTGTAGGGGTCGTTCCCGCTGTAGTAGTACTGAAGGCTGTCTCCTCCGCCCCGGGTGAACCGGATGGTCAGGGTCTTCCCCTTCGTGAACGCAACAGTATCGGTCCACTGGTCGAACTTCACCCATCGGCAGTCGAAGTCCTGATAGCCGACACTTTGCATCACCGGGTCGCCATCCTCCAGAACCTGGGCTGTGTACGCCCCGCCGCTGCCTTTCGCGCCCGCAAACAGCTCTACCCGTTCGAGACTGTCCCAGCAGGCCACCACCGATTGGGCCACGCCGTCTTCCGGGTCGGCGAGTCCCGACCATGAGGCTTTGACCGGCTCGATGTGATATCCGGCTACGCTCGCAAAAGCCACCCCTGCAATCAGGAGCAGCAGTACTGCACCTTTCATGCTTTACCTCCTATTCGTCTTCACGACCTTGGCCGTGAAGCTCTTCCTTTCTGCTTCGACCTTGACAACGTACACGCCGGCAGCAAGACCAGACAGGTCTATTACGCCTTCAGTGGCACCTCCTTTCACAGTAACCTGCTGGCGCACGTTCCCAAGTCGCTTTCCAGACACGTCATAGACTGCAATGTCAGTGCTCCGCGCCGTCACATCCAACGTGAAATGCACTTCTCCGTCTGTTAGCCCTGGCCGGAGATGAAGCGTCGCCGGTCTGTGTCTCGTGGGAGCTTGCTCAGCAACTCCGACCGCCGTCGTCTCGTAGATGGCGACGCCGGCCTCGAGGCATGCCGCGTAGAGATACGGCGACGAGTACGCCAGCCTTTGTGCAAGGTAAGGCGGTGACACAGACGCCCGCACCGTCAGATTGGCTGGGTTAGTTATGTCGACAGTCAGCACACGCTCTCCGCCAACGTATGCACGCGAACCGCTCACCGCGACATCATTCCACCACAGCGTGTCGGTGAGGGACAGGGAGTCAATCATCCGTGGAGACGACGGGTCGGCCATGCTGAGCGAAACCAACCCCGTGTACGGCCCGGCCACATATGCGATGGTGTCGCTGAGTGATACACCACTGCTGCGTCCGCCCCAGCTACCGACGATCGATGGGGCAGCGGGATCGCTGACGCTGATGCACGCAAGGCCGCCGCTTCCCATAGCTACGTATGCGACGCTGTCGCGTAAAGCGATGTTGCGAGCATTGATGCCCACCCCCCCGCAGCTCCCTACCCGCACCGGCTCCCTCGGCCGGGCGACGTTGAAGACCTGGAACTCATTCATCTCGGCGCAGTAGAGCAGGCTGTCGCGCAGCACCATGTCTTGTAGCGGATTCCGGCATGACTCCTCCGCAGCAAACGTGGGTGAAGCCGGATCAGTAACGTCCAGGACGCGCAGGAACCGCCTATTGCTCCCCCAGAAACCGATGAACGCAAACGAATCCCGGACCTGCACCGTGGTGGTAGTCTTCGCGCCAACCAAGTCATAGATGCCAAGCGAATTCGGGTTCGACGGATTTGTGACATCGATTATCTGCAGGCCCGACTCGTCGTTGGCGACATTAGCACGGCCATCGTCGATGTCGATGTCCAGTGACCTGCAAGCCTCGTAACCCGACCATGCCTCACTAATGGAATTGACGTTGTGGATGTCCACAGTCACCAGCCCGCCATAGTCCGAGGCCAGGTATCCGTATGACAGGGCCACGGGCACGTACGGGTCCCAGTTCGTAGTGCCATCGGGATTGAGGCTGTCTCGCAACTGAGGGTCGGCGGGATTCGTGATGTCGACTACGAAGATGCCATCGTGGTCGTAGCTGCAGCTCAGGTAGGCAAAGTAGTCATCGGCGTACAGTGCGTGGCCACCGTATCCGTCGATGCGGCCGACCTCATGGATTGAAGTAGGGACGCTGATGTCCAGAATCGAGAAGTAGGAGGGCTGCACCGATGTCCGGAACAGCAGTTGCCCGCGCACAAATAGCGCTAGTTGAACCCCGCCCAAGGTGTTGACGAGCGTCGGTGAGTGCGGGCTTCGCACATCGTAGACATTGAGGCCCGTACCGAATGACCCGCAGCCGACGTATGCATAGCCGTTCGCCTGGACGATGACGTCGCCGCTGTCACGAATCGCGCCCGCAAGTCTGGGCAGGGCTGGATTGGATACATCGTAGATGCGCAGGCTGTCCCCGCCCACCGCGTAGCAGAAGGTGTCTTTGACGCAGAGGTCGCTGATTACCGCATCCATCGAGCCAAGCTCGCGCGGATTGGCCGGGTCGGCAACCGAGTAGACTTGCGCGCCCCACGAACCGCAGGCTACAAAGAGCAGCGAATCTTGGACGACAACCTGGCTGACCAGCCCTCGCGCATTGACTTGGCCCAGCATTCTCGGCTGCACCGAATCGGCTATGGAGAGAATCCGTACGCCCGAGCCGGACCCGAGATACACGAACGTATCTCTACCCGCAAGTTCCCAGCTTGGCCCCCAAGGCCAGCGGCCGATGCAGGCTAATCCTGTGCTCTCCGGCCTACGGAATGTCGTGTAGTACGAGTCATCCAGCCCGTGCGCCCTCAGCCAACTGGCCCGCATCCTCGGATGCACGCGGGATAGCGACTCCTGCACCGCCGCGTGTTCCTGGAACGACAGCCTGCCGCCAAAGGCCACTGCCGCCGCGAACAGGAGAAGGATGCTCCACCGCCACGTTCTCATGGCGCCCAGATTGTATACCTGGAAGTCAGGTTGTCAAACCGCATGGTTGTCATGATTGTCATTCCCTCCCCGCGTGAACCGGATGGTCAGGGTCTTCCCCTTCGTGAACGCGACCTGTTGGTCCCAGTCCTCGAATCGCACCCAACGGCAGTCATGATCTTGAGACCCGTCGCTGGTCATGAGCTGCGTGTTCCCGTCGTACACCGTAGCCGTATAGGTTCCGCTATCGCCCTTCGCTCCCGCAAACAGCTCCACATAGCTTAGACTGTCGAAGTTGCAGGTCACGGTCTGGGCGACGTAGTTGTTCGGCGGGATAGTATCGGTGTGGCCGGACCATGAGGCCTTGACAGGCTCCACATGGTAGCCAACTACTGAGGCCGAGGCGAGCCCGCACATCATCGCCATCGCCACGGCCAGCTTGAGCATCTGCCTTTCTATCATGCTCTCCTCCTATTGCTTAACGAACTTCACCCTTACTGAAATCGCGCCGGCCTTGCTCTCGACAAAGTAGACCCCAGGCGGTTTTGCCGCCATGTTGAGTACTACCTCGCCACTCGCCCGGCGCTTGGTCGCGCACCGCACGACTCTACCGGCGATGTCGCGAACGGTCACCGTCCCCGGCGACTCGCCGAATACCGAGAGAACGGCATTCGTCGTCACCGGATTCGGCCTGACGGACAGCTCTGTATGCTCACCACCTCCTTTCATCGGTTCGCTCACCGCAACCTGTGTCGATTCGTATATACTCACGCCTGCTTCCCAGCAGGCGGCGTAAACGTACGGCGACTTGTAGGTCAGCCGATTCACTGTGTACGGCGCTGGGCAGAAGCCTCGGACACGCATGTCATGAATGTCAGCCGCGTCTACGACTCGCACACCGTCTCGATTCCCAGTGTAGAGTAGCGTTCCGACTGCCTCAACCCAATACGTGTTTGGCCCAACGCTGACCGAATCCAGCAACCGGGGCCGGCTGGGGTCGGCTACGCTGTAGACGAGAACGCCTCCTGACGACAGGAACAGGAACGTATCGCGAACCGTCCCGTTCCACGCACCGCGAGAAATCGTTGAGATGATGATCGGGCTTGAGGGCTGACCGACATCGATGATGGCAAACGGGTAGTTAGCCACGTATGCCAGCGAATTTACGATGCACAGACCGTACGCTTGCTCCTGCGTATTGCAGCTCCCCACCCGCGCCGGCTCTCTCGGCCGGGCGACGTTGAAGATCTGAAACATGTATGCTTCGACCACGTACAGGAGCGAATCACGCAGCACATAGTCCTGTGGCCAGTTGTAGCACGATTCCTGCGCCACAAGCGTCGGGTTTGACGGGTCGAGCACATTCAGTACTCGAAGGAACCGGCGTCCGGTGATGCCGTCCATGCCGATGAAGGCGAAGGAGTCACGCGCCGTCGCCGTTCGCGTGGCCTTGGAGCCTATCGTATCGAATAGGCCGAGCGACACCGGGTTGGCTGGGTCGGCAATATCAAGTATCTGTAGCCCGGAACGCATGTCAGCTACATAGGCCAGCTGGCCGTCGACATGTATGTCCTCCGACCGGTCGGCCTTGTACCCGGACCACGCCTCGGAGATGGAGTTGACGTTATGCAGGTCCACGGTTACAAGCCCGCCGTAATCGGAGGCAAGATACCCATACGACAGTGGCACCGGCACGTATGGGTCCCAGTTATCAGTACCCTCCGGGTTAAGGCTATCCCTCAGTTGTGGGTTCGCAGGGTTTGCGATGTCGATTACGAAGATGCCTTGGTGGTCATAGGCGCAACTCAAGTAGGCAAAGTCGTCGTCTGCGTACAGCCCGTGGCCGCCATAACCGCTCAAGTTACCGACTTGCCGGATATCAAGAGGGTCACTGACGTCCAGCACGGCGAAGTACGATGGCTGGACGTCGGAGCAGAACAACAGCGTGTCCCGAATGAAAAGCGTTGCATACGACCCGCCCCTGGAGTTGACAAGCTGTGGTGAAGATGGGTTTGAGACATCGTACACGTTCATTCCCGCATCGCTTGCCAGGAAGGCGTGAGAGCCCTCGAGCAATATCAGGCTACGAGTGTCGTACTCGGCGCCTAGTTGCCTTGGCGTGTACGGGTCGGCAACGTTGTAGATTCGGAAGCTGTCGCCGCCGACCGCATAGCAGAAGGTGTCCTTCACGCATACGTCGCCGATGACCGCGTCCATTGAGCCGAGTTCTCTTGGTCGGGCCGGGTCGGATACCGAGTATATCTGAGCACCCCAACTGCCACAGGCGACGAAGAGTAGGGAGTCTTGCACCACGACTTGGCTGACTAGCCCGCGCGCGTTGATCTGGCCGAGCATTCTGGGATGCACGGAATCGGCTATGGAGAGAATACGGACGCCGGAGCCTGAACCGAGGTAAAGAAACGTATCCCTTCCCGCAAGCTCCCAGCTCGGCCCCCAAGGCCAGCGCCCGATGCACGAAAGTCCGGTGCTCTCCGGTCGCTGGAACGTCGTGTAGTACGAATCGTCCAGCCCGCGCTCTCGCAGCCAACTAGCCCGCATCCTCGGATGCACGCGCGACAGCGATTCCTGCACCGCCGCGTGCTCCTGAAACGAGAGGTCGCGACCAAGAGCAACCGCCGCCCCGAACAGCAAGAGAAGGACGGCCAACCACCGCAGGCTCATGGCCTGATTGTAGAACTCAACATCAGGAAGTCAAGCCGCAGTCGCTGCGTCCCGAGTTCCGGGGCATCAGCGTCTCGCCGAATCCGTTCAGTCAGAGCGTGGCGGTCGCTTGGCGTTCGCCCGCGAGAGGCGGTGATGCTGCGCGTGTGTATGCGCAGGACGGAAGGTTGGTTAGCCAGACCCAGATTCCGGCAGGCGAGTCCCGCTGGGTCTGGGACGGCCGGGACGAGCGGAGCCGGGTTGTGCCTCCGGGCGTGTATGTCCTGGCCGCACCGGGCGGAGTCCGTGTAAAGGCCGTCAAGTAGCTGCGGCGTTAGCCGCACAAGCCGAGACCCGAGAAGAGACCGCGCGGCTCGACGCCGGCGGCGCGGTCAGGCTCCGGCCTCGGGCCGGACGAGGTAGCCGATGTTTGCGGGCCTGATGACGCCGCCGGAGATGATGAGCTTCAGGCCGGCCTCAATCGATATGCTGGTTTCGGTAACCTCGTCCTCGGGAATCAACGCGAGCCAGCCGGTGGTCGGGGACGGCGTGGTCGGAAAGAAGACGAAGAGCGCCTTGCGGCCGTCGGCCAGCGCAATCCGGTCCTCGCTCGTCAGGAACCCGACCGCGAACATGCCCTGGCGCGGGTACTGGGCGATGACGGTCTTGCGGAATGTGTCGCGGCTGACGAAGACCGCGTCGGTGAACTGGCGCGCCGAGGAGTAGATAATCTTGACAATCGGCACCCGCTTCATGAGTTTGTCGAGCCAGCCGAGCACGAGCCGGCCGATGATGCCGGACGCGAGCGCGCCGACGACCAGCACGATAATGAGAAAGAAAACGAACCCGGCGAGCGTCGCGCCCCAGCCGGGCACGCGCTCAAGCCACGGGTGGATCCTGAACAGCGGGAGGAACAGGTTGCCGAGCCGGACGACGATGAACCAGAAGATGAACACGGTGACGCTCAACGGCAGCATCGTCGCGACGCCGGTGAGGAAGTAGCGGCGCAATTCTTTCAATGTGACTCCTTCGTTATGACGCTGGAACCCACGGGTCGCCGGTAACGGTCCTCTGCCGGGCGATGTCGGCGAGCAGGTCCTTGCGGCAGCGCAGCAGGAATTCCCTGCAGACGTCGGTCTGATAGTCCGGGTAGGTCCAGGGCAGCGGCTGGAACTTGCCGGCCTGGAAGAGAAGCGTAATCTCGGCATAGACGCCGTCGCGCAGGCAGATGCGGTGGGCGAAGCCTTTGGTCGAGGCCAGCACCAGGTTGTGCAGTGACAGCAGGCCCGGGTCGAGGTTCACGCGGCGCCGGCCGTCCGGCCCGCGGAAACGTTTCTCCAGAAGACCGGCCTGAAGCTTGAAATCGCTGAGTTGGTCGGGCTCGACCAAGCCTTCGAACCCCACCCATTGTCGAGTCAGGTTCGGCCCCATCTCTTTCTCGTAGTAGTCCGTGAAGTTGAACGGAATCTCCGGGCTCTTCACGGTTATGGTCCCGAACCCTTCGACCAGCGCGGAGTGTGCCTGCGACAGCAGGTTCCGCTCCGACGACAGGAGTCCAACCACCAGTTTCGCCGGGTCGGGAGTCGGCCGTCCTTCTTTTAGTCGTTCAAACATAGTTGTCTACCTCGCATCCTCCGGCGCCGTATCCTTGTGGCCGCCGTCCATTGCCAGTGAGTCGTACTGCTTAACAGGGGCCGCTGCGGCCGGCTGTTCAACCTGGGCCGTTGTCTCGGCCTTGTCCGGTTCGCCGGCGTCCGGACCGGCCTCGCGCCGGGCCAGGAATTCGCCGATTTCTTCCATTCGCGGCAGGTCCTCGACTCCGGCCAGCCCGAAATAGCGCAGGAACTCGGGCGTGGTCCGGTAGAGGAATGGATTGCCGGGCCGGCTGGCGCGACCGTAGGTCGCAATCAGCCGCCGTTCGAGCAGTGTAACAAGCGGGCCCGAACAGTCAACTCCGCGCAGTTGCTCGATCTCGGGCCGCGTGACCGGTTGCTTGTACGCGACAATCGCCAGCACCTCTAGAGCGGCCCGCGACAGCCGGTGCGTGTACTGGTGCTGGTAGAGCCGGCGCACGAACTCGGCGTATGCCGGCATCGTGTAGAGTTGAAAGCCCTGTGCCACACGCTGGACCCGGAACGTCCGGCCGGTTTCCTCGTATGTCGCGTTCAGGTCGTCAATCACCGACCGCGCGGTTTCGGGCGATGCTTCCGCCAGTTCGGCCAGCCGGTCAAGCTTCACCGGTGAGTCGGCGGCAAAAAGCAAGGCCTCAATCACCTGCGCCGGAGGAAGCGGCGCCGGCGCAGGAATCTCCGAATGACGAAGGTCCAATGACGAATCGTCAGAGGGAGTCGGGAGTGGGGAGTCGGGAGTGGCGATTGCCGATTCGTCTCCGACGGGAGGCGGAACGATGTGCGCTTCGGGTTTCAGTTCTTCCAATGCGGATTCCGGAGCAGGGCCAACGCTCGGGTCCGGACGCGTGTCTTCCATTTCCTCCTCTTGTTCACTCGATCCCTCGATCCCTTGATCACTCAGCTTGACGTTCTCGCTCATCACTTCAGCCTGAACCGCGCCAGCAGCGCGGCCGCGGCGAGGCGCAGGTCCTTCCGGTCCATGAAACACGACAGCCTCGTTTCCGACGTCGAGAACGCGTCAAGGTGGACCCCGACCCGGTGCAGCGTTTCGAGCGTGCCGGAGAGGATTTCCGGGTCCGAACCCACGCCCGGCCCGACCACCGAGACCGAACAGAGGCTCTCCTTCATTTCGAGGCGCACGGCGCGGACCTGTTTCGCAAGTCGCGCCAGTATCGCCTTCGCCGGTGCAAGCTGCTCTTCCGGGATGATGAACGACAGGTCGAACCGGTCGCCGTGAACCACGCCGTGGTTGAAGAACACAATCGGCACCCGGGCCTCAGCCAGTTGGGTCACGACCTGGTGCAGGCAGTGCTTCTTCTTCGGCACGTCGACGAGCGACAGCCGTACCAGCTTGTGGTTGTGGGTCATCGCCCGGACAAAAGCCTTTTCCATCTTCTCAAGTTTAGCCACAGTCGTACCTCGCTTATCGTTGAATGAGGACCGGATGGAGAGTTGCACCCGGTACTTCTCCGCGAGCGCGCACGCCCGCGGGTGAATCACCTCGGAGCCCGAGCCGGCCAGTTCGGCCAGTTCTTCAAAACTGAGCCGCGGCACCAGCCGCACGCCCGGGAACTCGGCCGGGTTTTCGGTGTGCACCCCGTCCACGTCCTTATACAGTTCGCACCGGTCCGCGCCGAGCACCGCGGCCAGCGCCACCGCGGTTACGTCCGAACCGCCACGGCCGAGCGTAGTTATCTCGCGCTCCGCGCTTACGCCCTGGAACCCCGCGACAATCGGAATCACTTGTCCGCGCAGGGCCCGACGGAGCCGGTCGCCACGGATTTCCTCGATTCGCGCATCCGAGTGAAACCGGTCGGTGATGATGCCGACCTGCGAGCCGGTAAACGAAACCGCCTGCAACCCCTCGTGCATGATTGCAAGTGATACCAGCGCCATCGCTTCGCGTTCGCCCGCGGTCAGCAGCATATCGAGCTCGCGCCGCTGCGGGCTCGGCGTAATCTCGTGCGCCATCTTCGTGAGCGCATCGGTGGTCCCGCCCATCGCCGATACTACGACCACCACGCGGTTCCCGGCAGCGCGCGTCGCCACCACCCGGCGCGCGACCCGGCGGATTCCCTTGATGTCGGCAACCGAACTCCCGCCGTACTTCTGGACGACTAGCGGCATGTGAGGAAAGAGTGAATCATAAACGGTGAAGCCAAAGTGGAAAGTAGAAAATCCAAAGTCGGGACTTTGCCATTTCCACTTTCTCCTTTCTCCTTCACTATTCTCCGCCTCATGTGAGCCAGCGGCCGATTCGCTTCGCGGCTTCCTTGAGCCGCTGCTCCGGCGCGACGAGCGCGAACCGGACGAACCCCTCGCCGTACTGGCCGAACCCGGTTCCGGGCGCGCACATCACACGGCAATTCGAGAGCATCTTGCGCGAGAAGTTGAGCGACACAGACTCGCCGGCCGGCGCGGTGTCGTACCCGGCCGGCACCCGGGTCCAAACGTAGAAGGTCGCGTCCGGCAGCGCTACGCCCCAGCCGTGCCGGACCAATTCTCCGCAGAACGCGTTCCGTCGCCGCTTGTACATTGCGCGGTTTGCCGCGGCGAACTTCGCGCCGTTCTGCAGGGCGAAGATTGCGGCATCCTGGATGGCGCCGAACGGGCCGGAATCGGTGTTCTGCTTTATCTTCAGCAGCGCCTTAATCAATTGTGCGTTGCCGACCGCCATGCCGATGCGCCACCCGGCCATGTTGAACGTCTTGGAGAGCGAATGGAACTCGACGCATCGCTCCTTCGCCCCGGGCACCTCGAGGATGCTCGGTGGCTTCACCTTGCCGAAATAGAGTTCGGAATAGACGTTGTCGTTGATGACGAAGAACCCATGCCGTTCAGCCAGGGCGACCACGGCCCGGTAGAACTCAATCGGCGCGACCGCAGCGGTCGGATTGCCCGGGAAGTTCAGGCAGAGCAGCTTGATGCGGGGGGCGATACGCGACAGCCAGTCGAGATCGGGGAGGAAGTCGGTCTTCTCCTCAAGCGGCACCGGGATCGGCGCTGCCCCGCACAACCGCGACTGGTTCTGGTAGACCGGGTACCCGGGGTCGGATACCGCGACGGTGTCGCCGGGCCCGCACGTCCCCCAAATCAGGTGCGCGACGCCCTCCTTTGACCCGAGCAGCATCGTAACCTCGGTCTCCGGGTCAAGCTCCACGCGGAAGCGCCGGCGGTACCATGCGGCCACGGCCGCGCGGGCGGACAGCTTGCCGGGATAACTCGGGTAGCGGTGGTTCTCGGTGTCTTTCAACGCCCGCGTGAGCGCGGCGGAAATGGCCTTGGGCGCGGGTTGGTCCGGGCTGCCCTCGCCCAAGTCAATCAAATCCCCGCCGGTGCGGGCTTTCAAGTCGTCAAGTTCCTGAAACAGGTAGGGTGGAATTCGGCGTAGTCTTGCCGCGGACGGCTCGCGCATCTACGACCATTATGCACACAAAATCACGAATTGTCAAGCTCTTGTGGAATCATACCCCTATGATTCGAGCGTGAAGTGTCAAGCAGCCCGCTCCCGCCTGACGTTTCGGACTCGTCCGACCCGTCGGACTTGGCCGACCATCGGCGCGGCCCCGCCTGTTGACAGCTTCCGGCCCGAGGTTAGAATACTACCCGGAGGTTGTTATGATCAAACTTCTGGTCTGCTTGCTCTTCGCGGCAGCCATGGTTGCCGCCAATCCAGTCGTGGAGACGTACCTGAGCGAAGTCGGCGTTGACCCAGCTCATCAGTTCGTCGAACTCCGCTTCGCTCCAATCTATCATGAGCCAGTCGACTTGACCCACTGGCGGATTATCACGTCCTCTTCGGCCTGTACTCTTACGTGCCAGCTCGGGTACGGTGAGTTCCTTGTGGTTGACTCGGAAGCACTGGCCGGCGGCGACGTCGGCTTCGGCGCCGTCCGTATCAATCCGCTCGGCGACAGCGTCATGCTCGTCACTGACTCGGGCCCAATCGCGGACCGGGTTTACTATCCAAGGTACCCGACCGATTACGAGAGCGCTCCGTTGCCGCCATCCACCGGTAGCATCGCTTTCTGGAACTACGACGACGCTGAGGGCCAGTCGATGAACTGGTACGTCGATTCGACTCCGACGCCGGGCTGGGAGAATGATGACTACAGCAGCATTGCCGGCACTGTGACCGTAGTCGGCGGAGACACCTTAAACGAGGTCTACGTAGTCGCGTCAGGTACGAAAGGACACTGCTCCTGCGGCCTCTATCAAGAGACGGACTACGACGTCGCCGGGCTCGGCGCAGGTGAATACGAGGTTACGGCCTATGCACGCCACGATGGCGAGTGGTACGAGGGCACGTATCCTGAGTCGGTAGTCGTGGGCTACAGCCAGACCATCGGCGGGATAAACATCGTCATTCCTGTGGCCGGCGTGGCTGAGATGCCGTCTACGCCTCTACTGCCGCCAATGCGCGTCTCGGGTCGAAGCCTGCTGCTGTCCGGCGACGGCACCGCGCCGGTGAACGTGCAGCTCTACAACCAGCTTGGCTCGCGTGTAGCCACGTTCCCCCTCGGCACAGTCAATGGCGAGAGGAGGGTTGAGCTTCCGGCAACGCTTGCGCCCGGCGTCTACTTCGCCGAGGCTCGGGAGGGACCGTACCGAAGCGCAGTCAAAGTGGCTCTTTGGTAAGGAGGCTTGCATGACAAGAGTCGCAGCCTTCCTGATAATGCTCGTGGCCATCGCAGTGGCCAATCCGGTAATGACGGTAGTGTTCAGTGAGATTCAGACAGCACCCGACTCGCTTGAACGCATCGAGCTGCATATGTATTCAGGGTTGCATGGGTACGACCTCTCAGGCGCCCAACTCATCACCCGGGCCGGAACAGCGGTCATAGACTCGGGCCTGGCCATCGGCTACGACAGCACCTACGTCGTGATTGACCGGTCCAACACGACAGGCGTTTTCAGCCTTGGTGACGACTCCGACTACGTGCGGTTGTGCATCCCGGGGAGCTACGAGACCCTCAGCGTTCGCTACCCGGCCAATCCTTTTCGGGCTCATGATGCATCTTGGGCGCCGCCATTCGGTGCGTCCGCGTCGATCCTTCAGTGGTGGGAATGGCAGAATGGCGAGTGGTTTGACTACTACACCTGGTATGTTGACGAGACCCCGACCTTCGGTGCAGCTAACGACGACGCGTCAGGTGGCATCTGCGGCTACATCCGGGACGATCGCGGGCTGCCCATCAATGGCGCAACCGTCAGTATCTCCGCAGCGCAAGGTTCAGTGCAAATGGCAAGTCGCGGCGTCTGGTTCTGGCCCGACGGCTACTTCGAGCAGAAGCCGACCGGTCCGGGAACGTTCACGGTGACCGCCGAATGCCCGGACCATCTACCCGGCGCGTATCCGGACCCGATTGTCCTGACTCCAAACGAACTGCGCGAGATAACCATCACTCTCGACCGCGTGGGCATGACCGAGGAAGCGGCCGACAAGGCATCGTGCGTCGGACTGCATCAACACGGTCAGACGCTCGTCGTGACTGCGGACCGGCCCGGAACGGCGTTCGTGACGGTCTACGACAATCTCGGGCGGGTCAGGATGTCCGAGAAGGTTACGTTGGTTTCCGGCAGCAGCGAGGTGCCGCTGTCCGGCCTCCAGAGCGGCGTCTACTTCGCCGAGGCGCGGAAAGGGCCGTACCGAAGCAGAGTCAAAGTGATCCTTTGGTAAGGGGGTTTTCATGACAAGAGTCGCAGCCTTCCTGATAATGCTCGTGGCCATCGCAGTGGCCAACCCGATTCTGGAGAAAGTGTATATCAGCGAATTCCAAACCTCTCCTGATTCGCTTGAGCGCATCGAACTGCGCCCGGAGTTGGACCCGAGTCGATACCCATTCGAGATCGGCGGAGCCCAGATCGTCACGAACGCCGGTACGGCAACTGTAGACTCCGGCGTGTGCTTCGAAACGTGGAACAGCCTGGTGGTCATAGACAGCACGAATACAACCGGCACGTTCAGCCTCGGGGATGACTCCGACTATATCAGGCTGTACGTACCCTGCGACAACGATACCTTGAGCTTCAGCGTCCGCTATCCAGGGAATCCTCATTGGACAAGCGCCGGCTCTTGGGTTCCGCCGATGGACGCATCTGCTTCGTTGTACTCCTGGGACGTGTACATTCCTCCCTATGAGGACCCGCTAACTCTCTACACTTGGTACATTGACAGAACCCCGACGTTCGGCGCCGGTAACGACGACTATGGGGGCGGTATTTGGGGTGGGGTCTTCGACCAAGATACCCAAGCGATTTCCGGCGCGACTGTGCGAGTCATGTCTGCATACGGCACTTCCACGATGCAGACTGGCGAACCATGGTGGTATGGGCCCAGCTCCTTCGAGCAGAGACCGACTGGTCCAGGTACGTTCACTGTGACTGCCGAATGCCCAGGCTATCTGCCGTATACGTATCCTGAGTCAATAGAGCTGGCGCCTAACGAGGGACGCGAGATATACATCTTTCTCGACCCCGTCGGCGGGACCGAGGAAGCCGCCGGCAAAGCATTGTGCGTCGGACTCCATCAGCGCGGCCGGACGCTTGTCCTGACCGCGAACCAGCCCGGAACAGCACTCGTGACGGTCCATGACAATCTCGGCCGGGTCATGGTGTCCGAGAAAGTGGCGCTGGTGTCAGGCAGCAATCAACTGGCGCTACCCCGTCTGAGTAGCGGCGTCTATTTCGCCGGTTGCCGGTTCGGGGAACAGACACTCAATACGAAGTTCGTGCTCTACTGAGCGCCAAACGCAGGCTTGAAGAGCAGGGGCGGCTTGTGTCAGTCACCCATGCTTTGGACTGCGTGCAGCGTGAGCTGCCGCTTTTCCGGAAAGGCGGGAGCTGTCGCTCCCGCACTCCAAAGGCGCTTCAGCGCCACGTGACAGTCACATCTTTGTCCGGGTAGAACTTCTTGCGGGTGAAGAAGCACGATACGGTGCTGTCTGACAGCACCACGCTGTCCGGATTGAACGTCAGCCTCACGTCCTTGAAACCGGCGGGAACGGTCACGCGGAACCGCGCGAGGTCAATTGGCCGCTTCCACTTGCGAGTCGTGGTGACGATGTAGGTCGCCGAGTTCGCCCTGAGCGGCTGGCGGTAGTACGCGAAGAAAGAATCCTCGGCTTCGGGCCGGAACCGCATCCGGAACGCGACGCCCGAATCCTGCCGCTCGAATGCGTGCTGCCTGATTTCGATTGAGTCCGGGTACAGGTGCGTTGAGTCGAGTGGGAACGGGTAGAATACTGAAGCAACGAGCGGCTCTTTGGCCGAGCACGTGAAGTGATACATCCCGCGCACCTCAAGCGTACCCGGCCTCACGTCTATCGCTATTTCCTCCCGTGCAAAGTGCACCGGCGATACCGGCGCAGCCTTGCGGCAGGACACCGAAGCCAGGACAGCGTACAGAACAGCGAGTACGAACCGTGTCGGCACGCAAGGAATATCCCTGACAGCACCGCCGTTGTCAAGCGCGCGCGGTTGCGGCTCGACTGCGATATCCACGTCCGCGACCAAGCTGCCTGCCTCCGACCGGCGCGGCGGCGGCACCCCCGCCGGCTGGCGGCCTTGATTTCAGGGCCTTTTTGGCTACAGTGTAATTCGTGATTCCTGAAGAACAGCCTGTTCCGCCCCCGCCTAACCGGCGGCCGCCGTCGCGGCGACGGCCACGGCCCCAGAGCCGCGCGCCGCGCGGCCAGATCGCCCCGCCGAAGAATCCCGAGGCAGTCAGTTTCCTTTGCGACGTGATGCTCGGCAAACTGGCGCGTGAGTTGCGTCTGCTCGGGCTTGACGTCGAGTATGACCGGAACCTCGGCGGGCTGCCGGCCTACAAGGTTGCGCGACAGAGCGGCCGGATACTACTTACACGTACCAACAAACTGCGCGGGCTGCCTGGGACGATTTACGTGCCGGGCCAGCTTGCGCCCGAGCAGGTGGCGCAGGTCAAGGCCGAAATCGACGCCGGCCTGAAGCCGGTTGCGCCGGTTGTGGAGGAAGTCCCGGCCACACCGGAACCGGCGGCCAAAGCGGCCCCGCCCCGCCCCAGCCCGGTTTCTACGCCCTCGCCGGTCCATCAGGTTGCGCCGCCGGCCGAGAAGATTGCCGCGTACGGCCGTTGCCTGCAGTGCAACGTGCCGCTGGAGAAGATTACGAGAGAGCAGGCACGGCCATCGGTGCCGTTCTTCATCTACCAGATTCACCACGATTTCCGGGGTTGCCCCAAATGCCGCAAGGTCTTCTGGCCGGGCAACCACGTCGAGCAGATGGCGCAGCGGGCCGGGCCGCCGCCGCGACCACGCCGGTTGTTCCGCGGCGGGCCCCGCAGACAGCAGAACACGGGAGAGACAAAGTAGTGACCCGGGTTTGTACGGCAATGTCATTCCGAGAAGTCCGACGACGAGGAATCTCGTCTGCCCCCGGGCGTTAAGGCGAGATTCCTCGCTACGCTCGGAATGACAACTCGGCCGGGCCACTTTTCATGGAGGTAACCAGATGGCGGTTGTACTAGACGGCAAAAACCTGAAGATTGAAGACATCGTCCGCGTGGCGCGCCGGCGCGAAAAGGTCGAGCTCACCCCGGCGGCGAAGACAAGAATCAACCACTGCCGCGCGTTCATCGAGGAGAAGGTCAAGGCGCGGGCGGTAATGTACGGCATCACGACCGGCATCGGCGAGCTGTCCGAGACCATCCTCACCCCGGAGCAGACCGAGCAGTTCCAGCGCTACATCGTCTACTCGCACTCGGCCGGCTGCGGCGTGCCGCTGCCCGAGGAGACCGTGCGGGCGGCCGTCTGCTCGCGCATCAACGTCCTCTCCAACGGCAATTCGGGTATCCGGCTGAAGGTCGTCGAGTGCATGATCGACATGCTCAACAAGGGCGTGACGCCGGTCGTGTTCGACAAGGGCTCGGTCGGCGCATGCGGCGACCTCTCGCCGATGAGCCAGATGGCGCTCGTGCTGCTGGGCGAAGGCGAGGCGTTTTACCAGGGCAAGCGGATGCCGGGCGCCGAGGCGATGAAGGCCGCGGGCGTGGCGCCTATCCAGTTCGAGGCGCGCGACGGGCTTGCCTGCATCAACGGCTCCAACATGACCGCGGGCTGGGGCGCAATCCACCTGCTTGACGCCGACCATTACTATAAGGTGTCCGAGATCGCCGCCGCGCTGACGCTCGAAGTCGTCAACGCCAACATGGTGGCGTACGACGAGCGGATTCACAAGCTGCGCGGATTTCCGGGCGCGGTTACCTGCGCCGAGAATGTCCGGCGCCTGACCGCGGACTCGGAAATGCTCAAGCAGCCGGGCAAGAAAGTGCAGGACGCGTACAGCCTGCGCTCGACGCCGCAGGTCGTGGGCGGGGCCAAAGATGCGCTCAAGTGGGCGCGCTACATGTTCGAAATCGAGCTGAACGGCGTGGGCGACAACCCGCTGTTCTTCCCGGACGAGAAGGCGTACCTGACCGGCGCGAACTTCCAGGGCACGCCGCTCGGGCTCGCGCTCGACCTGACCGGCGAGTGCGTAACGATGATCGCGGTGCTCTCCGAGCGCCGGACCAACCGGTTGCTCAACCGGAACCTCTCCTGTGGCCTGCCCGCGTTTCTGACCAAAGGCGCGGGCATGTTCTCCGGCCTGATGCTCACCCAGTACACGCAGGGCATGCTGGTCTGCGAGGACCGCATCCTCTCCGCGCCGGCGTCAGTTGGCTCGATACCGGCCGCGGCCGACCAGGAAGATTTCGTGTCGATGGCATTCACCAGCGCCCTCAAGACGCGGCAGATCCTCGACAACGCCTGGTACGTGGTCGCCATCGAGCTGATGGCTGGTGCGCAGGCGGTCGAGTTCCGCAAGCCGCTCAAGGCAGGCAAAGGCACCCAGGTCGCCTACGATTTCGTGCGCAAGCACGTCAAAATGATGGTCGAAGACCGGCCGGTGCATGACGACATCAACAACCTGACTGCGGCCGTGAAGTCGGGCGAACTGCTCGACGCGGTCGAGCACGCGGTCGGGAAGCTTAACTAGGAAGTTAGGAGTTAAGAGTTAGCAGTTAGGAGTTCAGGCCCGGCCGGATTCCGACTGCTACCTCCCAACTGCTACCTGCTAACTTCTCCTATGTTCATCAAGAAACTGAGGGATTGCGCGGAAATCACGGCCGGCGACCAGACCCGGTTGCGCGAGTTGCTCCATCCTGACCACGACCCGGCAAAGATACGTTACTCTCTGGCCGTCGCCTGGCTTGCCGCCGGCGCGCGGTCACGGGCCCACAAACTAAAGACAGCCGAAGTCTACTACCTTGTCCGGGGAGCCGGCGTGATGCACATCGGCGAAGGGTCGGCTCAAATCACGGCCGGCGACGCGGTCTACATTCCGCCCGCTTCAGTTCAATGGCTGGAGAATACGGGGAAAGAGGAAATCGAATTCCTCTGCATAGTTGACCCGGCCTGGCGGCCGGAAGACGAAGAGACCCTTTAGAAAAACACCGGGCCCAACCTTTGCTGGGCCCGGGCTGAGGTTCTCTCGGATCAACCAACTTAACCCATCGACTGTACAATTATGCCTGTTCCGACGCCGCCCGTCAAGTCCTGTCGGCGTGGACCGCAAACCGTGACCCGCTGACCGCCGACCGCAGAAAAGATAACCGCCAGGACGCCAAGAGACGCCAAGACCCGGAATGACTATCCGCAGATTACGCTGATTACACAGATTCCGGTCCGCTCTCCGCCATCCGCACTTCTTACTTCCAACCTCTAGCTTCTGACATCTGATTTCGATTGTCCCTCACTCGACCCCTCGAATCCTAGACCCCTAGCGTCTCCTATCCTGTTTGAATTGGCGGGCGCAGACCGCTGATGCGTCAGGAATCGCATAGTGAATCCCCAAGACTGGTGCCGTTTAACACGGCCTGTTCCTCTGCTAGCACACGTTACATGCCAGAGACAAATCCGCCGGTTCTGATGCGTCACGTCGAACAGGCGATACTGGTCATCCGTGGGCATCGGGTCATGACCAGCAGCGACCTTGCCGCGCTCTACGGCGTCGAACCCAAGGTTCTGATTCAGGCGGTGAAGCGAAACATCGAGCGATTCCCGGACGACTTCATGTTCCAGTTGACCGGGGACGAGCATCGCATCTTGAAGTCACAATCTGTGACTTCAAGTTGGGGCGGGGCGCGCCGAGCGCTGCCGTACGCTTTCACCGAGCAGGGCGTGGCGATGCTGTCGAGCGTGCTGCGCAGCAAGCGCGCAGTCCAGGTCAACGTCGAGATAATGCGTGCGTTCGTCCGCCTGCGGCGAATTCTGGCCGAGAATGCCGGCCTCGCCCGGAGGCTGGATGAACTGGAGAAGAAGAACGACGTCCAGTTCAAGGTTGTCTTCGATGCCATCCGCAGCCTGATGCAGCCGCCCGAACCGAAGAAGAAGCGCATCGGCTTCGTCACCGACGACGACAAACCCGGCCAGACCGGCAGAGGTTCGGACTTCGTCGCTCGCGACCGACCTGCCCGGGAGCGCCGCGGCCGCTGACCGACCGTCCGTAGCCAAAACAACCGCCAAGGCCGCCAAGAGACGCCAAGACCCCGAACGACTATCCGCAGATTACGCAGACGACACGGAGTGTCGCCCCGACGCTGAGGAGGGGTCTCGGCTGACCGGAGCCAGAGGAAACCCGCAGATTGCACAGATTCCGGTCCGCTCTCCGCCGTCCGCCGTCCGCACTTCCGACTTCTCACATCTCTCATCTGACTTCTGACTTGGCCTCAGCGGCCCCTGTCAGACAGTGCGTCCGCCCGACACTCTCTCCCTTTATCCCTTTGTCCCTCTCTCCCTTTCTTTCTCCCTCCCCGCTTCTTACTTCTAGCCTCTAGCCTCTGACATCTGACTTCGTTTGACTGCCCGCCATCCGCACCTCTGACCTCGTCTGCCAGACGACACTCTCCCGTCTCCAGCCCGCCTGACCGCTGCCTGAGGCCGCCGCGCGTCAGGAATCGCTTATCGCGTTCTTGGGATTACCCGGCAACCGCCAGGGTCGCGTCACGCCGCGCCTGCCCGGTAGGTCAGCGCGAATACGGCGTCTGTGAGCCAGCGCCGGAATGACTCGTTGTCAGAGAACCGCGCGTAGAGTTCGGTGTCATCCTTGAGGATGGTTGTCATCACCCGGTCCAGCGCCTTGTCATGCTCGATTCGCGCGTTCTGCTCATCCGAGTTCTCGCGCGCGTTCCGGTAGGCGGTGTCCGCCGAGACCATCGCCGGTATCTGTTCGGTGACCAACTTGCGCACGCGGTCAGCGTCGGTCCATGGGACGTCGCCGAAACGGTCGTTGAACCCCTTGAGGATGTTGGACAGGCGGTCTATCTCGGGTTCGGGCTTCATGCTGGGGTCGCCGAACGGCGCCGGTCCGATTTCGCTGTCGCCGTCGGGAAGCCGGATTGCGACTGCCGCCTGTTTCTCGACCCGGTAGCTGTCCATGTCTATCACTTGCAGAATGCCGCGAGCCAGGTCCTCATCCGGCGGCGCGGGGAGTTTGGGGATGAGGAAGTTCAGGAATACCGACAGCTTCTCCCATGCGGCATTCGTGTAGGGCAGGAGCGACGCCAGGAAGTCGTAGGTGCGCACGAATGCCTTGGCTTTGCCCTTGAAGTCCACCTGTCCATTCTCGTCGAGTTGCGTGGAGTAGACCGCCACACATGCGTCGAGAATCGGGTCGAGCCGTTCCCGACCGGCGCCGCCGAGATAGTGCTCGACGAACTGCACCACCTGCTCCGGAGAATAGACCTGTGCGCCGTCGAGCGCGGACTTTAGGTCGTGCAGCTTGTTCGGGTCAGTCTCCTCGCTGAGAATCGTTGTGCGGTGGTAGTCAGCGAACGCATACTGGATGACGTCGGCATCGTTCATGAAGTCAAGCACGAAGACGTCGTGTTTCTGCGGATGCGCGCGGTCTAGCCGCGAGAGCGTCTGCACCGCCTTGATACCGGACAGTATCTTGTCCACGTACATCGTGTGCAATAGCGGCTCGTCGTAGCCGGTCTGGAACTTGTCGGCGCAGATGAGGAACCGGTAAGGGTCCTCCTGGATATTGTCCGATATCTTGGAGGACGGGAAGCCGTTCAGCGACGCCTCGGTTACCTTCACGCCGCCGTATTCATGTTCGCCTGAGAAAGCAACGATGGCCTTGTGCGGGCTCTTGGTCTCCAGCAGATACTCGCTGATGGCGTGGTAATACTGAATGGCCCGCTCGATGCCGCTGGTCACCACCATCGCCCGTGCCTGACCGCCGATCTTGTTCAAGCCGATGACCTGCTCGCGAAAGTGGTCCACCATTATCTCGGCCTTGAGCCGGATGGCATGGTCATGGCTTTCGACATAGCGCCGCAGCTTCTTCCTTGCCCGCCGGGTGTCGAACTCCGGGTCGGCTTCGACGGTCTTTACCAGCTTGTAGTAACTGTTGACCGGCGTGTAGTACTTTAGCACGTCGAGGATGAAGCCTTCATCTATCGCCTGCTTCATCGTATAGCTGTGGAACGGCAGGTGCTTCACCTTGCCGTCCGGCTGCGGCGCGGGATAGCCGAACATCTCCAGCGTCTTGCTCTTGGGCGTGGCGGTGAAGGCGAAGTAACTGGCGTTGGTGAGCATCTTGCGCGCCAGCATCCGCTTCTCCAGCGCGTCGTTCACCGTGTCCTCGGGGTCGGCCAGCGCCGCGCTCATAGCGGACGACGTCTTGCCGCCCTGGCTGGAGTGCGCCTCGTCAATGATGATGGCGAACTTCCGCTTCCGCTGCTCGGCTTCAATCTCGTCGAGGATGAACGGGAACTTCTGCACCGTCGAGATGATTATCTTCTTACCGCCCTCGATGAACTTCCGCAGGTCTCCCGAGCCCTCGGCGTGGCCCACGGTCGCGCTCACCTGCGCAAACTGCTTGACGGTGTCGCGTATCTGCTTGTCGAGCAGGATGCGGTCAGTGACGACGACAATCGAGTCGACCAGCGGGGCGTCGTCCTTGCGCAGACCGATGAGTTGGTGCGCCAGCCACGCGATTGAATTCGACTTGCCGCTACCGGCCGAGTGCTGGATGAGGTAGCGCTTGCCCACACCATCCGTCGCGGCGGCAGCCAGCAGCTTCCGCACCACGTCCAGTTGGTGATACCGCGGGAATATCTGTGTCCGCTTCTTCCTGCCGGTCTTCTCGTCCCTCTTCTCGACAACCTGCGCGTAGTTCTCGATGATATCGGTCAGCCCGCGCGGTGTCAGGATGCGCTTCCACAGATAGTCGGTCTTCAGACCGTTCGGGTTCGGCGGATTGCCTGCGCCGTCGTTGAACCCTTGGTTGAACGGCAGGAACCACGATACCTTGCCCTTCAGGTGGGTGCAGAACCGCGCCTCGTTGTCGTCCAGGGCAAAGTGAGTGATGCAGCGGCCGAACTGGAACAGCAATTCGTTCGGGTTCCGGTCGCGCTTATACTGCTCCTCCGCGTCAGCGGCTGTCTGCTTGGTCAGGCTGTTCTTTAGCTCAAAGGTGATGACCGGCAGGCCGTTGATGAACAGACACAGGTCAAGCGCACGCTGCGTTTCATCCTGGCTGTAACGCAACTGGCGCGTCACGCTGAACCGATTGGCTGCAAACAACTCTGCCGCCATCTCGTTCCCCGGCGACGGCGTGCCGAAGAACAGGTCAAGCTGATACTGGCCGTGCTTCAAGCCATGGCGCAGAACGTCAATCACCCCGCGCCTGGCTATCTCGCCCTGCAACCGGACGAGGAACTTCCGCCGCGTTGGGCTGTCGTTCCCAAGGTCAAGCGCCTCGACCACCTCGGGTTGGGTCGCGTGGATGAAGGCCGACAACTGCGCCAGGTCAACCGCATACTCGCGGTCGTATGTCTCGGGTTCACCTTGAATCCATCCTGCCGGTCCGACGACCTGCGATGCGTCGCCAGCCGTGCCGGTCGCGGTCGGCGCAACCGTCGACCGCCCGGTCATGTCGGCGACAATCAGGCTTTCGAGGCCCTTTTCGCTGGTGTCGGTGGCCATTCCGACCAGCCTCAGCTGGCCGAAAGCCAGTGTTTCTGTTGGAGAACGGACAGCGCCAGGTGTATCTGCTCGGGCGAGAATCGCTTCTTCCTCGGCCCCCACGCGTAGGTCTTCGCTACGACGTCATCCTCTGTCGCGGCGCCATCCTTCTTCGCAACCCAATGTACAGTGGAAAGGAGCTCAAGGCCGAATGGAGACTCGAAACCTTCGACAAGGTCAGCTACGCGCTCGACGCGGGTGCGGGTGTCCGGCTGGTCGCTCAATTGCGCGTCTGCGTCTTTCAGCGCCCCGGGTACTAGCTGCAGTGCCATGCCGGGCCTCTCGCTTCCGTTGACCATACCGGTGATGTAGTAACCGTCAATCTCGTGCAGTACGAACTTGAGATTCTCGGCATACGGACCGTACGGGGCTGGCTTGTAGCGCAGTTCCAGCGGCTCTCCTGCCTCCTGCATGAAGTACATCAGCTTGTGCACTTCAAGCAAGGTGACGAACGGGTCAAGCAGACCGGCCAGGTAGCGCCGCATCAATGCCAGCAACGCCGCGCGTCCTGGAGTCATGTGTGCAACGGCTCGCTCTGCTCTGTCTGGCTTGTGCTGGACGCCTGCCGCTGGCTCGAACACGACCACGCGGACGTCATGCAGCGTCTGGAGTTCCCGCACTATCCTCCGCCGGACTTCGGCCCAGTTGAGCCCGCCCAGCCCGCTGCCGAGAGGCGGAAGCGCTACGGACCGAATGCCACGCGACTCGATTTCCTGCTTCAGCGAGTGCAGCCCGGCCTCGATATCCTCGATACGGCTCTTTCCCTGCCAATGACGCTTGGTCGGGAAGTTGATGATATAGCGTGGGTAGGTGAGGTGCCCGGTCTCGTGCACAAACATCTTGCCCGGCACAACCTCTTCGCGCCGACAAGCCGCCGCGTACTCCTTGAAATTGGCCGGGAAGGCCAGCTTGAACTGAAGCGCCACGCCTTTGCCCATGACGCCGACGCAGTTGACTGTGTTGACCAGTGCTTCTGCGTCCTCGTTGAGGATGTCGCCGCGCTTGAACTCAATCATGGCTGCCTTTCTGGTTAATAGTACCAATCCGGCCGCACCTCTACAAGAGGCACATGCTCGCATCCGCGCAGCAGCTCCTGCACCCGTTTCCTGATGTTCTCGGAGTGAGTACCGATGCGAGAAACCAGCTTGAGCGGGAACTGCTCGTGCACGAGGAACTCGGCCTGCTTAGCCTCTTTCACTTCAGCGCGGTAGAAGTCTGTCGCCTGTATGTGTGGCCAATCGAGTTCCGTCAGTTGCTCGACCTGGGCTCGGAACTGCGCATAGAATGAGCCGGCGTTAGATAACGAGAATGCCCAGCGCTTCTCGTGTCTGTCGGCCCACGCGACAACTTCGTGCAGGTCGGCCTCCAAGTGGACTATCGGGCCTTCTCCGCCGCGGTAGGTCAGGCTCGGGTGATTCGCCATGTGTATCACGTAGAGCATTACGGACCGAGGGCAGAAGTAGAAAGGCACGTAATCGCCGACCTTCGTGCCGGGGTGACAAGACACCTCCAGAGACTCTATCCTCCTCTTTTTGATCTCCGACATCCCAATGACAACGGCAGGTCCGCCTCGGGCGACTATCGTCGCGTCCGACACAAGACAACCGTCCGCAAGCATACCAGGAAGGTTGTCCACTGGCGTGATGTGGTATATCTTCGGCTGCGCCGGGACTCTACTCAATCCGCTACCTCCGTGTCTTCGCCACCGGCGTCCTCAACATCCTCCTCAGGTTCCTCATCGACCGGTAATTCCGGCTCCTCGACTTCCTCCGCCTCCTGCGGCAACCCGGCCGCAGCCTCGCGCACGTCCAGCTTCCCGGTCACGACGTCCGCCACCAGCCGCGTGCGGTACTCGCGTACGAGACCTACAGCCCGCCTTGCGGACTGAAGACTCCGTTCGATCTCCGTGCATTCTACCCCGATCGCGCTGATAATCTGCTCTTGCTCTCCCCAGCGTGGTCTCGGCAAGTAGAAGGCACCGAAGTCACTGTATCGCACGCGCGGTGCTCTTTCGCGGACAGACGGACACAACACTACGAAGAGACCACGCAGAGCCAGGCTCCGCAGTAGGAGCGCGTAGTACTTCACGACGACATCTGCGCTTCGGGGCTCGCAAATGACGTACTCAGGCGAACACTTACCCTCCGAGTCTGAAACACCAATTGCTCCAGCAAAGGCGTCCATTGAGTGGAGAACTAGTTGGCCAGCCTTGATACCCTGATAGCCAAGCTCCTTGATTGCGTTGGTGAACCCCGCGACCCGCCGGTTCCGTCGCAGCGTGACCTGCCCGTCCCTGAAGCACGTGACCATCTCTGCGTTCGCTGGTATCGGCGACGCGACTTGACGTAGAAGCAGCTTCGCACGATAGAGTGTCCAATGCTGCGGCACATCCCCCATCCAGGCCACACCGGAGGGCTTGAGCTTCACGTCTGGGTCGAGGCCGCGAGTGACGGCCTTGTGGATGACGGCCTGCTTCTGCTCGTTCAGCAGGGCAATCAGCTTCTGCTTTGCCCGGATGTACTTCCGAATCCGCCGGTCCATGTAGTCGAGGAACCGCACGATGGCCGATTGCTCGGATGGCGACGGAACTAGGCATGGCAGGTACTTGAAGTCAACCCAATCCAGATTCTGCCTAAGTCCAGAGCCAAGTCCGTAGAAGACCTTGAGCAGGTCATACGTATGCAGCAGTTGGAAGCCGAACTCGCGGGACAGCTTGCCGTCGGTATGGAAGCACAAGTAAGCGGACGTGATGATGCCACGATGATTGGAGAGGCCGAAGCGCAGGCTGTTCCAGTCATTCTGAAGGTCCGTCGGCCTGCAGACGATGTCTCCCGGTTCGACTATCTGGTACGTCTCGAACGAAGCGGGCACAAGTCCGTGGAGTTTCTCAGGTGGTCTGACGACAATTCTCCCGTAGCTCAAAGACAGCACCGTCTTCTCCTGCATACCGGTGTTGGAAGTGCACTTCTCGCGATAGCAGGCTCGACCCGGAAGAATATCCCATCCTGCCGGCACGTCTCCCAACCACGGCACGCCGGAGGGCTTGTAGGAAGGGTAAGGCTTGAGGCTTGATCTCCGGCAGGTGGAAGCGTCCCGAAGCGTTACCTTGGTCATGCGCGCGCGTATCGGAATGCCCCCTTTATGCTAAGCGCCAAGAACTGTCCTTTGGAGGGCGCGGTCTTCATCTGCTCAAAGACGTTCAGGGGAACATCGTAGTACTGATAGACGTTTCCGCTCTTGAACTCAACGGATAGCACCTGGTTCGCCTCGTCATAGCCAAACCGGGCAATGTTTGTGGACTCCGGCGACTCAATCCAATTTACGATTTGGCCTCCTTGTCTTTAGGTTGTCTGGCATCCTTAGTGGACGCCTCCTTGTGGTCGTAATGTGGGTTTTGTCTTCGCCACAGGCGTACGACGGCGGCATAGTCCTGGGTATCCCGTTTCTGATTCCAGCCGCCCGCTCCGTCGAACCCATCGCGTTGGAGACTCCCTCGCACGACTACGCGCGGGTCTTCGCTGTCCGGCTTGCGGTTCTTGGCGGGAGGGTCAATCAACGTGCGTATTGGCAGCGACACGGCTTCACCGACGATAATTGCCTCCCCCGTGCGCAGGGCAGGCAGCATGTCGAACAGACCCTTGAGGTTGTCAGATGCGGCGCTTGTGACCTGGCCACGGTCCGTCTCATTGGCCAGTCGCATAGCGAAGAGGGTACCACACTGGGATAGAATCGTCGGGTCGATTTCTGATGGGCGTTGGCTGACAAGCATGATACCCACCCCATACTTGCGGCCCTCCTTGGCGATTCGGCGAACGGCTGCGGCCGCGGCCCCGGAGTTCTCTTTGCCAAGATAGGCGTGGGCCTCCTCAAGAACAACAAGCAAGGGACGTTCCCGCCCGCCTTCGGGTAGCTTTCTTGCCCAGAACAACGCATCATAGAGAATCCGCAACAACGCGCCGATCAGGTCGTTCAGTACCGACGATGGAATGCCCGACAGATCCAAGATCGTTATTGGGCTCTTCCCACCGATCCACTTCTCCAGAAGGCTATCCAAGTCCTTCGTGGTCTTGCCGTCGAGATCGGGCAGCCAATCGCCAGGTCTAAACAGGAAGCCGAAACGGGGATCACGGAGCTTCGATGCTAATCCCGCCAGTTGCTGGCGAACCCCAATCCCCTCGTTCGTATACTGCACGCGCTCTTCTGGTTTGCCAGTCGTCTTGACGTTGCGGAAAAGAGGCGGCGTGACAGACATTGCATCGCCGGTCTGAACCGGCTTGCCCTGATCGTCCAACACATAGGCTGGCATCCGCTCATCCGCACTGCCTCCGGGTTTGGGCACGACAGTCACGTACTCGCGTCGGTGCAGTTCAAGCCACATCTTGTGGATACAGAATGGAACAGGTGAGTCGACCGTGACCGTGTCCGCGGTCACGCCATCGCGTGGTTGACTGGTCAGAGATTCCCTCTTGAGCTGGAACACAAAGTCGGAAATCGTAGCCGCTTTCTGGCCATCAAGACCTCCGAAGCCGACCGAAACCAACTCGTCGAAACTCAATGCCCAGAAGGGAATGTGGAGCGGACGTTCTCTTGCGGATTCCTCTGCACCGACACGGAAGACGGAGCAGAGACCATGGAGAGCCTTTGCGTATTCACCGTGGATGTCGAGGATAAGAATGCGAGCCGACGGATATCGCGTGGAATCGGCAAGAGACGAAAGAAGCCCGGCGACGGTCGTGGACTTACCCGCGCCTGTTGTGCCGACCACGGCAGCATGGCGGGTCACGAGTGCGTTGATGTTGATGAGCGATGGAATGGCCTCCGAACTCGCCAAATGACCAACAGGAACGAAATCATCTGGATCACCCGACCCATAGATGGTTCGCAAGTCCTGCTCGGTGACAAGATGCGCCTCATCGCCGATGGTCGGGTACTGCGAGATGCCGCGTTGGAACTTAGCTGACCGCTGGCCTTCCCCGACGAGCTGCACCTTCAGCCATCGGTAGCCGAAGGGTTCGACTTTGGCCAACGCTTCCGGTACCGCTCCCGCGCCGACCTGCGACACGATCCCGAAGAGATTGGTAAGTCCGATAGGTATGCGGACGAAACTCCCGACTTGGCCGATGCGATAGCCGTGGCCGTCAATGAACGCTAGCCCGGACACTGTGTCCTTGTCGAGTGCAATGCTGATGGTCGCGCCCTGGACGTCCTGTACTGTCCCCAGGTAGGTCGGACTATTGGGCATTGGCGACCTCGGGCGGCTGACGCACATTGCCTGCCAATTCCTTGAGGAACTCCCCGAAAACAGCGAAATCCCCGAGGGTGAAATTGGCCGTTCGCTTGCCGTTTTCATTTGCCGGATCAATCGGCATCCACTTGACCCACTCGTCATTGTCTGCCGACACGGTCTCCGCGTCTCTTTCCGGCCACCTGGATTCTTGGCCGCCGATGACCGCGCCGTCGCGCGCTAGAATAATGAGATTGGAGCGTTTGGAGGCAAGAGAGACAGCCTGCGAGTACTCTGCAATCACGTCAAAGAGCAGTGCAAAGGCAACAGCGGTCTGCGTGCATTCAAGCCCCTGCACGATAACCTCGTTGATGTGTTGGTCGCGGAAGGAGTAGCCGCAGAGGAAAAGCGTGGCGGTAGGGAGCTTGAGGAACGCCCGCAGTCGGTCGATCATGGCGAGGTAGGGCATCCGCCTGCTCTCCTGGTATTTCAGATACGAGGGATGAATGACGCGCCTTGAGCCTTCGTCCCCTTGGGTCGTTCCACGACATACACCTTTATTGGGAACCTGGTACCAATTGATCGAGCCGTGCAGTTTCCACAAACGCGCCCAGCGCGGCGGAAGTAGATCTTCCTCCATTGCCCGAAGGTCGAAGAACGGCTTCCGTACCCCTGCGAAACCGTCGAAGTACGGAACGCAGGAATCCTCGAACGCCTGCTCCATCAGCAAATCATAGTTGGTCGTGAATACCTCAACAGGGTTCTCGCGACGGACTGCATCCACCCAAGTTGCGATGCGATGGTAGGGCGTCTCTGTACCAGGGAGCGTCTTGTCTGCGATTTGCTGGATGAGTTGGCAGATTCTGTCATCCAACTGATCCAGTTTCCCGGCGGTCAGGCCGCGCACAACGTCTTTACCCGCGACGGCGCGGAGGGCACGGATGTGGGTGAGCATGTCTTCCACGGTCGTGTCCGTACGCTCATCTTTCTTGAAGTGCTCCTCGATGGTCTTCAGGAGGGGGCCGCAGTCCTTGCACTTGGCCAGATCACCGCGGACCAACTTGGTGATCCCGGCGATGTCGGGAATCAGTGGCGACTCTCCGTCAGCGCCCACTCTTACAGCCACGGGGCAGCCGGCGCCGAGGAGAAACCCGAGCGGTTTCTTGTCGCTGGACAGGCATTGTTGCAGGTAACCAACTTGCCTCTTGGGATCTTGAATGCAGTTCATTGTCCACCTCTCTCAGTGATCTCGTCGAGCAATCCCTCTGTCTTCTCCTGAACCGCCCTGATGTCGGCGCGGATTTCTTCGAGCGTGCGGAGCGGCTGGGGCTTGTAGAAGTAGCGGGTGAAGCTGATTTCGTAGCCGGTCTTGGTGCTGGGTTCGTCAATCCAGGCGTCCGGCGCGTAGGGCAGCACTTCGCGGCGGATGAAAGCCTCGACGCCACCCTCTTCCAGCAAAGGAATCTGCTCGGTGTCGCGCAGGTCCGGGTCGGGCTCGTACTCGACCGCGCACTTCTTGCCGCCGATGGTGGCCTCGAAGAAACCTCGCAGTGGGTCAGGCTGCATCTTGCCCGGCTTGTGAATCTTCACGATGACCGGCGGGGCGTCCGTGTCGCGCTCGCTGCTCTCTTTGAGCGCCTTGATTTCCTTCGGCGTGTAGGCGCGGTTCGGGTCAATGCCCTTCAGGCGCAGTGGCCGCTCGACCGTCACCTTCCAGTAGCCAAAGGCCGCGTTCGGGAATATCTTCGACTGTTTGGTCTCCTTGAAGGCGAGGAAGGTGTCGCAGATGCGTTTGATGTCTTCTTCCGCCAGTTCGCAGTTCTTCTTGCCGAGGTTCTTGCGCAACGGCTTGAACCACTGCGTTGCGTCAATGAGTTGCACCTTGCCTTTGCGATGCTCAGGCTTGCGGTTGGAGAGCACCCAGATGTAGGTCGCGATGCCGGTGTTGTAGAACATGTTGAGCGGCAAGGCGACGATGGCCTCAAGCCAGTCGCTCTCGATAATCCAGCGCCGGATGTTGCTCTCGCCCTGGCCCGCGTCGCCGGTGAAGAGCGACGAGCCGTTGTGCACCTCGGCGATGCGGCTGCCGAGCTTGGTGTTGTGCTTCATCTTGGAGAGCATGTTGGCGAGGAAGAGCATCTGGCCGTCGCTGGAGCGCGTGATTAGCGAGTATTCCGCGTCACCCGCACGCGTGATGAGGAAGCGCGGGTCCTTGATGCCCTCTTTGCCGCCCATCCGTTCGAGGTCGGTCTTCCAGCTTTTGCCGTAGGGCGGGTTAGAGAGCATGAAGTCGAACTTGCGCGACCGGAAGGCGTCGGCCGAAAGCGTCGAATGCTCCGGCCCGCCGATGATGTTGTCGGCAGCAGACCCCTCGCCTTTGAGCAGCAGGTCGGCTTTGGCGATAGCGTAGGTCTCGGAGTTGATCTCCTGACCGTACAGGTGAATGGAGACTTGCTTGCCACGGTCCTTGGCGAGCTGCTTGAGCGTTTCCTCGGCCACGGTGAGCATGCCGAGGGTGCCGCACGCGCCGTCATACAAGAGGTAGGTGCCGGACTCCAACTTGTCCGCAATCGGCATGAAGATGAGCCGCGCCATCAGCTTGACCGCATCGCGCGGAGTCCAGTGCTCGCCCGCTTCCTCGTTGTTCTCTTCGTTGAAGCGGCGGACAAGCTCCTCGAAAACCGTGCCCATTCCGTGGTTGTCGAGGCCGGGCAGCCTCACCGAGCCGTCCGCGTTCAAGACCGGGTCCGGGCTCAAGTTGATGTCGTGGTCCAGGTACTTCTCAATCAGCGTACCGAGCGCGTCGGCTTTGGACAGGCGCGGAATCTGGTTGCGGAACTCGAAGCATTCGAGGACATCCTGCACGTTGGGCGAGAAGCCGTTGAGATAGGCCTCGAAGTCGGTGCGAAGCTGTTGCTGGCTGGCGCGGGCGCGCAGGTCACGGAGCGTGAACGATGATGTGTTGTAGAAGTCCTGGCCGGCCGCGCCTCGCAGCGCGCGGTCCTTGTTGGTGATGCGTGCCTTGTCGAGCGTGGCGTTCATTTCGAGCACGGCCTGTTTGGTCGGTTCGAGAACCCCGTCGAGCCTTCGCAGCACCGTCATCGGCAGAATCACGTCGCGGTACTTCCCGCGAACGTACAAGTCGCGGAGCACGTCATCGGCGATGCCCCAGATGAAGTTGGCGATTCCGTTCAGGTCGTACATGTCACCTCACGCCGGCATTACAGTCTGCAACATAGACGCGGTATCTTAAGTGCAGGCGGACAGAAGTCAAGCCAGCGCGCGGGCCGGTGTCAAACCGGTGCACGGACGCAGGGCGCAACGGGTGGGCTGAGCTAATTCGCGAAGGTTGTGGTGGCTGTTGTTGCAGTAGTTGCCACGATGCCTGCAAAGGGTATCGCGAGGAAGGTCGCCGCGGTTGTTGTCAGATGACTTGTGCCGTGCATATTCAGCGGACTTTCCGCGATAGCCGCAGGGACTGAAATCAGGATGGTTCCAGCGAGTCTTGTCGCAGGTATTGTCGGGAGTACCGCAGGAACCGAATCAGTGATGGTTGTGCCATAGGTCTTCGCAAGAGCCTTGTCAGTACTTACGGCAGCACCTTCAGACGTACTTGTGCCGAGGGTCATGACTCACTCAATGGCCCGGGGGAAGGCTGCCGACAGAAGCGATAGAGCGATAAGCGATGAGCGAGGAGGGAGTTAGACAATTCAGAATAATCCCGGGGACGCAATGAGCAATTCCTGACGCGCGAGCGGCCGGTTCCCGATAACCCATATGTAGTGGTCGGGCAGAGCCGAAACCACAATTCTCCCGTGGAGTGGGCGGCCCAGGGACTGCCCGGGGGGCTACAATTGAGTAAGGAAAAGGTTAAGGTTCAGGTTAAGGTTCAGACGGAGGTTCGAACTGAGCTTTGACGCGAGCGACGACGCGCTGGGCTTCCTGAACGGCTCTGCGAACAGCACGCGGTTCAGCACCGGATACGGCCCAAGGTTCAGGGTGAGGTTGAGGTCGAGATTCAGGTGGAGACGCACGTGCCGACGCCGGTCACGACGCAGGTCGGCATACGTTCAGACGAACACCGGGATACACTTCGAGAGACACAAGGAGTTTTCCGGCGAGCCACGGCGGAAGCTGTTGCGAGTAGCTGAAGGCGGAGAGCGGCCCGGAATTGGTGTCGTCAGCGGATTTCCTCTAGCTCCGGCCAGCCGAGACCCCTCCTCAGCGTCGGGGCGACACTCCGTATCGTCTGCGTAATCTGCGGCGGTCCTGAGAGATTCCTCCACTCCGCTTCGCTCCGGTCGGAATGACAGTCCTCTTGGCGGTCTTGGCGAGCTTGGCGGTTCGTTCGAGTTCCGACTTGCAGTTGTCGGCTGGCGAACGGCGGGCGGCGCGCTGTGAGGTGCCGGCGATTGATAGCGGGCTGATTGTTGGTATTCTTGTGACAATCATGGAAGGCTTTGCGTCCCGCGTCGGCGTGGTCCGTAGCCTGGCCGCGTTGCCGGGCGCTGAGCGGAGCTGATTGAAGGAGGAAACATGAGACTTGTCATCCGGTGGCTGATTTCGGCGCTTGCCCTGTTCCTTGCCGCGTGGATTGTGCCGGGCATCCATGTCGCGCCTAATGCGTGGTGGATTTACGCGGTCATGGCGGTCGTCCTCGGCCTCGTGAACGCGCTCGTAAGGCCGGTGCTTAAGCTGCTTTCCTGCGGGCTCATCATCCTGACGCTCGGCCTGTTCACGCTAGTCATCAACGCCCTTACGCTGTGGCTTTCGTCGGCCATCGCCGTCCATTGGTTCCACGTCGACTTCTACGTGCGCGGGTTCTGGGCCGCGTTCTGGGGTGCGCTCATCGTCAGCATCGCCACGGTCATCATGTCGGCGTTGTTCAAGGACAAGGGAGAGTAGGTCTCCAGCGGTTGATAGTCGGCTGATTCCGGGTATCCTCTCGACACCATGAAAGGCAAACGCCCTGGCGTCTGCGTGGTCGGCAGCTTCGTGCTGGACCTCGTATTCAAGGTGGACCACCGGCCCGGGCCGGGCGAGACGATGCTGGCGCGTGACTTCGGGATGTTCCTCGGCGGCAAAGGGTTCAACCAGGCGATTGCGGCGCGCAGGCTGGGCGCGGACGTGAGCATGGTCGGCAGGTTGGGCGGCGATACGTTCGGGGACATGTTCATGGCGAAGCTGGAGCAGGAGGGGATTGACTCAAGCCGCGTGACGCGCGACCCGGAGGCGGGAACCGCGATTGCCTCGCCGGTGATAGACGCAGGCGGGGAGAACAGCATCATCGCCGCGCCGCGGGCCAACATGCGCGTGACGCCCGAAGACGCAGAGGCGGCAGAGGAACAGATTGCCGCGGCCGACGTACTGATGCTGCAGTTTGAGATACCGCCGGCCGCGTCGAGAAGAGCCGCCGAGATTGCACGCAAGCACGACACGCTGGTCCTGCTCGACCCCGCTCCGGTCAGCCACGGCGGGCCGGTCGAAGTCAGAAGCCAGAGCACAGAAGCCGGAGCGCAGAGTTCCGACACACCGGACCACTGGACCACTAGACCCCTTGACCACTTCTCTATCGACTACCTCGTGCCGAACGAAATCGAAGCACATATGCTGACCGGAAAGATGACGCCGGAAGAAGCCGCGGCCGTACTGCTGCCGGAGACGCGGCATGGCGTGGTTATCTCTCTCGGCGAGCAGGGGGCGATGGCGGTTGACCGCGCCGCGTTGTTCCGCTTCCCTGCGTACAAGGTGAAAACGGTTGACACCACCGGCGCGGGCGACGCGTTCCGGGCCGGGTTGGCCGTGATGCTGGCGCAGGACAAGTCGCTCGACGACGCGGTCCGGTTCGCCAACGCCTGCGGCGCTCTGGCCTGCACGGTCATGGGCGCGGAGCCGTCGATGCCAAGACGTCAGGTGGTGGAGATGTTCTTGAAGGAGGGTGACAAGCCATGAGGCCGATTATCCTCTTTGTCATCTCTCTCTTTGTCAGCGCAGTCGCCAGCGACACCATAAAGCCGCTGTTCGAGACCGATTCAGTCGCTGCCTACAACCGGTGGCTCGAAGAGCATCGCGATCAGTATCCTAGATTCCGACCGGTTCTTACCAAGGCCGACCTCTCGACCGATTCGGCGGCTGGACCCACGCGCCAAATGCGTCGAGACGCAGTAGTACCTTTGAGCGAGCTGGTGGGGCTGCAAGTGGGCTTCCGCGACTTCTTTGAGGACGGAGACCACTGCGTTGTGTATCATCGAGATGGCCGGGCAGTCACAAGCACGGCCTATGACCGGTACGGCCGCAAGCTGTTCGAAACCTCCGGGTACATTCAACATCGGTTTAACCTGTGGTTCAAGGATACCACGGCCCAAGACTCCGTTCCCGAGCAACAGCCATGGCGGAGACATGATCAGATGGCTGAGTCGACAGAAGTGCTCAACGATGAGGGGGAGGTTGTCGGCGTCCTTCCTGGGCTGTCCATTCAAGGCGCGAGCAGTCACGGAGACACTCTGATTGTGGCCGTTTCCCGAAGCGGAACCGTGGTCTTCGACCGCAGGGCTAGAATCCGCTGGCGAGACAGCATGTTTGGTACCGCTGCCCGTGTTGCGGCCATTTCACCTGATGGGCGCAGGGTTGCGGTTGTCACGCAAGATTCCGTGGGGCTGCATGACTTGCTGATTGGCAGGAACAAGACCCTGGGCATTCGTCCCGGGACAGCGACCCGCTTTCGAGCTAACAAAGTCGTCTGGTCCGACGATAGTCGCCATTTCGCGGTGTACCGAGCCGACGGGCACGTCCTCGACACGGCTCTGCTGTGGACGTTTACCAGTGATGGTGAGGGGGCAGTCAAGCCCCGGAGACTGAAGGCGAACTGCGATGGGAGGCCTTTCTGGATGGGAGATACGGTAGTACTGATCGAATCTCCCTACTACACCGACCTACACTGGACCGCCAACAAACAGCCGCCTGCGGGCCCGTGCAGAGTCACGGCGGTGCCACGGCGCGGCCGAGTGCAGACGTGGATGGTAAAGGGGCGGTTTGGAGAGGGCAGCAACTGGTTCCAGCAAGGGCGATATCTCGCCAGTGTAAACAAGTCTGGGGGCGATGTAGTTGTGTTTCAGGTACCAGTCAAGTAGCGAGGAGCACGATGGGACTATTCTTGGACAGCGTGGAGATTGAGGAAGTGAAGCAGGCGGTTGAGCTTGGGTTTCTGGCGCGCAGTTCCTTCTTCCTTGAAATGAGAGGGCGGGAGTGAAGGTTTGATATGAGACTGCTGTTGATTCTGGTTGTCACGGCGGCGGCGATTGCCGTGGCTGCCGATTCCGCGTTGGTCACGCTGGCCTTCAGCGGACGTGGCGCGTCCGCGTATGACAAGTGGCTCCACCAGAACGCGAAGGAATACCCAGGGCTCTCGCCGATATACGTCCAGATTGACAACGAGGCAAAGAGTGCACACCGGACATATTCGTACTGGGTCAGTTTCCTCGATGACAGCGGCGCGGTTGTCCGCAAGCGCACGTTCACGGGCGTGCGTGACCCGCGATCCGTAAACGGGCACGTCAAGTCGTACTATGCCTACACACCTGGCGGCGGCGATGCGCTGCTCGTCTGTCCGGAGGTGGGGCTCACGACCGCGTACAACCGGTCCGGCGATAGCGTATTCACTTCAACCGCTGGCGACATCCAGGGAGACGGCGGGTTGTACCTCAGGCAGTTCCTGGACGAGGAAGGGTGCGTATGCAAGGACGCTATCGAGGTGCTCGATACGCGCGGGGCAGTGGCGAGCACGATTCGCGGGCCTGTGGGACCCAGCGTCTATGCGCACGTCTGGTCTCGTGACAAGGTCCACGCGCTGTGCATCTCGGACACTGTGGGCCAGGTCATGGTTATGGACAAGGGAGGCAAGACACTCTGGCAGGGCGGGCTCGGGTCCGCAACTGCTGCCGACGTCGCGATTTCCGATGACGGCCGATTCGTGGCCGCGGCAACCTGGGACTCGCTGATTATCCGCGACATACAGGCGGGCAAAACTGTCGCCCGTCCGCTGCGCGAGGGCGGGCCGGGGAGATTCCTCGGACCCAAGGTCGCGATATCGCCGGACGACCGCTACGTTGCCGTTGCCCGATTTCACGCCATGGCGCACGACTCCATCCTGCTTGACGTCTTCACTACCGACGGAGCCGCAGCCTGTACCACACTCGCCCTGCGCACCGGCATGGTGATGGGCGTCGGGTTCGTTGAAGGAAACGTCTGGATGGTCGCCCGGGCACCTGAGAACACAGGAACGGGTGTTCTGCACATGCCGCGCCGAACCCAATCATCGGATGAACCGTACCGCGTCGTTATGGTTGGACTGAATGGGCAGATGCGGACATGGGACGGCGTTGGTCCGTCGCACCCGCATCCGCCGTTGAAGCTTGCCGGTAATGCCCTGGTGTTCTATGGCAGGGACAGCATGTCGGTCTATCGCATCCAGGCCGGTACGACCGAGGAAAGGAAATGACATGGGGCTTCTCCTGGACAGCGCGAAGATTGAGGAAGTAAGGCAGGCGGTCGAGCTCGGGTTTGTTGCCGGTGTGACCACGAACCCTACCATCATGGCAAAGGCCAAGGGCGAGCCGAAGGAGATTATTCGGCAGATATGCGCGATTGCGCCCGGGCCGGTGTTTTACCAGGTGACGGCGAAGACGGTCGCGGAACGGGAGCGCGAGGGCAGAGAGTTCTTCAGCATCAGCCCGGAGAAGGTCGTGCTTAAGATCCCCGCCACAACCGAGAACATGGCACTCATGGTCAGGCTCTCAGGGGAGATTCCCTGCGCCGCGACTGCGGTGTACAGCGGTTACCAGACGCTCGTGGCCTGCGAGGCGGGCGCGCGCTACGTGATACCGTACGTGAACCGGACGACGCGGCTGCTGGGCGATGGGTGTAAGCTGGTAGCCGAGATGGCGGCAGTGATTAGGGCGACTGGGAAGCGGGCGCAGATTCTGGCCGCAAGCATCAAGACGGCCGAGGAAGCAGCACAGGCAGTGCTGGCCGGCGCGAATCACCTGACGTTACCCATGGACATCCTGCTGAGCCTTGGCAACCACCCGCTCTCGGACGCGGCTATCGAGGAGTTTTCGCGCGCCGCTACCCAGGCGAATTCAGAAGTCAGAAGCTAGACTGCAGAAGTCAGGACTTCGGACCGGAAGCCCGGTCAGCTTTGTGTCTTGGTGTCTTGGTGGTTAGCCGGCCCTTTTTGATTCTGCTCTGCGTTCTTGGCTTCTTCGGCTGAGTCGCGGTGGAGCTCTGCCAGCGTCGGGTGTTTGTAGGGCGACTGCTCGGATAGCTTCCGGGTCGCCTTAAAGAAGATAACCCAGAAGAGAATCACCATAGTAATCAGGCTCACGACCATCAGCGGCGCTTTGTCGAGCGAGAAGACGATGAAGTCGTATAGCCCGTGGGCCGTGACCGCCAGCCCGAAACCAAGCGCGGACAGCCAATTGCCGACCCGGTCGTCGCGGGCGAACTTGGCCTCGCCGAGGAAGTAACCCATCAGCACGCCGTCAAAGGCGTGGCTCGGTATCGAGAGCAGCGCGCGCAGGACGCCGGCGCCGGCGCCGTTGGAGAAGACATAGATGATGTTCTCGACCGTGGCGAAGCCGAGCGCGGCCATGACCGAGTACATAATTCCGTCGTATGGTTCGTCGAACTCGGGCCGGTGAAAGGCGTAGAACCGGACGACGGTGAACTTCGCTCCCTCCTCGACCAGGCCGACAATGATCATCGCGCCCAGAAAGGCGTGGAGCAGGTTGGGCGTATCGGAGTGCCAGCCGGTCAGCTTCTGAAGCGACAGCGACGTAAGCGCCGCGGGCACAAGCGAAGCTGCACCGAGCCCGAAGGTCACAAGCATCACGCCGATTGGTTCCTTCCGGTATTTGTCACGGGCGTAGAAGAAAAGAAACAGCGCGACGGCGGGAGCGATGGCGAGGACGAGTAGCCCGAGCACTAGCAGTTACTAATGAGAGCAGGAAATGTTTGTCATTCTGAGGCGTTCGACGCCGAAGAATCTTCGAGTGCAAAGACCCTTCGCTGCGCTCAGGGTGACATAAAGACCCTTCGCTGCGCTCAGGGTGACATCAAGAACTGTCCAGTATTTCATGCTCTCCGTAATAGCAGTTAGGAGTTGGTAGGCTCCTAACTCCTAACCTACTAACAGCTAACTCCCCTGGATGGCTAGACGATAGGTTCGAACAGGTACTCGGGCCTGCCTGTGCGTGCCCGCACGCAGACAGGCCGGCCGGTCGGTGGCCGTCCTCGCAGGAACGTCACTTGGAACGATATCGGGCCGGCGTGGGCGAATTCGAACCGGAGGCGACCGTTGCGGAGTTGGTACTCGCCTTCATCGAGCATGTAGGGTCTGCTCCGGGGCGGCGCAGCCTCGGCTGAAGGGTGGATCCGGCCGGGACGGATGAAAGCCGCGTAGAGCCGCGAGCACGGCACGGTACCGCCGTCATGCACCAGCACCGGCCAGCGGTTTTCAAGGAAGAGCGGCGCGCTGTTGAAGCTGAGAGTCACGCAATCCGCGCTGCGCCCGAGCAGGACCCGGCCGAGTTGCGGCCTGGCCTTGGAATAGGTTTGGACCGTGGCGCTGCCGTGGAGCGGGGGAAGCTGGTCGATCCGGACGCTGCCGGCCGGCTGCTTCGTGCCGCGCCGGGGCGGGAAAAGGTGATGGATTTCCTCGACGATCTCGTCCAGGCTCAGGTGCCGGGTAATCGCGTCGGCCAGCGCGGCACGGGCGCGGGGCACGACAATGTCCAGCTTGCCGCGCGTGACCATGCGCGACAGTTCCGTATGGGTGAAATTCTCCAAGAGGCCGCGGGCGGGTTCGAGGCGGATTCCCTTCATGAACTGAGTATACGAGGCCGGTGGCGGCGGTCAAGCCGCGTCGCACCAAGACATCAAGGATGAGGGATGAAGGATGAGGGATGAAGGATGAGTCAAGCCGAACCCCCGACTTCGGTCCTTGCCCTTCCGCTGGCCGCCCCCTCCTTGGCGTTCTTGGCGTCCTTGGCGGTTTGAGTTTCGTGTCAGGGACTATCGGCCGAGCTTGGCCCGGGCGCGGGCCGCCACGGTTTTGGCCCAGGGATGGCCGGGCACGAGCTTCAGCACCTGCTCGGCCCGGTCAAGCGCAACCTGGTAGTGACCGGCATTGAGCGCGGCGAGCGAGAGGTTGAAGAGCAGCGCCGGGTCGTCAGGAAATCGCCGCACCGCACGACTGAGCATGTCGAATGCCGTCTCATGCTGCTTCCGCGCGCCCAGCAGGCCGCCGAGCATCAGGTAGGCGTCACGGCTGGAGGAGTCGGCGGCCAAAGTCTCGGACAGCCGGACGATTGCCGACGCAGTGTCTGCCTGCGCGAGCGCTGCCCGGGCGAGCTCCAGCCGGTGGGGGCCGAATTCCGGCAGGGCGAGTCCGGTATTGAACGCCGCCGCCTCGCGAACCATGGCTTGGGCAAGGTCTTGCCTTTCGCTCTGGGCATAGAGTCGCGCCAGCAGGACGCACGTCTCAGCCTGCGCCAGCCTTTCCTGGCGACTGGCCGGGTCGACGTTCTTTTCATAGATATCGACCGCCGTGCGGTATGCCGCCTCCGCCTTCTGTGGTTGGCTCGAGCCGTATTGCCAGACCTCGGCCAGGTTGCGGTACGCCCCGGCGCGCAGCAGTTCCGAGCCGCGCCGCAGGGGCAGCGTGAAGGCCACGGTCGAAAGCAACAACAGGGCTACACCAACCACAACCGGCAATGGCCGGAGCTTTCGGAATCGCGCCGCCCGCCAGAGCTTGTACGCACCGGCTCCAGCCAGCGCCGCCAGCGCCGGGTATGCGGGCAGGCGATAGCGGTCGGCCACGTAGAAAATCAGCAGGGCTGCCAGCGTGCCGAGCAGGACCGCGTACAACGGCCAGTAGCGCCGTTCGCGCGAGAGCAGTGGCCCGGTAACGGCCAGGGCGAGCAGCAACCCGAAGCGGACAGATGCGAGGCGCAAAGGCCAGACCATATGCAGTTCCAAGTCAAGGTTGTAGTCTGACGGTGATTCGTAGTCGGACAGGGCAAGCACCAGCTTGCGGCCCAGCAGCAGTGCGAATGCGCCGGGGTTGTGAACGACCCAGGATACAGCCCGCCCGGCCCAGAAGGCGGAAACTTGCGACGGCCGGAGTGCGTGCCCGGCAAGCGATTCCGCGTACAGCTTCTCGAACTGCTCCTGTTCGGCAATCGCGGTCAGGAAACGGCCTTCGTGCTTGAACTCGAACATCTCCGGCGGCTGGGCAAGGGTGCCGGCGGCAAGGCGGTTGTTACCTTGGTAAAGGGTGAAGCCGCCGTTGGAACTGATGGGGACAAAGTCCTGCCCGGCCGTGGCGTTGCGCACCGTCACCACGCCGACGACCAGCAGGCAGCCGGCAATCCCGAGCCAGACGCCCTTGCGTCCGGCGGTCCGGCCCGCAACCGCCCAAATGCAGGCGAGCGCGAAGATGATACCGGCACCGGCCCAGGCGACCGCCGCCGCGCCGAAGACGATGCCGGCCGGCAGCCAGATCCAGCGCTGTCGCCGGTCGCCGACCAGCAAGAGCAGGTAGCTCCCGAGCGTGATGAGGAAGACTACGAGTGTGGCCGAGAGCAACTTGCTCTCAAAGAATGGCAGGGGCGCCGCGAGCGCGGCCAACGCGAGCGCAATCAGCGCGGCCGTCGGGCCGAACAGCCGGCGGGCGATGTAATAGACCAGGAGTATCGTCGCCAGCCCGAGTACCACTTGCACGATGTAGACCGGCCACACGCCCGCGCCGGTCTTGATGGCCAGCGCGACGAAGTACGGATACAGAGGCGCGCGATAGAAGACCCCGGTGGTCTGGACGCCCGCGGCAATCTGCCCGGCCCAGTCAAGATAGATCTCGGCGTCGCCGAGCGGGTGAGCGTGGAACGGCAGGTTGCGGAGGTAGCAGACAAAGTAGGCGGCCCGCAAGACCGCCGCCCCGAAGAGAATCAGCGCCGGCGGCCACCACCGGTTCGCCGCCGGCCGGCTCACGTTCCGGTGAGCAGTTGCCGGCACTAGCGCAATATGGGGTATTCCCTTCACTCAAGTACGTACTACCGGTTGTGTTGGCAGCGACTTGGCAAACCGCGAATGCCTCTGACCATCGCCGTGAAGGGTGCGGGCTTCACCGTGACTGCCTGCTCCAACAGCCGGTAGAAGAGCCTGCGAGGGTACTCGCAGCAGGCCTCCTCGGCAGTGAAAAGAGTCTCCACAGGGCATACCCCATATTCGGAAAGTCCCGGCCCTCTAGCCAGCCCCTATCCCAGCACACGTCACAGCACCATGCCCTTGCCTCGCAGCGACCATCGTTCCGGCCCTCGTCCCAGCGCCCGTGACAGCATCCGGCCCTCGTCTCGCAACAGCCGCCGCTCCAACCCTTGTCCCAGCACCTGCAACAGCACCCAGCCCTCGTCTCGCAACAGCCGTCGTTCCAGCCCTCGCCACAGCACCCGCAACAGCAGCTGCTCCTGCCGCCGCAACGGCGCTTGCTCCGGCCCCTGTAACAGGTCAACCACCAGCAGCCGCCCCAGCTCCTGCAACAGCACGACCGCCGCGCCTCCGGCGCGCCGGCGGTGATGCTGCCGGTGCGGACGCTGAAGCTGACGCGAGGCACCGGGCCCGCGCTGCACACGTACTGGACCGGTTACTGAACCCTGACGCCGTAGCGGACAGCGTTCGTAAGGAAAGGCCGCGCCCCAGAGGCGCGGCCTTGCTGTAGAGCCGGCCTCTAGTTGAACAAGACCGACTTGCTCGACACCGTTCTGCCGTCAATGGTCAGGCGGTAGAAGTACGTGCCGTTGGCAACGCGGCGACCATCCGAGTTGGTGCGGTCCCAGGTCGCGCTCTGGCTGCCCGGCTCAAGCGTGCCGTTCACCAGCGTGCGAACCGGCGAGCCGGTCGCGTCATACACACCCAGGCTCACTCTGCACCGTCGGGCAACCGTGAAGTTGATGCGGACGCGGTCGCGCACCAGGGTTGGTAGCACATTGTCGATCAAACCGCCGAGCTTCGTGCGTTGTTCTTCGACAGCCGCAGGCTGGGGCCGGACCGAGACCGACGCGTACGCAGTGTCGTTGTGATAGATCGAGTCCTCGGGCAGTTTCGTGAACATCGTTACTTTGTAGTCACTCCCGACGGCTCCGGTCCAACTCTTGGGGAAGGTTACGTCCGCAGACTCGGACGGCGCGAGCGGGCCCGTATAGATGGCCGTGTCAGTGAAGACGACGTGGATGGATTCTCCAACAACCGAGTCAATCTGGCAGATCACCGGGACGTTACTCACGGGATTGGAGCCGAAGTTGCGGATGCGGGCCATGGGCGCGATTTGCCCCGGCACGACAGTGTCTATCGGCGCCAGAACCAACTCTGCGCCAACATCGTGGGCCGGGATACCGCCGCGGCCCAGGAACGCCCGGATGTGCCAGTTCACGTTGAAGCCGACGCTGCTCACCTGTATCCACCGGCCATCGCTGTTTATCCAGCCACCGCGGTCCGCCACGGCCGGGCCATCGTCTATCCCCAGTGGGTAGGTTCCGGCCCCGTGGTTTATCCGTGGACCGATCCAGATGTCGTCACTTGAGCCCGCCAGCGGCACCAGGACCGGCAGGTTAATTGTATGCCAAGCCATCGTAGTCGCGCCGGAGTAGGGCACCGACTCGATTATCGCACCGGGTGTCGTGGACGTGCCCTTGCCCCATACGAACAAGTAGTCGTCGTTGGACGAATCCCTTTTGTAGAAAACCACCGTCGCGACCGTGCATGCCACGGTTGGAGTCAGGCGGGCAGCCGTATAGAAAACGCCGCCGGCCGTCAGACCCAGAGCGTTGTTGAACGCCTCAAGGTCCACGTGCAGCGTGTCGCCGGGCAGATCAGTCCTGGGCGAGGGCCCGGGAATGGCGATAGCCTCAGACGGACGGCGCAGCGAACTCAGGACGCCGGCACCGGACGGCACGTTCGTATCAGCGGTCTGCGCTGCCAGAGAGAGCCCGACAAGAAGCAGCAGGCCTAAGATCGTAGTACCAATTCTCACACGTTCCTCCTCAGTTGTTTCGAACTGTCTCGCTGCCTGCGATACCGCAGTAGCGCGTCTCTGATAGGCCTCAAGAATGAGGGAGTTTACCTACCGCCTACGGCAAGTCAAGCGGGCGCGTTGCCTCACCAGAAATCTATACGAAACGGGGTCGTTGCCTCACGTAAGGAATCTAGCTGAAAGGAGTCATAATCTGACCTTCCCCGGACCTAAAAGGAGATGGCCAGATGGTACTAACCATGCGTGAGAAGCAAGC
>JAPLUO010000415.1 GCA_026397595.1 Caldifarciminota bacterium
GGTGTCATAGCCGCTGCGACGATCTTCCCACACCACAAGGAAGTTCGTGCCGTCAAAGCCAAGGGCAGGAGAGTACTGGCTGTATGCCGCCTGCGAGATGGCAAGGCCAGAGGGGTCAAGCACCGTGCCTGCAGGCGTCACCCGCGCACCGTAGATGTCAGAGGGGCCGCCGCGGTTGTCTTGCCACACCACGAGGAAGTTCGTGCCGTCAAAGCCAAGGGCAGGAGAGTACTGGTCGTTGTATGCCGCCTGCGAGATGGCAAGGCCAGAGGGGTCAAGCAACGTGCCTTGTGGCGTCACCCGCGCGCCGTAGATGCCATAGTAGTCGCTGCCGTAGTCTTCCCAGACCACGAGGAAGTTCGCGCCGTCAAAGGCAACGGCCGGGTCTTTCTGGTTGTACGGCGCGGGCACAAGAGTGCTGCTCGTGTCAATCAGGAACTCGCCGTCATCTAACGCCAGACGCTCTGCGCCAGACGTCTCACGCCCGGCGTTTCGGACTCGCCGGGCAACGTCCCTCGGGTCGAAGCCCGGTTGCCGGGCATGGACTAGCGACACCAGAAGGCAGAACGCAGAAGTCAGAACGCAGAATCTCACGAGACCTCCTTGCTGGGCAATTACGACCTTGCGGACGGAAACCAATGACGGTCCGCGGCCGACGGCTGACGGCTCGGAAATGCGGTGGGAACAGGAGCTCGCATATTCCGCCGTTCTCTCGGAATCATGGTAGGGTCGGGCGCGGCAAAGTCAAATCACGGCAGCCAGAAAACCGATGCTAACGCCGCGACAAGTGGACTCGGGAATTCCGAGGTCTGAACCCGAACACCTGGCCCCCGGACCCCCGGCACCCTACACTGCTTCGTTTCATTCGGTCTCGTGAGCTTCGTGGCTTTCTACCTCGGGATTCGGAACGGCAGTCGGCTTCGGCGGGAGCTTGACCTTCCACTGGTTGAAGGTCTTTACGATGATGGCCGCGACTTGGCGGGTCAGGGCTGGGTCCCTGGACTTCGAAACGTCGGCATACACCCTGGCCTTCCACTCCGGCGAGTCGGTACCATACTCTAAAGCAAGCGGAAGCAGCGCGTCAACCCAGTTGATGTACCTGTCCTTGCCGTCGTGATGGGCCAGCCTCAGTTCGTCCAGCCTGGCCACGACCGCCTGCACCACCATGGCCTTCACCAGACCGAAAGCCTTGTTGTACGCGGTCACCGGACTGGCTGAGTCAGCCTCCAGCCGAGTCTCGGCTTTCAGGACCTTCGGCGGGTATACGGCCATCTTGACTATCTCCTCCTCTGTCGGCTGCCAATCGAGCCGGCCCGACCGCTCCAGCTCAAGGTGGGCGTCAGTCGCCGCCTTCAGTAGCGCGGCTATGACATTTTCAGAGAACCCGTCTTCCTTTGCCCGACGCTCGACCCGGGCCAACGCGCTCTCCCTGCGCTTCTCGTGCTTGTAGTACCGGGTCAGAATACCGAAGAACCGGCGCGCGTGGCCGCAGGCGCACTTCCGCTCGCTCCTCGGCACGTCGTTCGCAAGCCCAAGCATTGCCTGGTAGAGCTTCTGCTCGAACACCTCATTCCAGTTCGCGTGAATGAACGACCAGATAACCCGAAAGACTCGCTGCCGGTCGGTCTCGACCCTTGGTTTCTTCTTCTCAGGCTGTGCCGCGACCTTCTTCTCCGGCCCTGCCGCCGCATTCTCCTCCCGTTTCTCGGCGGTCGCCTTCTCCCATCTCAACATCGCCCGCTGCTCACCTTTCGGTAGGCTCTTGAGCAGTTCCGCGATCGCAGCGTCACCCTTCTGCGTAAGCACGGGGGATTGTGACAGGTAGGCGTCGAGCAGGTCGGCTACATCCTTGACCTTTGCCCCGCACGCCCGCAGAAAGTCCACAAGCAGGTTGATGGACGGATGCTTCAGGTCTCCTCTCTCCAGCTTGGCCAGCAGGTTGAAGGACCCGGGCTGGTGCCGGTCCATGAGCAAAGCCAGGTCCCGCAGTGACAGGTTCCGCCGCTCGCGCAACAGGCGCAACCGCGCCCCGAATTCGGGCGTAAAAACGAACGTACTCTTGCTGTATTTCATCTTCGCCTCGGTTCAGGTTTGTATCCAATGAAGGATACACGCCGCCGGCCCGGTTTTCAAGCCTATCTGCTTGCGGGTTGTGATGTTAGGTGCTGACCGTCTAACTCAGAGCCCCGTGGGGGGAGTTGCTGGGCAGATAGCTGTCCCAATTGCCCTCTGAGTTGTCTACTGAGTTGCTCTCCCGATTGCTCTCGGAATCGCTTGCCCGGTTGCTCTACCGGTTGCTGTCCGAGTCGCTGTCCCCGTTGCTCTATCCATCGCTCTACCCGTTGCTCTCCCGGTTGCTCGCACCATTGCGGTCCGAGTCGCTCTACCGGTTGTCGTCCCCGTTGCTCTCCCCGTTGCCCTGACCGTTGCTCTCCAGATAGCGGGTAGAGTAGCTTCCCGAATTGCCCTCCGAATTACTCTGCCCATTGCTGTCCCAATTGCCGGTACAGCTATGACCCCGGCCGCAGGTTCCAACGCACTTCACAACGGCCCAACCCGCACCATTTCTTTAGACTCGCCCCGTCCGCTGCCGGTTTCACGACCCGCCGCGAGTAGGGACTACCTTGTGACAACGACCTTGGTGACGGCTTGAGTCTGGGGTTCCCGCGCAAAGTAGACGCCGGGCGCAAGCGCCCGCACGTCATTCGCGCCGGGATGGAGTTCCAGCACCGCTCTGCCGCTCGCGTCCAGCAGGCTTGCGGCTTGAGGCTTGTGGCTTGAGGCTCCCGCGAGGAACAACACCCCACGGACGACGGTCGGCTCCAGCTTGCGGCTTGGGGCTTGAGGCTTGAAGCTCTCCTCAACCCCGCCGCCGTAGAACTCGATGACCCGCAAACCGGCAGCGTAGCTCGCGACATAGGCATAGTTCCCGGCCACGGCCACGCCACGGACCTCATCCGGTGTGGCGAAGTAACCGACCTCACGTGGATGGGTCGGGTCAGCGACCGAGATGACCCGCAGACCGGCGTTTTCGTCCGCGACATAGGCATAGTCCCCGGCAACGGCCACGTCATAGGCTTGGCCCGGCGTGTCGTAGTGGCCGACCTCGCTCGGGTGGGCCGGGTCCGAAACCGAGATGACCCGTAGACCGGCATAGTAGTCCGCGACGTAGGCATAGTCCCCGGCAACGGCCACGCTCCAGGCTCCCGGCGTGTCGCAGTGACCGACTTCACTCGGGTGGGCCGGGTCAGCGACCGAGATGACCCGCAGACCGGCGCGGCCGTCCGCGAGATAGGCATAGTCCCCGGCCACGGCCACGGCATCGGCACTACCCGGCGTGTCGCAGTAACCGACTTCACTCGGGTGGGCCGGGTCTGCGACCGAGATGACCCGCAAACCGGCAGAGCCGTCCGCGACATAGGCATGGTTCCCGGCAACGGCCACGTCACAGGCATAGTCCGGCGTAACGCAATACCCGACCTCGCTCGGGTGGGCCGGGTCAGCGACCGAGATGACCCGTAGACCGGCTTCTTCGTCGGCGACATAGGCATAGTCCCCGGCCACGGCCACGGCATCGGCACTA
>JAPLUO010000323.1 GCA_026397595.1 Caldifarciminota bacterium
AGTGTTCACCGAGGCCGGGTATCAGACCATAGACAGCACGGCGCTGCTTGGAGGGCAGGGGCGCTCGTATTCCTGGAACGCGCAGGATGGACTGACGAAGGACAGCTTCTTTGGAGTCTGCTTCCCGCGCGACACGCTCACCGGCTATGTGGTCGGTGAGCACGGTGTCGCGCTCAGAACTACAAACAGCGGGACGACTTGGACTTCGGTCACATCCAGTACGCAGCGGACGCTCCGTTCGGTCCACTTCCCCTGCAAGGACACCGGGTGCGCCGTGGGTGACACGGGGACGATTGTGAGGTTCGCCTTCGGCGGGGACACCTGGGCGGAGCTCCATCCGCCGCCCTCCGGTTTCGGGCACGACCTGAGTTCCGTCTTCTTTGCCAGCCGTGCGACCGGATTCGCGGTCGGCGAGTCGGGCGCGATACTGAGGACGACAAACTACGGCGACACTTGGTCGCCAAGAAGCTCCGGCACAATCGCGCACCTGCGGTCGGTACACTTTCCGAGTGACAGCGTTGGATTCGCGGTCGGAGACTCATGCGGGAACGACTGGGACTGCGAGTACATGCCTCGCCGCCATGCCGAGCTGCGGTCCGTTGCCGTACCGGCGCGTCATCAGGTAGGTGACCTTTCCGCATACGTAGCCGGCATGGACTGGAACACCATCCGCGTGAGCCCCGACTGGGACATGGAGGGCGGATTCCAGCAGTGGAACACAGACCATGGCCTGCGCAGCATCTGCTTTCCCGACAGCCTGGTCGGTTTCGCGGTCGGCGATAGCGGGACAATCGTCAAAACTTCAGGCGGCGGGCGTCTGCGGATTGACTTCAACGAGCAGAAGAACTGCTACGAGGCGGCGTTCCGGGCGATGTGGCGTGACAGCGTGCACCTCGACCCGTACCCGTGGTTCTACGGGTTCCACTGGTGGGATTGGTGGCTCGAGCCAGCGCCCAAGACCAGTGGTCACGAGTGGTGGCTGCCGGGCATGACCGTGCAGCAGAAACCGGCAGAAGACGTTGTCACCCATTGGTTTGGGGCCCGGCCGCAAGACCCCGGCCCGACCGGACATCATATCCGTCACTACCCGACCGGCAGTCTGGACGTGGTTGTGCCGGCGGGCGGCAAGGTCAACACGCCGCTGGTGCTGTGCCAGCTTGAGTCGCACAACTGGGAAGAGGGCGGCCCGGCCGACTCAGCCCGGCTGCTGCAAGAATACTACGGATTTGGCGACTCGCTGATCTCCGTAGACTCAACATCGTGGTTTCCCTTCGTCGATGATACTACATGGCGGTTCTTATCCGGGCGGGGCAAGTACCGGCTCTATGCGCAGTATCTGGATGTGCCCAACAAGGTCAGCCCACCATATCCGGATTTCGTGGATTCTGTGGTAGTGTTCGACACCGTGCCGCCGTTCGGCAGCATCGTTATTGGCACAGGAACGCGATTCGCGCCCAGCGCGAACTGTACGCTACGAATCGCTGCCTATGACTCGGCATCAGGGGTGTACGGGATGCGCTTCTCCAACCGGAACCCGGTGAATCTGGTGCGAAACGGCACGTTCGCGGCAACAGACGGTTCATGGGGCTTCACTAACGGCGGGTATGACTCGCTTCTACAGATGGGATTGCTTTCGGTCAGCCCGGCGGCGGAGTCACGGGCACGGCAGTTCGTGCCGGTTGAGTCCATCTCTGCCCACTACGGGGATTCGTGCGTGCTGGAGGCGAGCATCCTGGCCCACATGCACGGCGGCGACGCCGCGGGCGACGTCTCGTTCTGGTACTACTCAGTTAGGCAGGATTCGAGCCTGCACGACACTCTCTGGTCACTGGTCGATTCCGCGTGTTTCGAGGGCTCCCTCGGGTTTTGGGGACAGTCCCCATGCGGGGACAGTCCCCTCTCGACCCGGTTCCTGCTGACGCCGGCCGACCCGGACTCAGGCTGGGTCTGGCGCGGCGGGATGGTGAAAGTCCGGGCTCAGGGAGTCGGAAGCGGGACCGGGAGCGTTTGGTCCGACAATGTAGGCTTGAACTTGTTCCAGCCCCAGTCCGGCTGTGCCTGGTGGGGTGCGTACGACACGCTGGCCGCATGGAGCATGGGCGGTGCAGCCGGCCAGCACGTTATACGCGCGCTGTATCTCGACAGCGCGGGCATGGAGAACGAAGTCGCCTTTGCCGACACCGTCATCCTCGATACGACGCCGCCGTTCGTGCACATCAGCCTGCCGCAGCTCGGCCAATATGTCAGCGGCATAACCGAAATAACCGGATGGGCCTACGACTTGATTGAAACGGCCAGCGATACCTGGTTCGCGTCTCGGCGGCTCTCCTACCGGCACCAGGACTCGACCAACTGGCTGCCCGTGACACCGGATTCGGTATCCTATTCACCCGCCTACCCGAACGAGAACCCCCTTTTCGGTCCGGCGGTGCACCTCGGGTACTGGAACACCGGCTCGCTTCCGATTGGCAACTACTACATCAAGGCGTCAGATGACGATTCAGCCGGCCATTCGTCGAGCCACACCATCTGGGTCGTCGTCTCCAACGGGGGCATGGGTGGCAATTCCTGCGGCGGGCCCGAGGGCGGCGGGACCGGGCTTGGACAGGGGTCTATCTTCGTTGGTTCTGCCACGGGCCGGGTGCTGCACTTGAGCGATGACCTGGACTCACTCGACTGCTTTACGGTCTCGGATTCAGGCTCCCAGGCCTACGTGACAGCCGTCCTTGAGCTCGGGGACAGCCTGCTGGTCCTAGACGCCCGGAACAAGCGCATCCACAAGCTGCACAAGGGCGGCCAGAAAGGCAGAAGGCTGGTATCCGGTCTGTCCCTCCCGATTGGCGTCACCAGAGACGACAACGGCAACTTCTGGCTGGTGGACAAAGGGCTCGACCGGATCGGTAAGTTCCGCCGGGACGGCACGTTGGTGTTCACCCGAGGCGGACCGGGCCAGGACTCGACCAACCTCAACTCACCCGAGGCCATCGCGGTCAAAGGCAGCCTGGTCTACGTGGCTGATACAAAGAGCGACCGGGTAGCGGTCTGGGACACGAGCGGCAACTACGTGGCAGCGATTACGGGCGACTTTGCGAACCCGACCGCTGTTATGGTCACGGATTCAGGCGCAATCTACCTCACCGACGGCTCTGACGGCAAGCTCAAAGGCATCACGCCGTTGGGCGGCAGCATTGTCGCCATTACGGCATCGGGCGGCAGCAAGCTCCGGGGACTGGTTCCAAGCGAGAACGGGCACAGCGTGTTCGCGCTCGCCCCGCAACCGAATATGGTACACAAGCTCCGTATCCAGAGCGACGACAGCCTGCCCGGCGGCGTGCAATCCGGAGGCAAGCTCAACCTGCCCAAGCTCCTGAGCTTTGCTCAGCCTTTCCCGAACCCGGCCAGGACAAGGCTCAACATCAGCTATGCTTTACCCAGACAGACTCGTGTCAGCGTCAAACTCTACGACATCGCGGGCAAGCTCGTGACCACGCTTGCGAGCGGCGACCAGAAGCCGGGCTACTACAACCTGACCTGGAACCGGCAGGATGCGAAAGGGCGCAGTTGTGCCTGCGGCGTCTACTTCTGCACGTTGAGTGCTGAGAACAAGCGCTTCAGCAGAAAGGTGGTTCTGACCGAGTAAACACGAAGACTGCGATAGCCTTAGATGGGGCGCGCGGGAGCGCGCCCCGTCTTGTCGCGCCTAATCCAACTCGCCGCGGAGTTCCATCTCGGCGAAGAGAACAGTGATGGCTTGCTTCATCCTGGTGAAGGGCTCGGGCGGAAGCTCATGGCCAACGGCCCACTTGTCGAGTTTGGCCACGGCCTTCTTCCGCCAGACTGGTCTCATGGTGCGTGTGCGGCGAAGTACGCCGAACACCTTCCGGCCGTACGTCATCAGGAGAACGGCCAGAGGGTCGGAACATCCTAATCCCAGCTCGTTCAGAACGTCGTTGAACACCCGGTGCAGCCTGCGCTCCCAGCGGATTGCCCTGACCTGCCCCCGCGCCTCGCGCACGCGCCGGCCGTACTCCTGTTCCGGCGTCTCGCGCTTGCCGGTCTTGGGCTTGTGGAAGATGTCGTACCATTCGACCCGCGCCCGTTTGAGCGTGGGCAGGCCGACCGCAGCTTCTGCGACCTGTCTCCTCGTCTGTTCTTCGGGAATCGGGGGACGACTTGTGTACGCGTCGAAGATATCTTCGATTGCGCTCACCTTCGCCCCGCAGGCGCGCAGGAAATCCATTACCGCGTTGAACGTGAGACCGGGCATGTAGCCTCGCTCAATCTGGCACACGTACGACTTCCCGGATGGCCCGGGTCGGCACATGCGTAAGGCAACGTCGGCCTGGGTCAGACCTGCTTCCCGACGGAGCTGCCTGAGCCTCGCCCCTACTTCCTTCGGAAGTAGGGCAGCGTCAGAGCCAACCGAATCCGCCCTGGAGTCCATACCATGAGTTTAGCCACAGGCTACAGCTTCATCAAGCCCGTCCGAGTCCTAACTTCTGCATTCTCAATTCACTATTGGGCATTTCCGAAAGTCCCCTCCGCCGTTCCCCTCATAGCAGGCCCAGTTGCTCTCCCCGTTGCTCTGCCCGTTGTGGTGTGGGTCGTTCTACCCGTTGCTGTCCCGATTGCCCCCGGAATCGCTTCCCCGGTTGCTGTCCCGGTTGCTCTCCGAGTTGCGGTCCCCGTTACTCTCTCCATCGCTCTACCCGTTGCTCTACCGGTCGCTCTGGCCATTGCGGTCTGAGTTGCCGGCCCCGTTGCTCTCCTCGTAGTTCTGCCCGTTGCTCTCCAGATCGCGGGTAGAGTAGCCTCCCGAATTGCCGTCCGAGTTGCTCTGTCCATTGCTTGCCCGATTGCGGGTACAGCTATGGCCCCGACCACAGGTTTCAACGTACTACGCAACGGCCCAACCCTCACCACAGTATTAGACTCATCCCGGCCGAATCCGGTTTCACGGTCCGTCCCGCCGCGGCCGTCGTCTTGACCGGGTCATCAAACCGGCCTATGATTGGGTGTGAAGCCAGCCAGATTCTGGAAGCACGATGCCACGGCGGGACGGGTCGTGTGCGTTCTCTGCCCCCATGAGTGCGTGATTGCCGAGGGCAAGTCGGGCCGGTGCCTCGGCCGGAAGAACGCCGGCGGAGAACTCGTAGCCGCGAGCTATGGCGAGATAGTTTCGATTGCCGTCGACCCAATCGAGAAGAAGCCGCTGTACCACTTCCTGCCGGGAAGCGAGATACTGTCGGTCGCGACCTACGGCTGCAATCTCCGTTGCCCCTTCTGCCAAAACTCGGAAATCTCGCAGCAAGTCACGCCGTCGCGGCACGTCGAGCCGGACGAGCTGCTGGCGCTGGCCAGTCGCCACGGCACGCCCTCAATCGCCTACACCTACAACGAGCCCTGTGTCTGGTTTGAGTACCTGATGGACGCGGGGAAACTAATGCACGCGGCCGGAATCAGGAACGTACTGGTAACCAACGGCATGCTCAATCCCGAGCCGCTGGCCGAGTTGCTGCCGCTCGTTGCCGCGATGAACATTGACCTGAAGTCGATTCGCCCGGAGTTCTACCGCGACTACGTGCAGGGCGACTTGGACACGGTGCTCAACACCATACGCAGCTCGGTAAAGGCCTGCCACGTCGAGCTGACCAATCTCCTGATACCGGGAAGGAACGACTCTGAAGCGGAGATCAGCGACCTGGTTGACTTCGTCGCGAGCCTGGGATGCGAGACCGTGCTTCACTTCTCGCGGTACTTCCCGCGGCACCGTGAGACCGAGCCGCCGACGCCGACCGAGAAGCTGGCGGAAGCGGCGGCAATCGCCCGAAAGAAGCTCGACTATGTGTACGTCGGCAACGTCGGCCTTGGGGACAGTCCCCGTGCGGGGACAGTCCCCGACCGGGACACCTTCTGCCCGCAGTGCGGCAACCGGCTGGTTGAACGGAGCGGCTACGCCGGTTGCGTCGTCGGCATCAAGGATGGGAAGTGCGACAATTGCGGCCGGCCGGCGGACTTCATTCTGACCTGAATCCCCAATCGCCAATTACTAATGACCAACTAATGCGGAAATACCGGCGTGCCGATAGGACATTATGTCATTGGGCATTGACTGGACACTGGCCATTGGTATTTGGTCATTCTTGATTAGCACAGCACAGCCGGTATCATACGTGCAGTGCCGATGAACTCAAGACCATTGCGCGCCGGCGGACGGTCAATCGGGCTGCTGGTGCTCGTCGTCCTCGTTGC
>JAPLUO010000370.1 GCA_026397595.1 Caldifarciminota bacterium
GAGGTTGTTCAGGCGGATGGCGACGTTCGGATGGTCCGGCCCGTACGACTTCTCGTCCATCGCCAGCGCCCGCTTCATCAATGGCTCGGCCTCGGCCAGACGGTTCGTGGCCTGGTAGAGCTGGGCGAGGTTGTTCAGGTCGGTGGCGACCTCGGGATGCTCCGGCCCGTACGACATCTCGTCTATCGCCAGCGCACGCTTCATCAAGGGCTCGGCCTCGGCCAGACGGTTCGTGGCCTGGTAGAGCGCGGCGAGGTTATTCAGGTCACGGGCGACATCGGGATGGTCCGGCCCGTACGACTTCTCGTCCATCGCCAGCGCCCGCTTCATCAATGGCTCGGCCGAGGCGTGTTCGGCCCGGGCATGGAGGTACAGCGCAACCTGATTCAGGAGTCTCGTCGTTCCCTCGGGCTCGACTCTGAGTCGTTCCGAGTGTTTCAGTACGTTCGTTGCATGAGGCAATAGCCGGACGCACTCCGGCCAGTTTCTCACGTCGCTGGGCTTAGCCGGAAAGGCCTGATTTACGATGGCAACCGCAGTCCCGACCGCCGCCTTTCTTTCTTTACCCGTCATCCGGTCCTGCACGACTTCCTGGACCAGCCGGTGCAGGGATATGAGCGTCCGTGCGGTCTCGCCTTCACCTTCCTGCCGGCTGGTAAGAAGTGAGTACCGAGTGAGCGCGGCCACGGCCTCCGCGTGCTTCACCTTGTCTTCTGTTGCGTCGGCCAGCATTACCGCCGGGATGTCGTCCGCATCCAGATAGGCGCAGACCGCAAGCAACTCGGTCGCGGCATCCGACTCCTCGCCGGCCTTCCGGAACGAGATGTCCCACGTGGTCAGCACCGTGTCGTCGTACTTCTCCGGCTTCCCGTGTTTGAGCAACTCCTGCCTGCGCTCGCGGTAGAGCGCGAGGTAGTCTGCGAAGCTCATGCCCGACTCCCGGGCGAACGCCCCAGCCTGCTCCAGCGCCAGCGGCAGGCAGCCCAATGCCTTTGCCAGTTCCAGCGCGCCTGCCTTGTCTTCTCTTCCAGTCCGCCGGAGCAGGAAGACAACTGCCTCGGGTTCGGGCAGGACCTCGACCCGGAACTCCTCCGCTTTGTTGGCCCAGTCGGAGTGGCGCGACGTAATGATGACGTGCCCCTTGCCGCAGTTGGGCAGGCACAGGTCAATGTCAGCAGGCTGCTGGACGTTGTCGAACACGAGCAGCCAGTTGTCCCGTGAGTTCAACGCCTGTTTCACCAGTTCGACCGTCTGGGCCTGCTCCTGCTGGGAAGGTATACCGATGTGCGGCCCGAGCTGGGCAAAGTCCCCGGCCTGCGATTCGGGCGTATCGGCCCTGACCCACCAGATGATGTCATAGTCGTGAACGTGCCGGAAGCAGTACTCGACCGCGAGCTGGGTCTTACCGATGCCGCCGAGCCCGTGGACTGCCGCTTTCTGAGTCAGCGCTACGTCCTTGCCACCGACTAACTCCTGGCGCAGCCTGGTCAGCATCTCCTCGCGGCCGGTGAAGCTCCGGTTGCGGTCAAACGGCACGTTCCAGACCAGTCCCGCAGGCGCGACCGCCGGAACCTGAACCGGCGGCTGCTGCTTCAGCACCTCGTGCAGCTTGGCTACCTTACCATTGACCTCAGCAACAGCCGCCTCGACGTCCTTCGATGGAGAGCGCTTGTATAGGATGTAGGCTACGACGATACCGACGACACATGCTGCCGCCGTGGCGGCAATCCCCCAGAACACGCCGGCATCGTAGTAGTGTCCGAGGAAGTGAACCAATGGTACCGGTTCCACTGGGGTCAGTCTACGAACCGCACGTCCGACGTCAAGCCCTGCCCGCAGTCGGACGCAGATATCCGTGATTCCCCAATTCCGGGGACGTCACAAAGAACTACTGATCTCGGACGCGCGCCCGACCCGGCGCGCGGGCGGCTTCCCGATGTTCGGCTCACGGCCGACGGCGGCCGAGTTGGTCAGACGAAGAGACCCTTCGACTCGTCCGACTCCCTCAGAGCTTGCTCTGAGCAACCGCCGTGATTCTTCGCTGCGCTCAGAATGACAGGTGGAACGAAGGGGCGACGCGGCGTCGGTTAGCAGAGAGCAGTTGGCCCGCGCCCGCGCTAGGGCTTGGGCTGGACCGTGAGGGTGATGGGGTTCGACCAGGCGATGCCCTGCCACGTGTCGAACTTGCGGCCGTAGTCTTTGATGCCGCCGAGTTTGAGCCGGAAGTTGGGGACAGTCACCCATTGGGCGATGTCCCGGCCCGTCGCGCGGGCGGGGCCTCCCCTGCCATCTCTGACGGCCTACAGCTGACAGCCGACAGCTAGCAGCAGTCGCGCCCGTGCGGGCACGAGCTAGAGGTCCGGGATTGACGGAATCAACAACGGGATGCCTAGCGCCCGTGAATCAGCCGGTCGTACTCGTCGTGGGGGCCGACCCACACCCAGATGAGGTCCTCACCATCAGCGACAGCCAGGGCGCGATACGCGATGTCAATCCGGACGGACCAGAACGTACCTGCGTGCTTGAAGCGCAGCGATGGGTGGCGGGGGTTTTCACGCAGGAGCGAGAAGGACTTGTCCGTGCGTTGTCGCACCTCTCCGGGCAGCCGGCGATAGCAGCGCCAGTACCGCCCGGTCGCGCGGTGCATCAGAGGTCGCGCAGTTTGCCGGAACGCTTGGCGTCGCGTACTTCCTGGACAAGAAAGTCCAGCTTGCCCGAGGCCGAGTCGGTTTCAATGTCCCGGTCCCAGGCTTCCCAGTCTCTCTCCAGGAACCAGCGGCGGAACTTGTCGTACTCCGTCTCGGTCAGATGCTCGACCGCGGTCTCGAGTTCCGCCAGCTTGCCTAAGGCGTTGGTCCGTGACATGTGCGTAAGTGTAATCTTAGGGTAAGTCGGAGTCAATACACGCTATCGGCGCAAGCCGTGAACCGTGGCCGCGCCATGCGGGCGCGAGTTTCCAGTGACCAGTTTGCGGTTGGCAGTAACCGAGAGATTCCTCCACTCCGCTTCGCTCCGGTCGGAATGACATCCCTCTTGGCGTCCTTGGCGGTTAGCTGTGCACGGGTGACGGTCGGCCGCGCCCGCGCTAGGGCTCGGGCTTGACTGTAAGTGTAATGGCGTTGGACCAGGCGATGCCTTGCCACATATCGAACTTGTAGGCGTAGTCTTTGATTCCGCCGAGCTTGAGCCGGAACTGGAAGGTCGCGACGTCTTCCGGTATCCACACGCGGATGTACCGGTTGACCGTGTAGCTCTGGTTCGGCTTCAGCCGGACCACGTCGCTTGAGTCCATCCACGTCGCCGTCAGGAGCCGGCCCGGCCACTCAATCTGCTCGCCGGTAGTCGGATGGATGTGGTAGAGCACCAGTTGTTCTTTCCAGTCTCGTTTGATGAGCAGGGCGCGGTCGCTGGTGTTGGTTGCAGTGATGCTGAGGCGGAACGTATCCCCTACGTCGTAAACGTCCCTGCTCGGCGTGATATGGACGGCAATAGGAGCGTCGTCGTAGATGCCGCGCCACTGCCCGGCAGTGGCAAATGACAAAGTCAGAAGGGGAAATGTCAAAGTCAGGAGGCGGAAACGTCGGACGAATAGCGAAGAGTGAAGAGTGAAGAGTGAAAACAGGAACGCGGATCCGGCCCGAATCCCTGCACTGTCGGACAGGGGCCGCTGCGGCCAACCCCAGAACCCCTGAACCCTTCCGTTCACTGGAGCACTTGAGCACTGGAGCACTTGACCACTCTCCTCAGTCCACATCTATGCTCTCAATGACCAGTTCCTGCCCGGAGATGACTTCGCCGCCGGCGTTGCAGGCACACATGCCCTCGAACGGGTTTTGGGGACAGCCCCCGTCCGGGGACAGTCCCTTCGGGGACGTTCCCCACTCTTTCCCGCACTTGGGACAGCGTATCCGCACCGGGACGGTCGTAAACTCAAGCTCGGCTTCGGCTGCCGCGGTGTCCTTTTTCATCAGGTCGAAGTAGAACCGGACGGAGTCCGGCACGACGCTGCCGCCCTCGCCGAGCAGCAGCCGGATTCGACTTATCCGCTTAGCGCCGTGGCTCTTAGTCTCGGCTAGGGCAAGATCGAGCATCGAGCGGGTGATGGAAAGCTCGTGCATACCACGGATAGTGATCCAGTGGTCTAGTGGTCAAGTGGCCCAGTGAGGATGCGGCGTCCGGCACTGGACCACTGGATCACTGGAACACTTGACCACTACGAGATGTCTTTCAGCATCTTCGTCGCGATCGAGTCCGAGGGTGCGCGCTTGAGCCATTGCTGCAGCAGGCTCCGCGCCTGGCTGGTGTCGTGCATGTCGTCGAGGTACAGCCGGTACAGCGCCTGCAGCGGGTCCGGCCGGCTCGGGTCCCCGGCAATCGCCTTGAGGTATGCGGTCTCCGCCCGGTCAAACTCGCCCTTTCCCTCGTATGCATAGCCGCGTCGCAGCGACAGTTCCGGATCCTTGAATCCCCGGCTCTCGATGGAATCAAGGTAACCCAGCGCTTTGTCGTACTGGCCGTTCAGCATGGCGAACACAGACGCGTGATACAGCAGCGGTATCTTGCGGTCCTCTTCGAGGTCGAAGCTCAGCGCCTTTTCAATCACTTCCAGGGCGTCGCGGTTTCGGTTCGCCTTCTGGTATTCGCTGGCCAACGCCAGGTAGCTGGCCGCGTAGTTGATGAGCAGGCCGCGCGTGTTCTCGTCCTTCTTCACCTTGGGGTCGAGCATCGAGCTCATCACGTAGACGTCATACAACAGGCGCCTGGTCTTCGCCGAGTCAACCTGGTTCAGACTCTGCTCCGGCACGACGCTGTTAACCAGGCCTTCGAGGCGCAGGTTCGGTTCGACGTCCTCGAGGTTGTCGCGGGAAACGGTCGTGGCGTAGTAGACCGGTGTGCGCGGATTGTAGCTTGCGGTGAACACCTTGGCCCGGAACTGCGCCGACGTGCAGGCATAGTCGTTGGGCCATTCCAGTTTGATGCCGGCGCTCGTGGCGACAATGTCGCGCATCATGATGTCCTTGAGCAGGAACGTCTGATTGTTCTCGCCGACAAACCCCTGGGGCAGCTTGTCGATCTGCGACTCGGTAAACGAGATCGGCGCGCCCCAGCGCTTGAGCTGCTTGCAGTACCAGTTGGTGTTGAGCAACGATAGGTTCGCGACCGCCACGTTCTTGCCGAACGTCGGGTCGTACTTGGCCGCTCGTGACGGCACGGTCTGCATGAACCAGAGCGGGAAAGTATCGTTGTCGCCGTTGGTGAAGATGACCGCGTGTTCACCCGGGCAGGATACGAGCATGTTGTACCCGTATTCGGCCGGAATCCAGTCGCCGTGCCGGGTTACCTCGGGGAAGTTCAGGAGCATCGGCACGAACCCGAACGCGAGCAGCGCGCCGGACACGGCGTACATCGGCAGCTTCCTAGTCTTTACCCAATCGGCGAACCAGCGCAGGAACGCATAGGCCCCGACCCCGATGAAGATGGTATAGAACACAAATGAGAAGGCGTAGAAGTAGTCACGTTCACGCACCTCCAGGAACCCGAGCCTGCCCTGAGCCGGGTCGCCGCGCCTCGGGTCCGAGGGCGAGTACTTCAGGTTCAGGTACGTGATGAGTCCGACCGACGCGACGAGAAACGCCACAAAGATGAGGACGAACGACCGCTTCTCCTTCTTGAGCTGGTGCCACATGCCCCAGAGTCCCAGAAGCGGCGGTATCAGGCCGAGTATGGCCTGCCAGCCGATGTGCAGGAAGATGTCGAAGAAACGCGCGTTCCCCCACTGCCAGAAGAAGTAGCGGACGTAGAACTTGACCTGCTCGAAGTAGGCGACCAGCAGTCCGAAGCGCGGGTTCTGGTCCATGCGCCAGTCTTCCTCGGTCAGGAACTGGGTCTTGCGCGGGAACAGCTTCATCGGGTCGTACTGCTCGCGCTTCAGCACGCTGACGAAGTCCCGCCAGTTCGAGGGATTCACTTCGTTGATGCTCGGACCCAGCTTGGCCCGGATGAACATGATGAACTGGACCGAACCGGCAAGGAGGACGAGACCAAGCATCAAGCCGACGTACTTCAGGTTCAGCTTGCCCTGCTTGTGCAGCGAGTACAGGTAGCCGCCGTAGCCCAGCACGAACGCCACCGTCAGTATCGGCGAGCGGACCCACCGCTCGATGAACGCGACGGTCGGCGAGGCCAGGAACAGCACCGTGTCGTCCATGATCTTGTTGCCGGCGGCCACGTAGGCGATGACAAACACGAGAAAGAACAACCCCAAACCGTAGAACGCCGAAATCGTCTTGTCCGACCGTTCCATCGTCCGGATTCCCAGCCAGGTCGCACCCAGCATCAGCGGCACGGCGATGAACGCGGCGATGGAAAAGCCCAGTTCGGTCGCGGTCAGTATCACCAGGTACCCGGCCACCAGTTCGAACAGCCGCAACTGCAGGACCGCCTCCCGGTCCACCACCAACGCGAAAACCAGCACCGCGAACACGGTCATCATCGGCGTGAAATGGATGCCGGTCGAAAGGAAGAGCAGGAATATCATGGCCAGTATCAGGCGGTTGTCGCCGCCGACCCGCTTAAGCTGGTCGCGCCAGACCAGCGCCATGTACAGCACCGAGAGCGCGACGACCACGCACGGGCCGTACACTTCGGCTTCAACCGAGTTGTCCCAGTACGAGAACGCGAACCCGCAGCAGAGTGCGCCGAATACTCCGGCCACGTGCGGCAGCCACTTGTCGTACCGGCGCTCCGCGGTGGTATACAGAGAGATGAGCTTGATGACGAGGAGGTAGATGAGGCCGCAGGAGAACGCACCGAACACGACCGGGATCAGGTTGACCCGGAAAGCGTATTCCATGCTGGTCGGCAGCATCGAGAAGATACGGCCGATGGTCACGAACAGCGGCGTGCCCGGCGGGTGGGGGACGCCCATCGTGTACGCCGTTGCGATCAGCTCACCGCAGTCCCAGAACGATGCTGTCGGCGCAACGCTCGCAAGGTACACGACGAACACGATGGCAAACACCACGGCAAAGAGGATGATGCGTATTCTCCGGTCGTTCATCGGGCAGGCCTCCAGTAAGACACAGGGTTCAGGGGTTCAAGGTTTCAGGTGCCGGGTACCGGCGCACAGGTTCGGTAAGTCATTCACGAAGCATCATACTATAGAGGGAACCGAAAAGAGTCAAATGAGGCGCGCGGCTGCGCCGCGGAACGGAGCCGAGGCTCAGGAAAGCTGCTTGAGCTGGCGGGCCGCTTCCGAGTCTGACGGGACCCGGCGCAGCCACTGCTCGAGCTGAGCCTTCGCCTTGGCTGTGTCGCGGAGCTTATCCAGGTAGAGCCGCACGAGCGGCTGCACGAACTCGCTCCGACTCGGTTCTGCCGACACTGCTTCGAGATAGGCAGCCTCAGCCGCCGCGAGGTTCCCGAGCCCTTCGTACGCGGCACCCCGGCGCAGGGCGAAATCCGGTTGCGTGTACCCAAGGGCACGGATGGTATCGAGTACGGCCAGGGCGTGGTCGAAGTGTCCGCTCTGGAGCGCGTAGGTTGAGAGGTGATAGAGAATGGTTACACGCCGGTCCCGGTCCATATCGAGCCCGGCGGCCCGGCTCATGACTGCCTCGGCATCTGCCGGCCGGTTCTGCTTCCGATACTCGCCGGCCAGACCCATGAAGCTTGCGGCGTAGGTTATCAGCAGGCCGCGGGTGTTTTCGTCCTTCCGCACCCGGGGGTCGAAGATGGACTTCATGCTGTACACGGAGTCAATCAGGTATCGGCTTCTCGGTGCGTCCACCTGATCGGCCCCTGCCTCAGGCACGACCCGGTACACCAGCCCTTCAAGTCGCAGGTGCGGCTTTACGTCTTGCAGGCTGCGGGGAGAGACCGTGGTCGCGAAGTAGACCGGCGTCCGCGGGTGGTAGCCCGGGCCGAACACCTTGGCCATGTACTCCTCGGACGTCGAGCCGTAGTCGTCCGGCCACTTGAGCTTGACCCCGGCTGAGGTCGCGACCATGTCACGGATCATGATATCTTCGAGCAGGAACGTCCGGTTATTCTTTCCCGCAAATCCGCGCGGCAGCCGGTCGATCTCCGCCTCGGTGAACGAGATCGGCGCGCCCCAGCGCTTGAGCTGCTTGCAGTACCAGTTCGTGTTAAGCAGCGAGAGTATCCCGACCCGGACGTTCTTACCGAAGCTCGGGTTGTATGCCGATATCCGTGACGGCACAATCTGCATGAACCAGAGAGGAAATGTGTCGTTGTCGCCGTTGGTGAAGATGACCGCGTGCTCGCCCGGGCAGGAAGCGAGCATGTTGTATCCGTACTCGGCAGGAATCCAGTTGCCACGGCGGGTCACGTCAGGGTAGTTCAGGAGCATCGGTACGAACCCGAACGCGAGCAGCACCCCGGACACGGCGTATGCCGGGAGCTGTTTGAAGCGCAGCCGGTCGATGACCGTGCGGAGGAACGCGTAGGCCCCGACCCCGACGAAGATGGTGTAGAACACAAATGAGAAGGCGTAGAAGTAGTCACGTTCGCGCACCTCCAGGTACCCGAGCCTGCCCTGGCTTGGGTCGCCGCGCCTCGGGTCCGAGGGCGAGTACTTCAGGTTCAGGTAGGTGATGAGTCCGACCGACGCGACGAGGAACGCCACGAAGATGATGACGAACGACCGTTTCTCCTTGCGGAACTGGTGCCACATGCCCCAGAGTCCCAGAAGCGGCGGTATCAGGCCGAGCAGCGCCTGCCAGCCGATGTGCAGGAAGATGTCGAAGAACCGCTCGTTCCCCCACTGCCAGAAGAAGTAGCGCAGGTAGAACTTCACCTGCTCGAAATACGCGACCAGCAGGCCGAAGCGCGGGTTCTGGTTCATGCGCCAGTCGTCCTCGGTCAGGAACTGGGTCTTACGCGGGAACAGCTTCATCGGGTCATACTGCTCGCGTTTGAGCACGCTCACGAAGTCCCGCCAGTTCGAGGGGTCTGCCTCGTTGATTACCGGCGCGTGATGCGCCCGGATGAACATGATGAACTGAACCGTGCCGGCGAGGAACACGAGTCCCAGCATCAGACCGACGTACTTCGGGCGCAGCTTGTTCTTCCGGTGCAGCCAGTACAGGTACCCGCCGTACCCGAGCACGAACAGCACCAGGGTAAACGGAGACCGGACCCACCGTTCGATGAATGCGACGGTCGGCGAGGCCAGGAACAGCACCGTGTCGTCCATGATCTTGTTGCCCGCGGCCACATAGGCGATGACAAACACAAGGAAGAACGACCCCAGGCCGTATAGCACCGAGATGGTCTTGTCCGACCGTTCCATTACCCTGATTCCCAGCCAGGTCGCGGCGAGCATCAGCGGCACGGCGACGAACGTGCCCATGGACAAGCCCAACTCGGTCGCGGTCAATATCACGAGGTAGCCGGCCACCAGTTCGAACAACCGCAACTGCACGACCGCCTCCCGGTCGACCACCAGCGCAAACACGAGCACCGCGAACACAGTCATCATCGGCGTGAAATGGATGCCGGTCGAAAGGAAGAGCAGGAATATCATGACCAGTATCAGGCGGTTGTCGCCGCCGACTCGCTTAAGCTGGTCACGCCAGACCAGCGACATGTAAAGCACCGACAATGCGACGACCACGCACGGGCCGTACACTTCGGCCTCAACCGAGTTGTCCCAGAACGAGAACGCGAAGGCGCATGCCAGCGCGCCGAACACTCCGGCCACGTGCGGCAGCCACTTGTCGTACCGGCGCTCCGCTGTGGCGTAGAGGGAGATGAGCTTGATGACGAGCAGGTAGATGAGACCGCAGGAGAACGCGCCGAACAGAAGCGGGATCATGGTCACCCGGAACGCAACTTCCTTGGCGGTCGGCAGCATCGCGAAGATGCGGCCGATGGTGACAAACAGCGGCGTGCCCGGCGGGTGAGGCACGCCCATAGTGTAGGCTGCGGCAGTCAACTCCCCGCAGTCCCAGAAGGCCGCGGTCGGGGACGCGCTGTAGTAGTAGACTGCGAACACGACCGCGAATACCGCACCGAACACGATCAACCGGACCCGTCCCTGGTTCATCGTTTAGACTTCCTTGGCCAGCGCCTGCTGGATGTTGTACTTGAGCTGGGAAGGGGTCAGACCAGTGAGCAGCTTTCCGCGGCTTGCGAAAGTTATCTTGCCCGTTGTTTCGGAAACGATCACCGCGATTGCGTCCGTTACCGTGGCGATGCCCAGTCCGGCCCGGTGCCGCATCCCAAGCGCGCTCTCAACGTAACGCTCC
>JAPLUO010000352.1 GCA_026397595.1 Caldifarciminota bacterium
TTAGACGCAGCGATACGAGGGAAGTAGCCTCTTCTTTTCACGCCAACTCAGATTTCAATGTCGGGACTAGGGCCTATCCGGGCCGTTCGCAACCGCCCAAGCAGAAAGAACCGCTAAGTTACGGCCGCTGGGTCGCGGTCGGCGTGGTGCTCGCCTTCATCGCGGCGTTGGTCCTGCTGGCAGTATTCGTGCCCCGCGCGCAACGGGCGCGCGAGGCCCGGCAGAGAGCACAAGCTCAAGCTCAAGCATCGAAAATCGAATACGAGGTCTCAGCCTTTGCCTTGAAGCAGAATGAGATAATGCCAACCGTCCTGTCCCGCGCCGGGTTCTCGACAAAGGACATCGGGCGGATCGTGCCTGCCCTGCGCAACGCGGGCTTCAATCTGCAGGCTATGCGGCCGGGTGACAGCCTGTTTGTGCTCTCGTCCGAGCGGGACGCTGGGGACAGTCCCCATCGGGGGACCTCGGGGACAGTCCCCTCACAGTCCCCTACGAAGCGCCTGCTCTATCAGCGGAACGTCGAAACCGTCTATCGTATCGATCTCGACTCATCGGACTGCCGCGTCTCAATGGTACTCAGGAACATCCGTAGGACGACCGCCTTTGTCAAAGGCACTATTGCCAGTTCGCTCTATGAGACGATGATGGCCATGGGCGAGAAGCCGGAACTAATCGCCAACTATACAGACATCTTCGGATGGGAAGTTGACTTCTTTACCGAAGTTCAGCCGAAGGACAGCTTCTCGATTCTGTTCGAGCGGAAGTACTGCGACTCGACTTGCATCGGTTACGGCCGGATACTCGCGGCAACGTATTCCGGCCAGGTCGGCTCGTTTGCGGGCTATCGGTTCACCGACCTGGAGAGCACGACCGACTACTACAACGCCGAGGGCCAGAACCTGCGCAAGACGTTCCAGAAGTCGCCGCTCCATTTCTCACGGGTCTCCTCGTTCTTCGGCCGCCGGTTCCATCCGATTTTACGGATAGTGCGCGAGCACCAGGGCATTGACTACGTGGCGCCCAAGGGTACACCGGTCGAGGCGGTATCGGACGGCCGCGTGATTTCCGCAGGCTGGTCAGGCGGCTACGGCCGACTGGTTGTCATCGGCCATGCCGAGGGGTACGAGACCCGCTACGGCCATTTGAGTGGATTCGGCAAAGGCATCAGGAGTGGCGCGCCGGTCAAGCAGGGACAGGTTGTCGGCTACGTCGGCATGACCGGTCTCGCAACCGGCCCGCACCTGCACTACGAGGTGCGCAAGTTCGGTACGCCGACCAACCCGCTCAAGCTCAACCCGCCGCGCCGCAGCCCGGTCAAGCAGGCGGACATGCCGCGGTTCGCACAGGTGCGCGATTCGCTCAAGATGGTGATGGCCGGGCTCCAGCGTGGGCAGCCGCAATCACCACGCCCAGCACGCTAGCCGCTCCGCCCTTCAACAGTTCCCGCGCCGCCTGGTCCAGCGTCGCCCCGGTCGTCATCACATCATCCACGAGCAGGACAGTCTTCCCGGCGATGCCGGGCTCCGGCCGGACGCGGAACGCACGTTCCAGGTTCTTCCGCCGCGCCTCCGGACTGGTCTTCATCGTCTGGGTTGACGTATTCCTGTGGCGGATCAGGCAGTCGGCAAGCGGTATCCCGGAGTCCATCGAGATGGCGGCTGCCAGCAGCAGGGACTGGTTGAAGCCGCGCTCGCGAAGCCGCGCCGGGTGAAGCGGGACCGGGCAGACCGCGTCCGCGGCTGAGAGCACCTCGTCCTGCCGGACCAAAGCTGCCAACGCCTGACCGAGCAACTCCCCCACCTTCGTCTTGCCCGAGTACTTGAAGGCCTGAACCAGCTTGTCAAAAGGCGGGGCATAGAATCCCAGCCCCCGCACCCGGCTCAGACTGAAAGGTATGGCGCACTGACCGCAGTAGTTCGTTGCCGGAGTGCACGGCCGACCGCACTTTGAGCACACTGCCAGCTCGTGCGTGAACAGGTCGAGCCGGCAGGCTTCACACACGAGTCCGGTTTCAATCTCCGAATCACAGCCGTAGCATATCGGCGGGAATACGAAATCCGCGAGGGACCTAAGGAGGAAGCGGGCGCTACTGGAGAAGCCCAAGCTCAAGCAAGGAAGCTCAAGCCCAAACTCAACGACGCGCGCCGCGGCTTGCGCTTGTGCTTGTGCTTGCGCCCGTGCCTGGCCAGCGCAGGAACACGATTAGGAGCGCAACCCCGACCACGGTCAGGCAGAGCGCGACAACTTGGTTGCCCCAGAGATTCGCGTTGTTTTCGTAGAAGCGGACGAAGTCAATCCCGAACCGGAACAGTGAGTAGACAATCAACAGGATTGCCGCCAGCACACCCGGCTTCAGGCGGAGTTTTTCGAGCCGGAGCGCGAGGAAGAAAAGGATGAACCCGGCCGCGGACGAATAGAGCTGGGTCGGGTGAATCGGCGTGTCCACAAAGGTCGCGCCCGCCGGCGAGTTGTGCGGGAAGACAATGCCGCAGGCGCCGTTGGTCGGCGCGCCGAAGCAACAGCCGTTAAGGAAGCAGCCGATGCGCGTAAACCCTTCGCCGAGCACGACCGCCGGAGCAACCGCGTCCATCAGCTTCCGAACGGGCAACTTGTTGAGATAGACAAACAGGAAACCGGCAATGATGCCGCCGAGGAACCCGCCGTAGAACATCAACCCGGCCAGCCCACCGCGCCAGAACGCGATGATGCCGATAAGGTCGTGGTTGAACTCCTGCCAGTGGAACGCGACGTAGAAAAGCCTTGAGCCGAGGACCACCGCCAGCAGCACCCAGAGCGCGAGGTCGGTCACCTTCTTCGGATCGACGCCGAACTTCTTTGCCCGGTGCTCCACGACCGCTATGCCGAAGACGAACGAAATGAATAGCATCACTCCATAGGAATAGATATGGAGGTTGCCGATTCGGAGGACAGTTGGAAACATCCGTCTATGCTAGAACGAAGAGCGCAAGAGTCAAGCAGAACCCGCTCCCCTAGAACCGAGACAAGAGTTCACCACAAAGGCAGGTATGGCAGTCAAGCCGTGCGTTAGCCGTCTCGCTTTCGTTAGAGTTGTCTGCCGCCGCAGGCTCTAGTCAGGTCGGCGGCGGTTCCTCTTCGCTCGGTCGGCAGTTCGATCAGTTTCGCCAGTGGGT
>JAPLUO010000055.1 GCA_026397595.1 Caldifarciminota bacterium
AATTGCCAGTAGGGATGAACCTACCGCTGGCCCGACTCGGACGACGGCTGCGGCGGCTGCTCGATGATTACTACGATACTGAAGTATCGCCCTCACCCCAGCCCTCTCCCAGAAGGAGAGGGAGTGAATGTTCTGCCAATCAAGGGAGAGGGAGAGTTGGTGCTTCACCCTCACCCTGGGAAACCCCTCACCCCAACCCTCTCCCCGCAAGCTGGGCGAGGGGGACTGCCGCTCAAGGGAGAGGGGGAAGAGGAACGGCGGGCGAGATTCCGTTCGAGAGCATCGTCAACCGGATGTGTTTCTGGATGGCGACCGGCTCCGGAAAGACGCTGGTGCTGGTCAAGCTCATCGAGGTCCTTCGCGGGCTGATTCTGGCCGGCGAGATTCCACCGAATGACATCCTTGTGCTGACGCATCGGGAAGACCTGATAGAACAACTGAAGCGCCACGTTCAGGAGTTCAACTCCTCGCGCAACGACCTGTTCATTCGTCTGCGGGAACTGAAGGAATACGCCGAGGCGAAACGGGAGAGTCCATCGCTGTTCGGCGCGCGGGAGATGACCGTGTTCTACTACCGGTCGGATAACCTGAGCGACGAGCAGAAGGAACGCATCATCGACTTCCGCAACTATGACGACAACGGGAAGTGGTACGTTCTGCTCGACGAGGCGCACAAGGGCGACAAGGAAGACTCCAAGCGCCAGCACATCTATTCGATTCTTGCCCGCAACGGGTTCCTGTTCAACTTCTCGGCCACGTTCACCGACGAGCGCGACATCGTGACCACGGTCTGCGACTTCAACCTGGCCCGGTTCACTCAAGCCGGATACGGCAAGCATCTTGCCATCCTCCAACAGGAGTTCCGGGCGTTCCGGGACCAGGATGACTATACAGGCGAGGAGAAGCAGAAGATCGTGCTCAAGTCGCTGATGCTCTTGGCCTATGTCATGAAGCTGGCTGAGCGTCTGAGGACGAAGCAGCCGAAGATGTACCATCGGCCGCTGCTTCTGACCCTGGTCAACTCCGTAAATACCGAGGACGCGGACCTGAAGCGGTTCTTCCGGGAATTGAAACGAGCCGGAAAGGGCGAAGTAGCCGACAGTGTCTGGCAGGCGGCGAAGAAGGAGCTGCTGGACGAACTCAGCCAGCGTCCTGCGCCGGTGTTCGAGAGCGACAGCGTGGTTTCGGTGCAGGAGGACGTGCTGCGCGGACTGAAGCCGAAGGACGTGCTGAAGCTCGTGTTCAATGCGAGTTCTCCGGGTGAGATTGAGGTACTGGTCAGGCCCTCGAATCAGAAGGAACTGGCATTCAAGCTCAAGACCAGCGAGCGGCCGTTTGCCCTGATTAAGATTGGCGACGTCTCGGGCTGGCTCAAGGACGAACTGGACGGGTATAACGTGACCGACCGCCACGAGGACGAGAGCTGCTTCGAGCGGCTGAATGCGCCTGACTCAGAGGTGAACATCCTGATGGGGTCGCGCAGCTTCTACGAGGGCTGGGACTCGAACCGGCCGAATGTCGCCAACTTCATCAACATCGGAGTCGGCGCGGACGCTAGGAGTTAGCAGTTAGGAGTTAGCAGTTAGCAGACAGACGCGGTTCCTGACTCCTAACTCCTAACTGCTACCTGCTAACTCCTAACTGCCGATGATGCGCAGGCGCTGGAGACGCTGTTTGTGATGGGCACGAATCGGGATGCTTGCCGAAGTAGACAGTAGACAGGATACAGGATACAGGGATTCCCGAGTCGCACTGGCGTCTGGTTCCGTCCGCCCTATATGCTGTCTGCTGTATGCTGCATACTGCCTGCCTGTCGGCTATCTGGGTGACGACCGCGTGCTGCTGGCGAACTACGAGGCCGAACCGAAGCTGCTGGGAATGCTCAAGGAGAGCGTGAACGCGCCGATGGAGACGTTCTTTCACGAAGGGGCGCGCGAGTACCGGAACCCGGACATGCTGACCCGGCGCGTGCTGGCCTACTTCGGAATTGCGCCACAGGAGTTCGACCGACTGAAGGAACTGGACAAGGAGATTTGCCACTACCTGAATGTCCAGGTGACACTCAAGGATGTCAGCGAGCTTCAGCAGGACGTTGACGCGGTGCATGATGCGAGCCGGAAGCCGGAGCGGGAGCGTGAGTTGGACGAGAAGCTCGACCGGGGCGAGATTACACGGGCGCAGTACAAGGCCGGGGTGAAGGCGCTTGAGCGGATGAAGGAGAGCGCTGAGTTCGACCATGAAGGCAGGAAGCTGAACATCGAGTATGTACCGAACCACTACTACCTGCCGGTCTTGTTGGATGAACAGGGGCGGGCCGACTACATCAAGCATGTGATTCGCACCGAGAGCGAAGTGAGATTCGTACGCGACCTTGAGAAGTACTTGGCCGACGGCGGGACCGGCTTCGATGAGTACGACTGGTGGATGTTCAGCAAGCTGGATGAGTCGCTGGACGACGTGGGCATACCGTACTACAACCCGGAGGAGAATCGTATCGCCATGTTCCGGCCCGACTTCGTGTTCTGGTTCAGAAAAGGCGAGCACTGCCGCATTGTCTTCGTTGACCCCAAGGGCATGGCGCACACGAAGACCTACTGGAAGCTGGACGGCTACCGTCACCTCTTCGAGGAGAATGGCCGGCCACGGCGCATAGCGCACGAAGGGACTACGGCCAACGTCCAGACATTCTGCTACAACCGTGACGCGGCTCAGTCGGATGAACTGCACCGGCGGTTCTGGGTCGGCAGCATCTCCGAGCTGCTCCAGAAGGTCGGCTCTCAACAAGCAAACGACGGCGGAGCGAAGGCCGCATCGATACGACCAAAGAAGTAACGTATGGATTCTCGCTATGAGGATGTAGAACAGCACCTGAACGCCCACGTTGCGCTACTGAACGCTATTTCGTGGGAATACGCCCCATGGAGTGAACCCAAGGCCCAGAAGCAACACCAGTGCGAGTTCGGGTGTCTCATCGAGCGTGGAAGCAAGTACTTCCGCAAACTGTGGTCGCCGGACCGCAGGGAAGACGTGAAACTTTGCCGTGCCTGCATGGTCAAGATGCTCTTTGCGATCTTCGGGACTGACCAAGAGACGACCAAACGTGCGCTGGCGATCGACAAGGAGAGGTGGGACACCGCAGTGCGAGCTATCCGCGACCTGAGAGACCCGCCGGAGTCGAAGGGAACCGCCGCAAACTAGGGACACGGAATCTCCAGAGACATGACTGTTGACTCGCCGGAAAGTCCGGTCGAGCAGTATGCCCGCTTGGCCCTGGAAATCAGCCACCGGGCCTACGTGTTCGAGATCGGTAAGATTGCCCTGTCCGGCGAGTCCAAGTCCTTGTCCGAAGATTCTCGCATCAAGAAAGGTACCTCGGCGCGTAGCGCCCGCGCAGGTCGCGGGAAATCACAAATCCCAAACCCCAAATCCCAAGCAAGGACCAGTACCCAGTTGAGAGACCCTTCCGTCGGCGTCAGGGCGGCTCAGCGCCGGTTTCCAGTGTCCTGTCCCCAGTCCCGTGCTGCTGCCCGTTGTCCATGACCTCAGTTCTTCCACTCCTAGTCATGAGTCACGCGGTTCACTATAGTGAACCAATGTTCCGCAAGCAGGTTTCAGCGGCAACAGGTTGGATTCCCCCGTCCGGGCCCTTGGCGTCTTTGCGGTATGACTCGGACCCCAGCCGGTTAGGACGAATGGCCGCGCTACGCGCGTGTTACCAGTTTACAGTTGGCAGGTTGCAGTAGAAGACGCGGAGAGGGCCGGGCTACTTCTGGTCGGGTTCTACCTTGCTGAGATACGTCGTGGCGGTGAGGCGGGCGAGGCGACGGACTCGGGCGATGTAGTTCTGCCGCTCCGATACACTGATGGCGCCGCGGGCTTCAAGCAGGTTGAAGAAGTGCGAGCACTTAATGACGTGGTCGTAGCCCGGGTAGACGAGGCCGAGCTTGAGCAGCCGCTGGGCCTCGGACTCGAACCGGTCAAACATCTCCCGATACAAGGCAACGTCGGCCTCTTCGAAGTTGAACTTGGAGAACTCTTCCTCGTTCTGGCGGTAGACGTCGCCCCAGGTCAGGCTGTCGTTCCACTTCACGTCGAAGATGGAGTCCACGTTCTGCACGAACATGGCGATTCGCTCAAGGCCGTAGGTGAGTTCGACCGGGATGACCTTCAGGTCGATGGAACCGCATTGCTGGAAGTAGGTGAACTGGCTGATTTCGATGCCGTTCAATTCGACCTGCCAGCCGAGTCCCCACGCGCCGAGGGTCGGTGACTCCCAGTCGTCTTCGGTGAACCGAATGTCGTTCTTCTTGAGGTCAATGCCGATGGCTTCGAGGCTCGCGAGGTACAGGTCCTGGATGTCCGCCGGCGCGGGCTTGAGGACTGCCTGCAGTTGCCAGAACTGCTGGACCCGGAGCGGGTTCTGGGCGTAGCGGCCGTCGCGCGGTCGCTTGGACGGTTCAATATAGACGACGTTCCACGGCCTGGAATCGAGCACGCGGATGAAGGTCGCAGGGTTGAACGTGCCGGCCCCGACCTCGGAGTTGTATGGCGAAAGGATGGCGCAGCCGCGCTCGGCCCAGTAGGACTGGAGCCGTTGTATGATGTCCTGGAAAGTCATTTGGAGGGATGGGCGAAGTCAGAAGCTAGAATACTGAATGCAGAACTCAGAAGTCCCGGGTACTCTGACTTCTGAAATCTGGCATCTGACTTCTGATCTCGCCTGGTTCGCACTATAGTCCCAGGTCTGGCGCGATGGCCTGCATTGCGGCTATGCAGATGGTCGTGAACTCTTCGAGCGAGAGCCCGAGTTCGGAGCAGGTAGCAATCTGCTCGCGGTTGGCGCCGGCCGCGAACTTCTTCTCTTTGTACCGGCGCATGATGAACTCGGTGTCCACGCTTGCGAGCTTCCTTGTCGGATGCATGAGCGCGGCGGCGACAATCAGGCCGGTGATCGGGTCGGCCGCATATAGCGCGCGGTCGAGCTTGGACTGGATCGGCACCGCGCAGACGTGCGCCTTCACGGCCTGGATGATGTCCGGTTCCACGCCTTTCTGCGTGAGAATCTCCGCGCCGACGATGCCGTGCTTTGACGTATCGTCCTTGGTCTGGTCGTAGTCAACGTCGTGGAGCAGGCCGGCAAGGCCCCACTTCTCTTCGTCTTCGCCGAGCTTGCGGGCGAGTCCGCGCAGACACGCCTCGGTGGCGAGCATGTGCTTCAAGAGATTCCGGTTCGTGACCATCGACGTCACCAGGTCAAAGGCTTCGGTTCGTGTCATCATGTCTCCTGCGGAATTATAGGGATGACTCGGCCCAAGTCAAAAGGCAGAGGTCAGAATGATCAATGACCACGCGCCAGTCCCCAATCAAATCCCAATAGGCCGATGGCCGTACTTCGTCATTTCCTCCATCGGACCCGCCCTCATCCCTTCCTGGTTCAGGCCGTCGAATGCCTTCTGGAGGCGCTCGATTTCGGTGTAGTGCGTCATGTCGAGGTGGAGCGGCGTAATCGAGATGTGACCGGAATAAACCGCCGCGAAGTCGGAGCCTTCGGTTTCGGCAAAGGCCATCTCGCCGTCAATCGTCCAGGAGATACCGCCGTCGGGCAACGTTCCTTTGATGGCCATGTCGCGGTAGATGCGGCGTCCGAGGCGCGTGACCTTGATTCCCTTGATTTCCCCGGCCGGGATGTTGATGTTCAGCAGGGTCTTGGGCGGCAGGATGCCGTCGAGCAGCAGGGGCACGAGCCGGCGCATAAAACGGATGGCGACGTTGCGGTTCTTCCCAGCTTCGACGTAGGAGACCGCGACCGATGGCATGCCGAGCATCGTGCCTTCGATGGCAGCGGCGACCGTGCCGGAATACAGCACGTCGTCGCCGAGGTTGGGGCTGTCGTTTATGCCGGAGAAGACGAGGTCGATTTCGCGCTTCAGGATGCCATGGTGCGAGATGAGCAGGCAGTCGGTCGGAGTGCCGTGGACCGCAAGCCAGCGCGGCCGCAGGCGCCAGACTTTGATGGGCTTACGCAGGCTGAACGAATGGCTGGAGGCGGACTGGTTCACGGCCGGCGCGACGACCCAGACCCGGCCCAGGCCTTTCAAGCCGTCATGCAGGTCCTTGATGCCCTGGGCCTCGATGCCGTCGTCGTTGGTCAGGAGAATCAGCGGTTTTGGGCCGGTCTTGAGCATGGGTAAGTATACTCAAGGAAGTGCAAAGGACAAAGTAGCAAGGACAAGGCAAGGGGAAAGGGGAAATGACGAAGTCGGACTTTGGACTTTCCTGGCTGCTTTGTCCTTAGTCCTTGATACTTTATCCTTCAGATTGCGGCTGGTCGGGTTTGACAGTCCCTGCCGCATGGCTACAATGAACGTCCGGCCGGCGTAGCTCAGTCGGTAGAGCATCGGAATCATAATCCGAGTGTCAGGGGTTCGACTCCCTTCGCCGGCATGAACCGGTCGCCGCATGCCCGGGCGTGCGAATGGCGGGTACAGGAAGTGGAAATACTGCTGATTCTGAAGTTGAATTGCACACGGCGGGGCCGAGAGCCCCGCTTTTGTTTATGCGGGAGGCAACATGGGTCTTGAGGAAACTAAGTCGAAATATGTCTGGATGAACGGGAAGTACGTGCCGTGGGCGGATGCGAACATCCACATTTGCTCGCACGTGATTCACTACGGTTCGGGCGTGTTCGAAGGCATCCGCTGCTACAAGACGCCGAAGGGGCCGGCGATCTTCCGGCAGAAGGACCACACCGACCGGCTGTTCAACTCGGCCAAGATCTACCGGATGGACGTGCCGTTCACCAAGGACCAGGTGAACCAGGCGATGGTCGACCTCATCCGGAAGAACGAGCTCGAGGAATGCTATATCCGGCCGATTGTTTACCGCGGGTACAATGAACTCGGCGTGAACCCGTTCGGCTGCCCGGTGGACATCGCGCTCATCACCTGGTTCTGGGGCAAGTACCTCGGGCCCGAAGCGCTGGAGAGCGGGGTTGACGTAATGGTCTCGTCGTGGAACCGGATGGCGCCGAACACGTTCCCGGCGATGTCGAAGACCTGCGCTAACTATATGAACTCGCAGCTCATCAAGATGGAAGCCATCAAGTACGGGTTCGTCGAGGGCATCGCGCTCGACGTCAACGGCTTCCTTTCCGAGGGCTCGGGCGAGAATCTGTTCATCGTCAAGGATGGGGTCATCCACACGCCGCCGCTGCACGCGACGATTCTGCCCGGAATCACCCGCGCGACCGTCATCACGCTGGCCCGCGGACTCGGCTACACGGTCGTCGAGGAAATGATGCTGCGCGAGTTCCTCTATATCGCCGACGAGGTCTTCTTCACCGGTAGCGCGGCCGAGGTCACGCCGATTCGTTCAGTGGACAAGATTACCATCGGCGCGGGCATGTGCGGGCCGATCACCAAGCGCCTGCAGCAGGAGTTCTTCGCCGTCATCGACGGCAAGAATCCGGACAAGCACGGCTGGCTGACGTTCGTGAAGTAACGAGAGGCGCGAAGCGCGAAGCGAGACCGGCGGCTAAGGTGAGAATTGCGCTGGGGGCGGACCACCGTGGGTTTGCGCTCAAAGAGGCGCTGAAAGTCTGGCTGGCGGGCCGCGGCCACGAGATAGCGGATTTCGGGACCGAAGGCGCGGACCGGGTTGACTATCCGGACTACGCCTTCAAGGTCGCCGACGCCGTCAGCCGGCGCGGGGCCGACCGCGGCATCCTCATCTGCTCGACCGGCATCGGCATGTCCATTGCCGCGAACCGCTTCCCGAAAGTCCGGGCCGCGCTCTGTTCGAGTGTGCGGCTCGCCCGGCTGTCACGCGAGCATAATGACGCCAATGTGCTTTGCCTCGGCGCGGACTTCGTGTCCGTGGCCGGGGCCCGGCGGATTGTCGGTGTGTGGCTCAGGACCGAATTCGCCGGCGGCCGGCACGTCCGGCGGGTTTCCAAGCTCAGCGATCGCGGCTGCCGGTAGCCGCTACGGAGTACTACTTTTTGACAGGGCCAGGGTTATCAGAATCGAACCAATCGGGATAGCGACGGCGCTCATTATCGCCACGTAGTCCTGCCACCACTTCACGCTCAGGCGCGGTATCATCACGATATCGCCCGGCTCTACGACCGGGTTCGTCCGAGCTGAAATGCGTTGGCCCGACCGCAGCACATAGGCATCTCGCGTGTGGGCGTAGGGGGTCGGGCCGCCGGCCTGGCCGATGTAGTCGCTTGCCCTCAGGTTCGGACTGAATGGGAATGAGCTCGGCGCCGTGACCTCGCCCTCGACATAGACCATGGTGTTGAGGGACGGTACGACGATGATATCGGTGTTGACCATGTAGAGGTCGTCCGACGAATCGCGCTCGGAGACGATACGGCGGAGGTCAATCGGTATCTTCTTGCGTGCGCCGCCGCCGCCCACTACCAGCCGCTCGACGTAGCTATTGGAGAGGTCGGCCCACGGCGCCGTGCCGCCGGCCTTGGCAACCATGTCAGACACCCGATCGCCTGGTCTGAGTTCGTAGATGCCTTCGCTGATGCGCTCCTTATCGGTGGTCACGGCCGAAATACGCAGCCGGTACTCGCCCCGGCCGAAAACCGCCCCTTTGACCGTCACCAGCCCTTCTACGGCCGGGACCTGGATTACATCACCCGACTCGACGAACGGGTTGGCCAGCAGGTCGCCGCTGGTCTCGAACCGTTCGATGTCGACGATGGAGTGGACCTGTCCGTTCCGGATGAGCCGGATGCGGGTCCTGGACCCTAACGGCTCGAGGCCGCCGGCCCGGGCGACGACCTGCGACACCCGGTCGACCGGTGAGACGTTGTAGCCACCTGGGTACTGGACCTCGCCGGTCAGGAAGACGATGCCCGAGCGCAGTCCGGTCAGGGTCAGTTTGACCGTGACCGACCTGAAGTAGCGGCTCATCGTCGCGGCAAGCGTGTCTTGGGCCTCCGCGAGCGTCAGGCCCGAAATCATGAAGACGTCGACCACTTCCAGCTTGGACGTGCCGACCGGGATGCTGAGGTTGAGCTTGCCCTCGTAGGTAATCCACGCGTCGTAGGAGTAGGTGACGCCGCCTTGGACCGTGACGAGCAGCCGGTCCCCCGGCATCAGGATGTACTTGTCCGAGATAATCGGGCTCTCGACCCCGATCAGCGAGGTGATTGGCGACTGAGCCAGTCCGAGCACGTTCGCCGACGGCACACCGGTGTTCGTGGCTTCCTGGCCCGGGATAACCGACACCGCCGCAAGGACGGCGCAAAACAGGAAGATCAGAGGGCTTTTCACGCGGCCATTCTAGGCTGGCTGAGGCAGGGTGTCAAATCGGGGCTGAGCAGCCGGCGCGGAGACCGAAATGGAAACCGCCAAGACTCGCCAAGATCGCCAAGCGTACACGGAGCAAATCCGGTCAGACCGGTCGGACACGATGCGACGCAGCGAGCTGCGCAAAGACGCTGGCAAGTTTGACCGCACCCGCGGATAGCGCCGCAGTGCTGAGGCCGAAGACCGGCACGAAGATGAGCGCGGTCAGAATCCCCCCGATGCTGCCTCCGGCAAGGTCGAGAGCAGTCAGGACGCCGGCACGCCGGGCAGCGGACTCTGGCACCGAGACGATGGACGATGGACGACGGACGATGGACCCGGCGACCGCGAACTGGAACCCGAGGCACGCGCCGGCAAGACAGTTGGCCAGCAGAAACGCGCCTGCCGGGCCGCCGTGCATGAGAAGCATAGTGGTGACAGCGCATACGGCAAGGGCGATGTCTGAGATGAAGAAACTGTGCGCTGTCCGACAGGGGCCGCAGCGGCCAACTGTGAACGATGAGCGATGAACGAGGGTCGAACGGCTGCCCAAGATGCCGCCGAGCACCGTGCCGGACATGAAGGCCGCGACCAGCAGCGCCACGCCCGAGTAGACCGAGCCGAATCGGACCTGCCAGGCAAAGAGCAGTAACGATGATACCGCCGCGCCTGAGAAGCCGGAGGTCAGAATCGCGAAGCCGCGGCTGAACGGGCGGCCGCGCACGCGCGCGCCGGTAAGTCCGACGATCAACAGCACGACGCCGAGCAACAGCAACAAACGCGGTGAGAGGCTGCCCAGCCGTGCATACAGGGCTCCGAACGCGGGCGATACGAGCCGGTTCTCCCGCACCATGTTCAGGAACAGCTCCCGCGGGAATGCCGTGGATGAGATTCCCTTCGGAGCAGCATCCGCAGATTTCGCAGATTCCGCAGCTCGGCCCCGGACTCTATCAGTGTAATCGGTGTAATCTGTGGACTTGGTCATTCCCGATTGCAGGACGGAGGCGAAAATCTGTTGGCGAAACGGGTCGAGGAGGCTGGTGACATAGGACGGATCAAGGAACTTCGGCCGCCGTGGGAGTCGGCCGAGGCGAACAAGCAGAGTCTCGGTCGCGACGACTAGCGGGCGGTCAGACGCGAGCAGGAGCGGGAAATCGACTGCCAGCGGAAGGACGTGCGCAAACGCGGCCTCGAGCGTGCGCTGCCGGGTGGAGACGATGCCCACGAGGTCTGGCGACAGGCCGGTCGGACTGCCCGGGCCGGCAGTGGCCAGGATCCCGCCGGGCGCAAGTCGCGAGCGGCAGAGTCGGTAGAACTCGAGCGCAAACAGACGGCTCGAGCCGAGGCTCGCGGGAGCCGCATCGGTCAGGATGATGCAGTCGAAGGTATCGCGGGTCAAACCGAGGAAAGAGACCGGGTCGGCGATGACGAGAGAGAAGAGAGGAGAGAAGAGTGAAGAGTGAAGAGTGAGGAGCGAGGAGCGAGAGGGGAGGAGAGATGAGTCGGACCGGAGGAGGGTAAGAGCTGTTCGGGCGAGGAGCGGGTCGAGCTGGACGGTCACGACCTTGATGTCCGGACGGAAATGGGCAAGCGCGGCCGGGATTGCCATGTCATGGCCGAGTACGAGAACTCGGCGGGGCTGGGGATGGATGAGGACCGGCAGCAGCCCAAGTTCCTCGACGCGTTCGGTCTCGGTCGTCGGCACGGTCAGGACCGGCAGACCATCGTAGAGGATTAGCTGCTGGCCCGCTCGTTCAAGCCGAACGATCTTGCCATAGGGCGAATTGACGACCGATACGACTTGCTGGCCGCGCCAGGCTGCGCTCCAGGCCAGTCGCTCAATCGGCACGGCGAACACGAACGAGGCAAGTACCCCGAATCCCAGGGTCCACATCGTCCACTTCATCCGTGTCGGTCCTTGCCCGACGCCGGTAGCCAAGACGAGCGGCAGCGCCGCCAGCGACACAACTGCCAGCGACGATAAGCGATTGAGCAAGAAGAAGCAGGCGAGCCCGGCAAGCACCGTCCCGATACCTTCCCAGACGTACGCCGCGCCGACGCCGCCGGTCGCCGGTGACGTATTGCCGAAAGTGGGACTCGGAGGGCCCTGGGCGTGAAGCGCGGCGGCCGTGACAAACAGCGCGCCGTGAGCCGCGGCGGGCAGGAACACGACCACCAGGGTCGCAAGCAGGAGCAGCGGAATGGAAAGCGCTTCGCCCGGCAGGATTCCGAGCAGGGGCCGCGCCAGCGTGGCGGCGAGGACCGCGGCGAGGGAGAAGAGGACGGAGAGAGCAGAAAGAAACGATGAACGATGCGCTGTCCGACAGGGGCCGCGGAGGCCAACGATGAGCGATGAACGAGCATGGCCGGCAAGCCAGGCCCCAAGTGCTTCGCAGAGTATCCACATCGCGACCGTGACTCCGGCGGAGAACTCGTTGCCGCCGTATGCGGCCATCAGCTCGCGGAGCAGGACGATCTGGCCGGCAATTCCGAGGCAGCCGATTGCCATCAGCAGGAATGCCGAACGCCAAACTCCGAGGGTCGAATTTAGAACTTTAGACTTGGCGATGCGGGCTGCGAACATGGCTGATAATCGTAAGGCGGCGGGGCAGAGAGTCAACGACAGGCCGGGCGCGGCCGGCGGCAGGACTTGAGTCGCTTCGGCATTCTGGTAAGATACCCACCGGTGAGTATCGCCCGGCTGATTGACCACACCCTGCTCAAGCCGGAAGCCCAGCCGGCCCAGGTTGAACAGCTATGCGCGGAGGCGGTCGAGCAGGACTTTGCCAGCGTCTGTGCTAATTCCTGCTACGTGCCTTTGTGCCGGAGGCGGGTTGAAGGCAGCAGCGTCAAGGTCTGCACGGTCATCGGGTTTCCGCTGGGCGCGATGCTGCGCGAGGCCAAGGCGGCCGAGGCCGCGGCTGCGGTTAACCTCGGCGCCGACGAACTGGACATGGTCATGAACATCGGCTGGCTCAAGGCAGGTGCGGACGAGATGGTTGTGAGTGATATCCATCGGGTGGTTGACGCTGCCCAGCAGCGGCCGGTCAAGGTCATTATCGAAGCCTGTCTGCTGACCGTGGAAGAGAAGGAACGGGCGACACGGCTGGTTGTCGATGCGGGCGCGGCGTTCGTCAAGACTTCGACCGGCTTCTCGACCGGCGGCGCAAGGGTTGAGGATGTCATGCTGCTTGCCCGGGTCGCGGCCGGCAGAATCGGGGTGAAGGCATCGGGCGGTATCCGCGATTATTCGACCGCCCTTAAGATGATTGAGGCCGGAGCTACTCGGATCGGCACGAGCTCCGGCGTGAAGATTGTAAACGAAGAAAGGAATCAAGGGCTCAAGGAATCAAGGAGTCAAGGGTAAAGCAGATGGACACTACGGCATCTTCTGCTGGAATCCTTGAATCCTGGACCCCTTGAACCCTTCAGATAAGGAGGACTGAATGGCATACGGTAAGATGAAGGAGTTCCTCCAGACCGAGCTGAAATCGGTTCGGGATGCAGGACTCTACAAACAGGAAAGATACATCTACGGTCCGCAGGGAGCCGACATCAAAGTCGAGTTCCCGGCCGGCGCGCCCCAGCAGGAGGTCCTGAACTTCTGTGCGAACAACTACCTCGGGTTGTCGAGTCATCCCGAGACGGTGAAGTCGGCGCACAAGGCGCTGGACGAGTGGGGCTACGGCATGTCCAGCGTGCGGTTCATCTGCGGCACGCAGGACATCCACCGCCAGTTGGAGCAGAAGCTGGCGGCGTTCCTCGGGCTGGACGACGCGATTCTGTACTCTTCCTGCTTCGACGCCAACGGCGGCCTGTTCGAGGCGCTGTTCAAGGAAGAAGACGCAATCCTGACCGACGCGCTGAACCACGCCTCGGTGATTGACGGCATCAGGCTCGCCAAGGCGAAGCGCTACATCATCAAGCACATGGACATGGAGGACCTGGAGAAACAGCTCTCGAGTCCTGAAGTCAAAGCGGCCCGGTTCCGTGTATTCGCGACCGACGGTGCATTCTCGATGGACGGCGACGTCGCCCCACTCGCGAAAATCTGCGACATCTGCGAGAAGTACGACTGCCTCGTGATGGTCGATGATTCGCACTCGACCGGGTTCATGGGCAAGCACGGCAAGGGCACGCACGAGCATTGCGGCGTCATGGGCCGCGTGGACATCATCACCAGCACCATGGGCAAGGCGCTCGGCGGTGCGTCCGGCGGCTTCACCGCCGCCCGCAAGGAAATCGTCGAACTCCTCCGCCAGCGTTCGCGGCCCTACCTCTTCTCGAACTCGCTGCCCCCGGTAATAGCGGCTTCGGCCGTGACCATCATCGACCTCTTGTCCCAGTCGACCGAGCGACGGGACAAGCTCGAACGGAACACGATGCATTTCCGCAAGGCGATGACCGAGGCCGGGTTCGACATCCGGCCGGGCGTGCACCCGATTGTGCCGATAATGCTGTACAACGCCAAACTGGCCCAGGACTTCGCCCGCGACATGTATGCCGAAGGCATCTACGTCATCGGGTTCTTCTTCCCGGTGGTCGGGAAAGGCCTGGCCCGCATCCGCGTGCAGCTTTCGGCCGGGCACGAAACCGAGCACATCGACAAGGCGATCACCGCCTTCACCAAGATCGGCAAGAAGTACGACATCCTCAAGAAGTCCAAGGACGAGATAATCGCCAAGTACGGCCTGTAAGTTACAACCGACAACAGACGGGGCGGCGTAAAGCCGCCCCGTCGTCTTGGTGCGCCCAGCATGGGCGCTGACTTGAGAGTGAGAGTCTCTATCACGGAGGTTGATTGCACCAACCGTTAGCCAAAGGCAAGTGCGTCACCGCGAGGTGAGGTGCGAAGGAAGCCGGAGGCAAAACTGCGCTTTGAGGAACACGAATCCCATACGAGGCCGGGTCAGCCGGGCGAGCTGGCATCGAACAGCGAAGCCCAATGCAATCAAAGAC
>JAPLUO010000317.1 GCA_026397595.1 Caldifarciminota bacterium
GGTCGGGACTCAATCTGTGTTCATCTGCGTTCATCTGTGGTTCCATTGGATTTGGTTGCGGCCTTCGAGGCCGCGCTATGTTCATCTGCGTTCATCTGTGGTTCCATTGGATTTGGTTGCGGCCTTCGAGGCCGCGCTATGTAATCTGTGCAATCTGTGGATATCCTCCGGTCCGTGTTCATCCTTCCGCCTTCATCCTTCTCCCCCGTCCCCAGCGCAGCTTCGCGGTCAGGACGCGGTCGGTGCTGAACAGCCGCGCCGCAACGAAGATGCAGGCGGTCGCGAACAGAGCCATGTATCCGAAGCCGAAGAAAACCAGACCGTAGTTGCCGAAGAGTATCGCCTTGGGCATCAGGAAGGGATAGGAGAAGGGTATCGCGTACATCAGTATCTTGAGGGGCAGGGACGCTGCGTCGATGTTGAGGAAAATGCCGAGGAAGTAGGGAATCATCACGAGCATCATCAGCGGTGTCACCGACACCTGCGCGCTCTTCGCGTCGTCAGCGAATATCGCGAGCAAGGTCGCCAGCGACAGACCGCACAGCACCGCAAGGAAGAGACCCACCGCTAATAGCACGTACGATTGAGGCCCGAGGCTCAACCCGAGTTGGGAAAGAGCGGACGCGTCGGCCGCTCCGGCCGGCGCGCTCATCTCTGCGCCCAGTGACCCGGTCCAATAGACCATCGCCACCATGAAGATGCCGGAGACCACCAGCGCCACCAAAGCCGCCCCGACCATCTTCCCGATGACGATACTCGTCCGGTTTATCGGCACGGTCAGCAGAGTCTCAAGCGTCTTGTTCTCCTTCTCCTGCCCGATTGACGCGGCAATCATCTGGCTCGAGTAGATGAGAACCATCAGCAGCACGATGGGAATCATGAACGTCTGCGACATCACCAGCCCGCTAAGCACATCGGCATTGCCCCTAGCCACCTTGTCCCTGACCACGACAAACTCCGAGGTCCGGAGCGGGTTCTGCAGGTTCTCCGGGCTGGCACCGGGATAGGCCCGGGCAAGGTTGGCCTGCGCGAGCCGCTCATTCGCCTTCTCGAAGAGAGACTTGAGCTTGATGCTCTTCTCCATCTGGGTGATCGAGAAACCGCGGACGATGTTGTAGACCTGTATATCCGCGGTCTCGAACGCCTGTATTCGATGCTCAAGGCTCTCCGGTATCACCACGATCCACGTGACACCGGCGGTCCGTGCCAGTGCCAGCAACTCGTCGATGTTACCCCCGGCCGGGATGATCGTCGTCTGTTCGCTTTCGAGCGCTTCCAGCACGCTCTGCGACAGGGCTGTGTGGTCATTGTCAGCGACGATGACGGTCTGGGGCCGTGACGACTTCGCCCTCTCGCCCCTGATTGCCCTGCCGATGAACACGAACACCACCATTATCGCGACAAACGGCGCGAGCATCTGCGGGGTCAGAAGCTCCCGCGCCTCCTTGACGATGACGTTGGTGATGACCCTCATCGCATGGAATTCCTAATGACCAATGCCCAATTCCTAACTAATGACCAAACGCGGCCCAGTGATAAGCTCGGCATCTCGTCGCTTTCTGTAATTGGGAATTCGTTGGGAATTGGCAATTGGGAATTGATCATTGTAGGTGTTCCACCTTCAGGAACACCTCTTCGAGGTTCCTGCACCCGTGCTTCTGCTTCAGTTCCTCCGGCGCGCCGGTCTCGATTATCTCCCCCTGCCTGATCAGCGCCACTCGGTCGGACAGGAACTCGACCTCGAGCATGTTGTGCGACGAGAGCAGCACGGTCGTACCCTGCCGCGCGTACTCCCGCACACGGTTCCTGATTCCCATCGAATTCGAGACGTCCAGGCCCGAGGTCGGCTCATCGAGAATTGCGAGCCTCGGCTTGGTCATCAGGGCACGGGCCAGCAGGAGCTTCCGCGCCATACCCTTGGAATAGGTCTTGACCCGATTCCGGATGCGCTCGCCCAGGTCGGCGAGTTCCATCCCCTGCTCGACCATTGCATCCCGGTCGCGATTGTCCTGCGTGTAGAATGTGGCCATGAACCGCAGGTAGTCGAGCCCGGAGAGGTTCTTATACGCGCCGGCGTCCTCGGGCAGGTAGCTTATCAGGCGCCGCGCATCGCCCGGCTTCTCCGCCACGTTCATGCCGAACACGCTCACCGTGCCGGACGACGGCCGGAGCAGAGTCGAGACTACGCGCAGGGTCGTGGTCTTGCCCGACCCGTTCGGCCCAATGAGGCCGAACACCTCGCCCGGCTTAATGTCGAACGAGATACCGGCCAGCGCCCGAAGCCCGCCGTAGTTCCGGGTCAGGTCGCGCACCGAACAGGCGTATTCCATAACCTGCAATTATATGCTGATTCCGCAAACGTCCAAGCCCGGCGTGAGGCGAAGCCTCCCTGGATTGCGGGAACGCAGCTCCCGCCCTTCCGCCCGACAGAACACGCGAACGCGCGACTGCTCACGCGTCGCTCAACGCCGCGCCGAACGCAGTAGTCATCGCAGCCGCGAAAGTCCACTCCAAAACTCGCCGGAAAGCTGACTTGAAAGCTCGTCGAAGAGCTTGTTCTAAAGCTCCTTCAAGACCGTGGTCGAAAGCTCAGTCCAAAGCACCGGCAAGAGCTTCGGCCGTCGCTTCGCGACAAGCTCACGCACAAGCTCGCGTCAAACCTCGCGAAGAAGCGTCGTCCATTGCCCGGTTCAAACCTCGCGTCAGAACCCGTTTCAGACCTCAACCTCAACCTTAACCTCAACCTCATTCGACAGCCTGGTCGAAAGCAGCGGAGAGAGCACGGGAGGGTAGAAGGCGGAAATTGTGTATAGTGAATTATGACTATGCGGTTTGCTCATCACGCAAGTGCTTCAATGTCGGGCGGTTGTGGAGACGTATGACCCGGTAGTGTGCGGAAAACAGCACTTAGCGCGCTCCGGTACAGGCATGCAGGACTTCTGGGTCTACTTGGCCAA
>JAPLUO010000395.1 GCA_026397595.1 Caldifarciminota bacterium
TGCATCTGCGCCCTGAACAGCACCCGGTCCTCGTCTCGCAACAGCCATCGCTCCTGCCCGCGCACCAGCAGGCGGGCCAGCCCTTGCCCCAGCACCCGCAACAGCGCCCGCTCCAGTCCCTGCAACAGGTCAACCAACAGCAACTGCTCCGGCTCCTGCAACAGCTCTCAGTCCTGCACCTGCCCCCTTTTTCGCACAATCCGTTCGACCCTTTGCCCTTCACTACCAACGGCAGACCGGTCACTGCAAACTCGCGCCCAATGGCCGCGCCCGCCATTTTGCATTTTGACGTTTGCATTTTGACCTTTGACTTGACTCCGCCGCCTCGGCACTCCGTCCTCAGGCCCTGACGTGGATCCTCCCTCCTCATTCCTCTCTCCTCAATCTTGTTCTGCACCCGCCATCGCCTCCGCCGCGCCCAATCCGGCTACAGACTCCGGATTCTCGCCTGATACGCAGGAGATTAGGAAATGTCTCGACCTATTCCTGAGATCTGCAATCTAGAATGGCACGGCTGGCAATTGGTAACTCGGGCGCGTGTTGACTCTCGCCCCGCGCCAGCTAACATCCTCCCATGTTCCGCGTCACGTGAACCCCAGAACCGACATAGGAGCTTACCACAAAGGCACAAAGACACGAAGTGGGTGCGCCGGAAGATCCTCATGTCTGCTTGGTGTTCTTTGTGTCTTGGTGGTTCAATATCGGATTCGGGGGTGAAAGCCGAACTTGACCTTGTAAACCTTAAGGTTAATCTATGCTGAGGTTGGATCTGCTGTTCGGCGGGGCTGCACGAGACGTGTACGCGCTGGCGGTCAACGAACGCTGTGCTACCCGGGACTGCATCTGCGACCTGCAGACGCGCTCGCAGGCACGCGTCTACCGGATGCTGGAACGACTGGCTGAGTACGGACAGGTCGGCCGCGAGCAGCACCTCGTCCGCCGCCTGGAAGGCAGCGTCTTCGAATTGAAGGAACACGAATCCAGCACGAGGTTGTTCGGCTTCTTTCACGGCGCCCGCGTGGTCGTCTGCACGCACGGCACCCGGAAGCCCGCAGGCAAGGCGGCGTATCGGACCGAGATAGACAAGGTGAAACGGCTGCATCAGATGTGCATTGACGAAGGAGTTCTAGATTGACCGAACGGGCAGAGTGGTTCCGCAGGCTCGGCGAAAAGCTGGAGCAGGACCCGGTCTATTGGACGGAGTACCTGAAGCTGGAGTTTGCCGAGGAACTCAGCCGGCTGATGGACGAGCGCGGACTGACCAAGACCGACCTCGCGACAAAGCTCGGCTGCTCGCGTGCGTACATCACGAAGGTGTTCAACACCACGTTCAACCCGACCCTCGAGACCCTGGCCAAGATTGCGCGGGCGTTCGACGCACGAGTCGAGCTCAAGTTGGTTCCCAGAGATGCTCCTCCGGGCAAGCGTGCCGTTGCGGTCCCATCAACCCACCGCCGCGAACGCCGGCACGAGTTGGCTTCGCCCCTGCTGGCGCAGAACGTGGCTGCTGACCGACCTGATCGCGCCAAGCGGAATGAGTTCGTCGCCTCCGACAAGCCTGCTCGCACCCGGCGGCAGGGAGGCAAGGAATGAGGAGCACGGAATGAGGAATGAGGACTGAAGAGTGAGGACCGAACGCGGCTGCTCCTCCATCCTCCGTCCTCACTCCTCCATCTTCCCTCCTCCCTCCTCCATCCTCACTCCTCTATCTTCACTCCTCACTCCTCCATCTTCCCTCCTCCTTCCTCCATCCTCAGTCTTCCATCCTTCCCCCGACGCCTCCGCCGCGCCCCGCCCTGCCCGCGCATTTGACAAATGTCTTCCGCTGTTCTAAGATGCAGTCTATGTCACCACAAGGTCGCCCAGCCTTGACGGGTATGGAATTGATTGTCCCCGGAATTACGGGATTTTGCGGAATTTCGCCTAAGTCGGTGGCAGGCCTGCTAAGTGCGCCGGATTTGACATGGCGGGCAGGGATAATACGATAGCGGCATGACCCAGACCAATCTGACTGAGTTGGTGGAACGGCTGAAGACGGCCTTTGCAGACAACCTGTGGGGCGTGGCGCTGTTCGGCTCGCAGGCCCGGGGCGATGCGGCTGCGGGAAGCGACTATGACCTCTTCATCGTTCTGGAAGGTCTGCCGAACCGGCCGATTGAGCGTCAGGTTCACATCATGCGTCGACTCGGCCGCAAGGGGTCGGCCAGCATCATCGCCAAGACCCGGCACGAGTTCGAGAGCGTGTTTCCGTCGCTGTACCTGGACCTGGCAGCGGACGGCAGGATTCTGTTCGACCGCAACGGCTACCTGGCCGCGCGGCTGGGCCGGGTTCGAGAGCTGATTGCCGGAGCCGGACTCGTGCGCAGAAGACAGCGCCGAGGCTTTGCCTGGGACTGGGCTCGCAAACACGGACCGGAGTGGCGGGTGGACTGGACCGGGGTATATGGAATCGTCTGACGCCCGGTATCGTCTTAAGCTGGCCGAGGGGTTTCTCGCCGAGGCCCGCGCGCAGGCCGAACACCGGCTCTACCGGGCTGCGGTTGACGCGGCCCAGCTCAGTATCGAGAACTCCATCAAGGCGGTCGTCGCGCTGTTCCGACCGGTGCCGAAGGTGCACGAACTGGTCGAGATGATTGACGACCTGCTGGCCGGGACGGATTTCAGCGCCGAGGAAAGGGAACGACTCAGCCGGCTGCAGGACGTGGCCGAGGTGATGGGATTCGAGACACACATCCGGACCGACTATGGCGACGAGCTTCAGGGCATCACGCCCTGGGAGCTGTACGACGACACCGAGGCAGCACAAGCGCTAGGTTACGCTGAGCAGGCCCGGCAGATTGCGCTGAGCATTGTCGAAGGCAGGCTTACACATTAGCTTCGTTGTGGGCGTGAACCGGAGCGGCACGGGCAGAAATGCGCAGCGTCCCCATTTCAGTTCCGACCCTTGCGCGCCTGACATCCCCAGGGCCAAATCCGGCCTGCCTGCGCCAAGCGGAGCGCGGCAGGCAGGCCAAACCCGACGTCTCCGTCGCTGCTCGGAACTCCGTCCTCAGGTCCTGACGTGGATCCTCCATCCTCATTCCTCTCTCCTCAGTCTTATTCTGTACCCGCCATCGCCTCCGCCGCGCCGCGCCGCAAACGTATTGCCTCGCCTAATTCCCCCCAACCCGCAAGCACCGCTGCCGCTTGACTTCACTGGATAGTCGGGCTATATTGACTCAACGTAAGAAGGTGCAACTATGAGTACAGTCGAAGAGACAGTCAGACTGATGAAAGGTCTCCCGGACAAGCTCCAGGCTGAGGTGCGCGATTTCGTGAAGTCCCTGGGGGCCAGAGGCGATGGCAAGGCCGTTGAGCAAGACCGAGACTGGATGAGCCTCTCGCTGTCCGGTGCCATGCGGGGGATGGAGAACGAAGAAAGTCCAACCTACTCACCGTCCGATCTGAAGGAAGTGTTTTCGTGATGCGGCCTGGCCAGGTCGTTTCTAAGTCCTCCGCCCTCCCTCCTCCATCCTGCATCCTCATTCCTCTTCTTCCCTCCTCCCTCCTCCCTCCTCCTTCCTCTATCTTCAGTCTTCCATCCTTCCCCCGACGCCTCCGCCGCGCCCCGCCCTGCCCACGCGCGTTTGCCAAGCGCCCGCCGCCGTTCTAAGATGCAGTCCATGTCAGCACAAGGTCGCCCAACCTTGACGGGTATGGAATTGATTATTATGTCCCCGGAATTCGGCTTGACAGCGGACTAATTCCGCTTACACTCACAGACGGAAGTTATGACCCACGCGGTCCTGCTGAACGCAGGAATAGGAGGAAAGATGCCCATGACTCGACCCGTCTTCGGTTTGCTCCTGATCGCCTTTTCACTTGCACCCGGACAGTGGTTGGAGACAGTAATCTGGCTGCCGGATACTACATCAATGCCTAGCGCCCTCTGCTACAACCCGCAGAACAACAAGGTCTACTGCGCGAACTTCGGAGCCGACAATGTGACCGTGATTGACGGTGCTTCCAATTCAGTCATCACCTCTGTGCCCGTAGGACACTACCCTAGCGCCCTCTGCTACAACCCGCAGAACAACAAGGCCTACTGCGCGAACCGCACCTGCAGCGACAACGTGACCGTGATTGAGGGCGCAACCAACGCAATCATCACCACCGGCTCCGTAG
>JAPLUO010000294.1 GCA_026397595.1 Caldifarciminota bacterium
GTCGTGGGAGCAACGCTTCGATTCCGCCAGCCATTCGCGACTGCATCGCAGCTCAAGCACAAGCGCAAGCCGGCTGACCGCTCCCGGCCACTCGATCCCTCGATCACTTGATCCCTCTATCCCTCTCCCCTTCCATTTGACATCCCCGCCCGCGAGTTCTAGAATCCTGCTATGTCCGAGTCGAGCAAGTCGGCAGGCATGAGGCGTCCGTCGTCCCTCCGCTCCAGCCGCCTCGTTGCGCGGCTGGCCCGGCTCACCGTGTCTGTCGCCCTCCTGTTTGTCGGCGGTTGCCCGTTGTTCGTAATGGACCAGAACGCGTACGAGACCGGCAAGGTGCTTCAGACAGGAAAAGTGCGCCTCTCCGCTAGCACGTTCGCCTATGCTCCGATGCGCGCCTCGGTGGACCGGCGAGGGACACTTCCCCAATTTCTGGCCGCAAGCGTGTCAAGATGCTGGCCCAAGAGCGGGTCCCGATGCCATGTCCGGCCGGGCCGACGCGCGGGCGTCCCCCTGACCGTCCGATAGTCGCGGGCCGAGACAGCAGACCCTGCCGGGCCGGACAGAATCTCGGTGGGGAATCAGGGGGAATCAGGGACAGTCACCTATTAGAGTCCGGGTGGCGAGAGCGCAGCGCGCAAGCGCGAGTTAGTCGGTTAGCAGTGAGCAGTTAGGCGCGCCCGGCGGGCAACATCATTCTAGATTTCAGATTTCAGATTGGCGCGGGGCGACTAACGGCCGTGGGCCAGTCGCCAAGCCACAACGTACTCGCCGAGCCGGTTCCGGCAGGCGCCGAGGGTGCGGCGGAAGCCTTTCTCGGCGAGGTCGTCCTGAAGGCCCAGTGCAGCCTGGGTGAGGGGCGAGTTCCGGCGGTTGCGCTTGTGACCTTTGTACCACCGAAGCCACGATTCGTACATCCGGTTCTCTTCGTCCGACCAGCGACGCTGGTCGTGCGGCGTGCGCAGGCCGAGCTTGTTGGCGACGTGCAGGAGTTCCCGGCAGGTCCGTTCGGCGGTACGGCCGTAGTCACTGCTCGCGCCTTCGGGCGCGGTTCGGGCGCGCCGGGCATACTCGGCCGCAAGTTCCCGGTGACAGACTTCGCCCGCTGCGTGCCACGAGCCGAGTTCGCCGGCCGCGGCCTTGCGCGCGTATTGTTCTATCAGTTCGCGCTCGAATGCTTCACTGAATCCGTGGAAGCGGGGCAGGCCGGTTTGCCTGATTGTCAGCTTCACGCGGTTCCGTATCGCCACCGGGCTGTGCCTTCCGCCGAGCGCGCGGCTGCATTCCCCTGCCATGTCGGTCACGGTCCAGTGCCTGCCGCAGTGGAGCATCCGTACGTGCCGGTCGAGCACCTTCAGGTCGGCTTTGGTCCACTTTTGTTCGCGCGCCGGCACTCCCATTGCCCGAATGGCCCGGGCCATGTGCCAGCAGGTGCCTTCCAGCGTGCGTCTTCGGCCCAGTTCGTCCGCGAGCTTCTGCCGGCACTCGCGGGCGGCATCGCGTATCGTCGGGAATCTGCCGGCGAGGAACTCCTTTGCATATCGCTTCGCCATGCGCAGTTCGTCCGGACTCCAGAAGCTCAGGGCATACCCCAGTCCGAGGGCCTTGCATTGCTTTCCCAGACCGGTTCGGACCGTGTGTAGAGAACGCAGGGGAATTGATGGGTTGAGCTGACGGAGGGCCTCAAGTTCGCGCACGCAGTGCGGTGCCGCCGCTCCGGCGCTGCGGTACTTACCTTCGGCAAGGGCCCGGGCAAACCGGTTGATTGCCTCAAGTTCAGACTGGGTCCAGTTCGTCACTCTTGTTTCCTCCGCGACAGACCAGGCGCACGGCGGTTCGGATGCCTCCGGTGCTACCACTTCTGCTATCACAAGGTCGCCGACAGCCTCCCGGGCTTCTGCCATGCTCCATCAGCACGAGTAGCAGCACGGCGACATTATACAGGGAGCCCCGCGCTCGCGCCAGAGGCGCGGACGGAAATGAGGGCAGTCACCTGTTTGAGTCCGGGTGGCGAGGGCGCAGCGCGCAAGCGCGAGTTTCCAGTGACCAGTCACCAGTTTCCAGTTGGCAGTATCGGACTCCCCACGATTGACGTCCGGTCTTGCTGCCCATCCCACGCGGTTGATTATGTAGTGAATCGCGACCCGTCGGACTGGTGCATCCGCGGTAAATCCGGGGTAATTCCGGGGACATGAAGAATTCCTGACGGACGCAGCGAGCGTGGGTAGTCCGGCGCGAGTTCGGCCGGCTCCGTGACAGCTTACTGCCAGCAGCGCACGGCCATCAGCCGACTGGTTTCAGATTCTAGATTCCAGATTGTGGATGGCCCGCGTGGCGCGGTCGGTCGGAGTTGACAGGCAGGCTCCCGTGTCTTACATTGTATTACATATGAAATCAGGCACGCTTACCATCCGGCTGGACCCAGACCTCGACCGGTTGCTGACCGAGGCGAGCCGTCGCTCGGGACGGAACCGCAGTCAGGTCGCCCGGGAGGCGCTGCGCCGCCAGCTTCGTATCAGCCAGTTCGAGCGGTTGCGGCAGCGGGTGATGCCCTTTGCCGAGGCCCGCGGCTATCTGACCGACGAGGACGTGTTCGCCGACGTTTCGTGAAGGTCTTCGTCGACACCAACGTGCTGGTCGCCGCCGTTGCGACGCGCGGGCTGTGCGCCGACGTGCTGCGCGCGGTGCTCGCTTCGCACGAGCTGGTCGTGTCGCAGCAGGTGCTCGACGAGGTCAGGCGCGTGCTGCGGCTGAAGATCGGTGTCAGCCCGGGCCCGGTCTCGGACTTCGTCCGTTTGCTGCAGCAGGAGGCTGATGTTGCTCCGGCGGCCCGGCTTCCTGACGTGGAGTTGAGCGACCGTGATGACCTGCCGATTCTGGGGGCGGCGATTGCCGCCCGGGCGGAGGTGTTCGTCACCGGCGACCGGGAGTTGGTGGAACTGGGTAACGTCGAGGGCATGCGGGTGTTATCGCCCCGCCAGTTCTGGGAGGGGTTGAAGTCACGCCGGCAGCGGCGCGGCGGGGACAGGTAGCGGATAATCTCGGGGACGCAATAAGTGATTCTTGACGGACGCAGCGGGCGTGGGTAGTCCGGCGCGGGTTCGGCTGGTTCCGTGACAGCTTCCGGCTGACAGCTCACGGCTTACGGCCAGCGCGGCTGCGCCGAGAGTTAGTCAGTTAGCAGAGAGCAGTTACTGACTTCCGCATAAGCAATGCAACACTCTGCCCCCCCTCCCTTCTATTCCCTCCCCCTTGAGGGGGAGGGAAGGGTGAGGGTGACGCAGGCGGTCCATTACTTGCGCGAAGCTTTGTAGCCGCGCCCTGCGGGCGCGCGAGCCCGATAGCCAGTCCGCAATTTCACGCCCGCGCTCCCGACATCTAACCAGACGTCCATCCTACGCGGCTTACCATGATGAACCCGCGCTCAGCGGGTGCGAGTTCCCAACTCCCGGAAGAAGAGGCCCTTCGGTCGAACTCAGGGCGACGCTTCGCGCTGGTCTGCAGTTGGCAGCAGCGGAATCCGGTCTTGGGGTTCTTGGCGTCTCGACTCACCGAGAAGTCTGAAGTCTCAAGTGGAAATGACAAAGCCCGGGTGTTCTTCAGTCATCTGCCATTTCCACTTCGTCATTTCCCGATGGTTGTATGTCGGTTTTCGGGCCGACAGCGCGACTTGACGAGGGGCCTTTCGTGCCGGACAATGACGTTGTGGTTCTGCGTCTGGTTGCTGTCGTTGCCGTGCTTCTTGGGGCAGGCACGGCCTGGGCCGATGATTCGTTCCGCGTTCTCTTCATCGGCAACAGCCACACTTACGTCAACGACCTGCCCGGTCTGTTCGCGGGGCTCTCAGAGGCAGGAGGCAGGTCGGTGCGAACCGACGCAAGCGCAATCAGCGGCTACTCGCTTGATGACCACGCAAACGCGCAGGCTACACTCGACAAGATTGCTCAGGATTCGTGGGACTGTGTCGCGTTGCAGGAGCAGAGCGTTATCCCTACTATTCACTACTGGCGCTACAACAGCATGTACCCGGCGGCGCGGCTGCTCGACTCGCTCATCCGGCTCCAGGGCGCGCAGACGGTCTTCTACATGACTTGGGGCTGGAAGTACGGCGGCCAGCAAAGCTACAAGGACTCGACAAGTCCGGATTTCCGCGACTACTTCGAGATGCAGGAGAGCGTGCGCGTGGCGTACCAGGAGATTGCGGCCGAGTTAGGGGCTACCATGTCGCCAGTCGGCTTGGCGTTTGCCCGCGCCCGCCAGATTGATTCGCTCGTGGATTTGTGGCAGGTTGACTATTGCCACGCCACGCTTGAGGGCACGTACCTCGGGGCGTGCGTGTTCTACGCGGTGCTGTATGGAGCGGACCCGACCGGCCTTGAGTTCTACGGCGGCCTGAGCCCGGAGGATGCACGGTTCTGCCAGGAGGTCGCGTGGCAGACCGTGTCAGGCATTGAGGAGAGCCCCAGGCCGCAGGCCGCAAGCCACAAGCCCACAGCTACGGTCGTGGGCGAGCTGCGGGCCGGTGCGGTCGTGTACGACGAGTCAGGGGCGGATGTCACGGCGCGGGCCGGTGCGCTGGGGCGTGGAGTCTACTTTGTGAGGGAGGAGAGAGCAGGGAGCAGAGAGCAGTCGGCGGACGGCGGTCAGCGGTCAGCGGTTTCAGTCCGCAAGGTTGTGGTCGTCCGCTAGGGCGCAAAGCATGGCAGGAGAGACGATTCTGATCAACCGGGCGCCGGTGCTGGCTTTGTGGGCATCGGTCGTTGCCGAGCGGCTGGGGTTCAGCCGCGATGAGGCGCTGTCGCTGGGCAAGGCGGTAACCGGTCTGAACGCGCAGAGCAAAGGACAGCATCTCGGGATATACATCAGGACGCAAGCGAGAAGAGTGAAGAGCGAAGAGAGAAAACTGGGGCAAAGGGATGCGGTGGAGTTGATGGGACGCGAGATTCCAGTTGTCAGGACTCCGGAAGGAGTGCGAGCGGTGAACAAGGACAAGCTCATGTCACCCGAGAGTATACAAGCATACCTTGAGTCCAAGTTCGGGGAGCGTCTGGCGGCGGTACGCGCGGCGATGGAAGAACTGGCCCGGTCGATGAAGCCCGACGTGCTGGCTGCCCGGGCGTTCGCCCTGTACGCGCAGTTCCGGCCCCAGATTCCCGACGGCGTGAAGGGCTGGGGAGCGAAGGGGCAACTCGACCTTGATCTCATCCGCTCACTGGGGAGCACCAAGTAATGATGACGGCAGGCACACCGGTACCATTCGGTTTTGTCGTGCACCCGCCGTCTCTCAGGTATGTGCGCAAGGCGATTCCGGCGATGCGCTTTGTGCCGGACGGCATAGTTGTTTCCCTTATCAAGTTCCAGAAGCCGTATCTCATCTCGCGGGTGCGGAAGGTGAGTTCAGTGCTCGGACACGAGGTCCAGGGCTTCTTCGTGGTCTGCCCGCTGCTGCCGAAGCAGATGCTGGAACTGGAGATTGAGTCGGTGTTGGAGCGGATAGTAGGCGCGGGCCGGATTGCCGAGCGACTTGGGGCGAGGATTCTGGGCCTCGGCGCGTACACGTCAATTGTCGGCGACAAAGGCCGCACGGTAGCATCGCGACTGAGTATCGCGGTAACGAGCGGCAGCGCGATGACTGCCTGGTCTGCGGTCGAGGCGATTCGGCACCTCGCGGCACGGCGCGACGTTGACCCGGGCGGTTCCACCCTGGCGGTCATCGGCGCGTCCGGTTCAATCGGTTCGCTCTGCACCAAGGTGCTTGCACCGTCGGTTCGGAAGGTCGTCATCACCGCCCGACACAAGGACAGACTGGAGAGACTGCGCGGTGAACTTGCGCAATCCTGCTCGACCGAAGTGTGCATTGAGATGGACGTGCACAAGGCGGTCGCCGCGGCCAGTTTTGTCATCACCACGACCAGCGCCCCGGACGCTCTATTCGCGGTGGATGAACTGCGACCAGGGAGCGTTGTGGCGGACGTTTCTGTGCCTAAGAATATCTCGAAGGCCGAGAACCAGCGCAATGACGTGAAGGTGGTTGACGTCGGCCGGGTTAGGCTGCCGGGCAGGCCGGAGTTCAGCGTTGACATCGGGCTGTCCCGGGGCGTAGTATATGCCTGCATGGCCGAGACCATGGCCCTGGCGCTTGAGGGCAGGCTGGAGAACTTCTCGCTGGGCGACAACATCAGCCCGGACAAGGTAGAGGAGATTGGCCGAATCGGCCGGAAGCACGGGTTCGACGTATGGCTTGGCGAGTCCAGGGACGAATGATGAAGAAGGAGGAACGGTGGTAAAGAAGAAGGTCGATGCCGTGTTTGAAGGTGGCGGCGTCAAAGGGATAGGTCTGGTTGGCGCTGTCGCCGCTATCGAGGAAGCCGGATACGACTTCGAGAACCTGGCCGGCACTTCGGCCGGGGCGATAGTCGCCGGGCTGCTCGCGGTCGGGTACCGGGCGAAGCAGCTCAAGAAGATAGTCGGGACGATGGACTACCACAAGTTCCAGGACAAAGGTACTCTCGACCGACTCGGGATTCCCGGGATGCTCGCAAGCATCGTGGCCGAGTACGGCATCTATGAGGGCAGGTTCTTCGAGAAGTGGTTCGGCGACCTGCTCGCGGAGACCGGGAAGACGAAGTTCGGCGACATCCTGACCGACGACCCGCGCGAGGAGTACAAGCACAAACTGCAGGTCATCGCGTCCGACATTTCCGACCGGAAGCTGCTCGTCCTGCCGCGGGACCTGAAGTCGTTCGGCCTGGACCCGGACGAGTTCCCGATAGCGAGGGCGGTTCGGATGAGCATGAGCATCCCCATCTTCTTCGAGCCGGTGAAGCTGGTCGATGTGAAGGGCCGTGCTCACGTCATCGTTGACGGCGGGATGCTGAGTAACTACCCGATATGGCTGCTGGACGACCGCAAGAACTGCACATGGCCGACGTTCGGGTTCAAGCTGGTGGAGCCGGCCGAGCAGGAACTGAAGAAGGGCTCGCCGATTCCCGTCAACAACGTGGTTGACTTTCTCTCCGCCATGCTCGGTACGATGATGGGCGCACACGACAGCTACCACATTTCGGTGTCCAAGGGCGACTACGCCCGGACCATCGGCATCCCGACCGTAATCAAGACGGCCGGCAAGGACAAGGAAATCAAGACGACCTATTTCGACATCACGCCTAAGGAAACCGAGGCGCTATACCAGAATGGTCGCAAGGCAGCCCGCGAATTCCTCGCCCAGTGGCACTTTAAGAGCTGGAAGCGCAAGTTCCGCTCCGCTCCGGCTACAGCCTGACAAAGGAGGAGAGAATGAGAATGTTGGTTCTACTGCTGTTACCCGCGCTGCTCTCGGCGCTCGCGCCGACACTGGTCAGCGAGCGGCCGGTTGGCGCTGACGTATGGCAGTTCCTCTCGCCGTCCGGCAACTATGGCGCCAGGGTAGAATACGCGACCGGCAACACCGAGTTCGTCCCGTTCGCGCGGTTCGAGCTACTAGACGCGACCGGGAAGACGGTATACGCCAGGAGCGCCGGCGGGCATACGGTTCTTGATATCTCGGACAACGGGCTCGTGGTCGGGGTCGACTTCGACGGCCCGGTGTCGGGACGGGCGAAGCTGCACTTCTACGACGCGCAGGGCAGGGAGCGCGGCACCGCCGATGTCGGCTTCTGGGACCGCCACGGGTTCTCGGCCGGCGGCAGCGTCTACTGCGTGCAAGACGGCAAGCGGGGGCTCCGGGTCTTTACTTCCGAGGGGAAAGAGCTCTACAATGCCGGTCGCTGCAATCGGTTCGCGGTTTCGGCTGACGGACGGCGCGTCGCGCTGGCAACCGATGAGGCAATACTGCTCCTGGAAGTTGGCGTGCGGACGGCCAGCATACCGATTGCGTCGCCCTTCGTCCGCGGGATGGCATTCTCGCCGGACGGAGAGCGCTTCGGGTACTGCGAGCGGCGCACGCTTCACGTGTTCCGGGTCCGGGACGCGTCTCGGGAGTTCGAGTACCGTCCTGCTGACGCGAGGCTGCAGTTCATCTCGCTCGACGTCGGCAACGACTTTGTGGTCGCCGGCCTCGACATCGACGGCGGCCGGGGCACGGCTGGCCGTCACCGGCGCGGGCTCGTGGTCCTATTCGACTCGGCCGGCGCGCCGGCCTGGCAGCAGGAACTGACATACACGAAGTGGAACATCGCCGTGCCGGCCGTCCGGTTCGAGCCCGGCAGCACGTTCGGGGTGAGGACTGCCGATGCGGTGCGTGAGTACCGATACAAGGAGGAGTAGATGAAGCGACTTCTCATCTTCGTCGCCCTGCTCGCAACCGGCTTCGCGCTGCCCTGGCCGTCCCTGCCGATGGATTCGGTCCATCCCATCGGCAACGCCTGGGGTAACTACCAGAACTACAGCTCGTCTCCTTACTGCCACAACGGTCAGGATATCATGGTCCCGGCGCGGTCGCCGGCCGTGGCGATCAAGCCCGGCTATGTGAAGAAGGTCTGGTTCGGCGGCAGCCCGATGTACAACGGCGTGACGGTCGCCGATTCTGCGGGCTCGGCGTTCTGTTCCGGATACATGTACTACCATATAGACGACACGACCATCCAGGTGCAGGAGGGCGACACGGTCACGGTCGGCGACACGCTCGGGTTCATCGCCACCTGGACCGTGGCCGGGTTCCACCACGACCACTTCTCGGCGAACCATAACTCCGGTGTCATCTGGTCGGACTACGGTGCGTTCTACCACAACCCATTGCTCGACCTCTCGCCCGACAACGACTCGACGGTGCCGACCTTCCTTAACGCCTACTCCGGGCAGCGCTTCGCCATCTGCCTCAACAACACGAGCACCTACCAGACCAAAGACAGCGTCCACGGCACGGTCGATCTTATCTGCCGGCTAGACGACAAGATCAACCACCGGGTCTGGAGGGTCGCGGTCTACCGCATCGATTACTCGGTGCGGGACACGTCCGGCAACTACGTCGTGCCGCTGACGCGGGCGGTGGAGATGTCGGACTCGATCGACGGCTACAGCCCCTACCAGTCGCGGGTCGTGTACAAACAGGACGCCACCTGCAACACCCGCTGCAACTACGACTCGCTAGCCCGGCAGTATTTCTACATCTTCACCAACACGGACGGCGACTCGCTGATCGAACCTTCCGACTCGCTGGCCGGCTGGAATACGACGCTCTCGCCCGACGGTGACTACTGGGTGAAGGTCATCGCCCGCGACGAGTATGGCAACACGGCGGCCGACAGCATGATGGTGAAGCTGCGGAACGATACGACCAGCCGCCACGACGTCGGCGTCACGAGCATCGCCTCGCCAACGGCAGTGGTTGAATCAGGAACGGTGGTGACGCCGGCCTGTACCTTGTACAACTACGGAAACCGCAGCGAGAGCTACAACGTGCGAATGGTCATCGGCCCGGGCTACGACACCGTCGTCGGCGTGAGCGGCCATGCGGTGGGCGCGAAGCGTGCCGTCGTCTTCCCGGACTGGTTCGTGAGCTATGTGCCGGGGTTCTACGCCGTCACGTGCTCGACGCAACTGGCCAGCGATACCTTCCGGGTGAACGACCGACTACAGGACTCGGTCGAGGTGTTGCCGCCAGCCAGTGTCGGGGACGTCTCACAACTCAGCGGTAGCGCGCGGTTTAGTGCAGGACCGAATCCCGCACGCCGGGCGATACGTTTCCACGTTGCTGTGGAGCCGGGGGGCCGGCCTGTCGAACTGCGCATCTTTGATGCACAAGGCCGTCTTGTCCGAATCCTCGGTTCCCCCCGATCCCCGACCCCCGGTCCCCCTTCCCTCTACTGGGATGGCTGTGACGCACACGGCCGAATGCTACCGGGCGGCGTGTATTTCTGCCGCGCGGGCGGACAGCGCGACGCCGTGGAGTTGGTGCTGCTGAGGTAGCCAGGAAGGGAAAGAGGAACGGGGAAATAGAGCGTCGGTTGGACTCCGGCACTAGACTCCTGGAATCCTTGACCCCTGGACCCCTGCTCCTTGCCGGATTGACCGCGGGCGGCGCGACGCTATAATCAGCGCCGGTGCAATCTCCCATTTTTGGTATTTCCGGTCTCCGAGGGATCATCGGTGAGAGCCTCTTTCCGGAAACCGTAACCCGTCACGCGGCGTCGTTCGGCACATTCGTCGGACACGGCACGGTCGCGGTCGGCCGCGACTGCCGGGCCTCAGGCGAGATGATGCTGGCCGCCGCCATCGCGGGCCTCACTGCGGTCGGGTGCGAGGTCGTAGACCTCGGCATCTGCCCGACGCCCACGGTCGTCCACGTAACGCGCCGCGGCACGCTCGCCGGCGCAATGATGCTTACCGCCAGCCACAATCCAGAACAGTGGAACGGTATGAAGTTCGTGAGCCGCGAGGGCCAGTTCCTCTCGCCGGACGAGATCGCCGCGTTCCGCAAGCTGCTCAAGGGCAAGGGCGCGAAGTACGCGGACTGGGATGCCCTGCGCCCGGTGAAGAAGAACCCGAACGCCATCTACGCCCACATCAATTCGATACTCTCGAACGAGCTATTCCGCAGCATCAGGCCCGCGATTATCGAGCGGAAGCTGAAGGTCGGAGTCGACGCGGTGAACGGCGCGGCTTCGATTGCCGCCTGTCAGCTCGTCGAGGCGCTCGGGGCCGAGCCGGTCAGGCTTTACTGCAGCATCGAGCCGATGAAGCAGGGCGCGACTTTTCCGCGCAAGCCCGAGCCCGAGGCCCAGAACCTGGGTGACCTCTGCAACCTGGTGCGCGACCGGAAGCTCGACCTCGGGATAGCCTTCGACCCGGACGGAGACCGGTTCAGTTGCGTGGATGAAACCGGCGTCCCACTGGGCGAAGAAGCGACAATCTGCCTTGCCTGCAAGTACGTGCTGCCGAAGCGCAAAGGGCCGGTGGTCGTCAATCTTTCAACGACCCACGCGGTTGACGACGTCTGCACCGAACTGGGCGTGACGGTCGAGCGGACCCCGGTGGGCGAGGCGAACGTGGCAGACCGGATGGAGAAGGTGCAGGCAGTCCTCGGCGGGGAAGGCAACGGCGGCGTTATTCTGCCGGAGCTGAACTTCACCCGCGACGGGCTGGTGGCCGCGGCGACGGTCATCGGGCTCGCGAGCCTCGGCAAGGGCCCACTTTCGGCCATCCGCGCAACCCTTCCCCAGTACCAGATGGTTAAGACCTCCGTAAGCCTCACCCGCGAGCAGTTCGCCGAACGGGTTGATAAGCTGGTCAAGACGTTTGAAGATGCCCAGGTTGACCGACAGGACGGCTTGAAGTTCAGCATGGGAGATGCCTGGGTCCACGTCCGGCCTTCGAACACCGAACCGATTGTCCGCATCATCGCCGAAGGCAAGACCGAGGCGCAGGCGAAAGAAGTCGTCGACAAGGCACGGCAGGCGCTTGCGGCCAACGGGAAAGAGACGGACAAGAAATGACCCGGATAGCTCAGAATTCAGAATGCAGATACCAGAACGCAGAACTGCCGGACGCTCTGAATTCTGATTTCTGGTCTCTGACTTCTGCATTGTCCGGTATCTGCTGATATGTGCGGCATAGTCGGCTACATCGGGCCGCGCGACCTGTCGACCGTCATCCTGGTCGGGCTGGAGCGGCTCGAGTACCGGGGCTATGACTCGTGCGGGATTGCCGCGGTCAACGGCGGCCTGACGATAAGGAAGACCGCGGGCCGGCTGCAGAAGCTGAAGGACATTCTCGCGAACGACCCGGTATCGGGTAACCTCGGGATCGGGCACACGCGCTGGGCCACGCACGGCAAGGTTACGGACGAGAACTCCCACCCTTTCACCGACTGCAGCCGCCGGATTGCACTGGTGCACAACGGCATCATCGAGAACTACCGCGAACTGCGCGAGCGGCTGGTTGCCGAAGGGCACCAGTTCGTATCGAGCACCGACACCGAGGTCATCGTCCACCTGATTGAATCGCACTACAAGAAGGACCTGGCCACCGCGGTGCGGAAGGCCGCGGCCGAACTGCAGGGGTCCTACGCGATCGCGGTGATCTCAGCCGACGAACCGGACCGGATGGTGGCGATGAAGTTCGGCGGCCCGCTCATCATCGGCCAGGGCAAGCACGAGTTCGTGGTCGCGTCGGATGCGTTGGCTTTGGTCGGCATCGCCCAGCAGATGCTCCCGATGCACGATGGCGAGATTGCGGTTATCACGCGCGACGCGCTGGAACTGACCGACGCCGGCGGCCAACCGATAAAGCGCCAGTTCGTCACGATGGACATCAAGGCCAAGGCGGTCACCAAGGGCGGGTATCCGCACTTCATGCGCAAGGAGATCTTCGAGCAGCCGCAGATCATCGCGGAGGGCATCAGTCACCGGTTCCGGGACCAAAGAGTGCTGCTCGACGCGGAGTTCCTGCTTTACCCGGACGAAGTGGAGAAGGTCGAGCGGATCGTCATCCAGGCCTGCGGCACGTCCTACCACGCGGGGCTGGTTGGCCGGTACTACTTCGAAAAGCTCTGCCGCATCCCGGTTTCGGTCGAAATCAGCTCCGAGCTCCGCACCTCTGAGTTCATCTACGACAGCCGGACCCTGATGATTCCCATCAGCCAGTCGGGCGAGACCGCGGACACGCTCGCCGCTTTGCGCGAAGCCCGCGCGCGGGACATCCACTCGCTGGCGGTGCTCAATACCAAGCGCTCCTCGATTGACCGCGAGGCCGACTCGTCGGTGTACATCCACGCCGGGCCGGAAATCGGGGTCGCCTCGACCAAGGCCTACACCGCCCAGATATTCACGCTCCTTTCGCTCGCGCTCCACTTCGCGCGGGTGCGCAAGACGATGCCCGACGAAAAGTTCGATGACATCGTCCACCACCTGCGCCACCTGCCCGTGCAGATGCGGCAGGCGCTCGCGCTCGACGCGAGCGTAAAAGCGACCGCGGAACGGCTCGCCGAAGCGCGCGACTTCCTCTTCCTTGGCCGTGGCATCAACTACCCGTCGGCGCTCGAGGGCGCGCTTAAGCTCAAGGAAATCTCCTACGTCCATGCGACCGGACTCGCGGCCGGCGAAATGAAGCACGGGCCGATTGCCTTGATTTCCGAGAACACGCCGGTCATCGGCATCGCGCCGCGCGACGCGGTGCACGAAAAGATGCTCTCGAACCTGGCCGAGTCCAAGGCGCGCAAAGCCCTGATTATCGCGGTCGGCACCGAGGGCGACAAGGCGCTCGAAGAACTGGCCGATACGGTCTTCTCGGTCCCGGCCGCGCCCGAGTACCTGATGCCGATGCTGGTGGCGATTCCGCTCCAGCTCCTTGCCTACCACGTCGCGGTCCTGCACGGCTGCGACGTCGACAAACCGCGCAACCTCGCCAAGAGCGTCACAGTCGAATAGTGCCCCGGCCGTGTCATGTCGAGACGAAGTCGAGACATCTCGCCTGAGAGACCCTTCGACTCACTGCGTTCGCTCCCTAGTCCCGACATTGGGGCTTGAGCTGCAGTGAAAAGAAGATGCAGCTTCCCCTGTATCACCGGCGTCTAAACGGTATGCAACTACGTCACCCGTTAGGTGAAGAGAGGAGCCGCC
>JAPLUO010000324.1 GCA_026397595.1 Caldifarciminota bacterium
AAGCTCGACTCGCTCCGTCTGTGTGCGCAGCATCTACTGATGCTCCCGGGCAACCGCTGCTTGTACACGTTCTCGAAATACGGGATGGAAAGCAGCGAGATCCGCGTCTACCGCCGGAGCGACAACTTCCTTCTGAGGAATCTCGGGATCGGGCGTGCTGGTGGGCCTTCGGCGTTGCCCGATGGCAGCCGCCTCTACGTTCCCAATGGAAATTCCGTGACCGTACTCGGGCCAAGCCAGAGGTAGAGTATCACCATCAAGTTCGCAGGAAGGGAATAGGATGATGCCACCGAAACAAACGTGTGCGAAGCTCTTGGTATGCACGGCGTTCTTTGCGCTTGGTCTGGTGAGCTGTGATAGCGATAAGCCCTGTCCAGTGTACATGGCGAACCACAGTTCACATCGACTTCTCATGACGCTCAGCGTGGGCAGCTACATGTACGAGCACAATTTGACAGATTACTGGCTGAACTCGAAGGACAGCCTGTTCGTCGACTACTACCCGCCCGGGACGGGCCTTTGGGTTTGGGGTGCTGTTGCTTCCGTTGCCGATACTTCCTGCTTCGGCGACTATCCCATTAGGGTCATCATCGAAGGCAAGACTGTCTTGTACTTCCATGACGACAGCACGGGCGCTCCGACCATGACTGTAATCCAGTAAGCGGGGCTGTCGTGATAGTGAAGACCGAAATAGGGAGAATCCGGGACATCCACCCTGTTTCGCGAAGTCTTGGGACGTCCCGCTCAATTCCGCCCGCCCATTTGACACGCCCGCCCGCGAGTCATAGAATCCAGCATGCCTGAGGCGAATCCCGCATAGACGCAGCCATGAGTAGAGCAAGTGCCCACCTATAGAGAGCCGGTGTACCCGCATGCGTAATAAGGTGCTCGCTATAGCCGGGATAGTGGTTCGCCTGCTGCAGTTCTTGACTTCCGCCCAAGACGACGCAGGGAACTACCTGGCGCCCGGCGCGGTCGTTCTCGCGACGGGGACTGCGTGGCTGGCGTTCGTGGTTATGGCCGTGATAGTACTTTGGAGGAGGGCTAAGGCAGCTGCAGTTACATTTGCCCTAACGGAGTTGGCTCTCTTTTCGTTTGCGGCCCTGCAACTAGCTGTCCCTTTCTCATCAGGGAGCACTATCGTCCTGCTGTGGAATGCAACCAAGATTGTCGAACTCATCGCGTTCGTCTGGGTACTTCTGAAACTCTTCAGGTCAGGCGTCCCGCAGTCGACGGATGCGCGTACGTCCCAGTGACAGAACAGGCACCTCCAGACGTGCTCGGCCAATTTGACAGCCCCCGCCCGCCAGTCCTAGAATCCAGTCATGACCGAGCCGGAATCAGCCCTGGCGGATGACGGAAACGCGGGACTCATCACCGCCGAAAACCAGTACCGGAGCAAGCCACGATGAAGAAAAAACGGTTCAAGACCCAGGAAGAATTCCACAGCGAAGTCGAACGGCAGTGGCTGGAAACAACCCGGCCGCCGTCGAGGACGTCCGGTGTAATCAACACCATCATCTTCGTAGTCGTGCTGGCAGCACTGTTCTACGCGGCATACCTGAACCGCACGCGCATCGGCGTGCTCTGGCAGCACGTGACCGGCGAGGCGCCGCCAGCGTGGTTGGTGCCCACGAAGCCAGAGCGCGAAGGCCCGTAGACCAAAGGCCGGGGCTTCCAGCCGGGCCGACGCGCGACATGTCCCCTGCCATCAGCGCAAGCCGTGAGCCGCAGGCTGTCAGTGGCTTGACTCGGGCGAAAAGCCCAATATCCTTCGCTCTGCATGTTCGATGCGTACCGCCCGGCAGACTTCCCGGCTGTCGCCGCTTTTGCCCGACGTCAGCCGGAGTTCGAGTATCTGAAGGCAATCATCAGGGCGCACGGTGAGGCTCGGGTTCGCGGTGCGTGCGCCGTCTGGCGCGAGGCGAACCGGGTCGTCGCGTTCTGTGCCGTTGCTTTCCCCAATCCGCGCGACGCCTGGCTCTACGGAATGCGCGTTGATGACCGGTTCAAGGGACAGGGCATCGCCACCCGGCTGACGCGGGCCTTGTTCGGACTGGCCCGGCAGGCGGGCCGGACCTGGGTCGCGCTCGACACCAAGGACGTCGCGTCCAAAGCGCCGGTGTTCCGCATCTGCGACCGGCTCGGCATGACCCATCTCACCACCCACGCGACCACGATGCTATGGAACAGCGAGCCCGGATTTGTCCGACCGCGGCTCGAACCGGCTCCCGGCCCGTGGCCGCATACGGGTGCGCGGTTGGTGATGCGCCAGCGCTTCCCGCTGTGGATATGGGAACGACCCGCTGCCGGACCTCGGCTGTCCTTGCTTGCCGGCGCCCGCGTGCACGTCGAGTACGATGTCTGTCCGGGCAGGCGCTGGGCTGTCGTGAACGCCTTCGAGCGACCGCAGGACACCAGAGCGTTCGTTCGCGGTCTGCTCGGACTGGCGCACGGCCGACGCCGTGGCGTGGTGCTGGTCTCTCCGGCCGCATGGCAGCCCGCGCTCCGCCGCGCTGCGCGCGCACTTGTTCCGGGGCTGGTGCGCGGAGCAAGCAGCAGCTTCGACGCGTGGAGGATATACGGGCGACGGCTGAAACGGTAATCTCGAAGGCGCAGTGCCCAATCCCGCCCGCCCATGGGCATTTCAGATTGCAGATTCTAGATTGTAGACTGGCGGACGTGACGGCTCACAGCTAGCGGCACGAGCCCGAACGAAACACCCAGTCGGGGCTGAGTGCGAGACAGCCCAAGAACCGATATAGGAGTCTACCACAAAGGCAGGTATGGCAGTCAAGCCGTGCGTTAGCCGTCTCGCTTTCGTTAGAGTTGTCTGCCGCCGCAGGCTCTAGTCAGGTCGGC
>JAPLUO010000454.1 GCA_026397595.1 Caldifarciminota bacterium
CGGGTGAAGCCGCAGAGTTGTTTCAGGCCCTCGTCCATTTCGATCTCCCGGATGTCTTCCATCGTCCGGCCTGCCTGTGCGTGGCCGCACGCAGACAGGCCACCACCGCAGAGCGTCAGGACCAAGGGGAGCACGTACTCCTGGGGTTTGAACCCGTGGCCGGAGCCTGGTGCCGGCAGGTTCTCTTTGATGCTCTTCCTGACGCCCAGCACCAGCGCGGCTTCCTGAAACAAAGCCAGGCCGGCTCGGCCGGTGATGGTGTCGCGAGTCGCCGCAAGCTGGAAATCAAGTCGTTCCTGTGTCACAGCCGGTCCAAACATCTGGCTGCTCCCTTCTTCACCTGACGGGTGAGGTAGTTGCATACCGTTTAGACGCAGGTGATACAAAGGAAGTAGCCTCTTCTTTTCACCCCGACTCAGATTTCAATGTCGGGACTAGGGAGTGCGTGCGTCCGGGATTACTCGCTTGACGCCGTCCGCACTCATGCGTATAATGCGAAATGGCACCGGACGGACCGTACGCTGGCTCGCGGCGCACGCCGGGCTTGTCCGCAGGAATCGCGGACGTCATTCCCTTCGTCCTGCTGGCTATCGGGACGGCGATCTCCTGTTACGTCTTTGTGGCGCCGGGACACCCCTTGACGGTCGATGCCTGGCCGCATCTCTCGCGCACGAAGATAGTCTATGAGGCGTTGCGAGATGGGCACTCGCCGTTCTGGTCCTTCATGTTCTATTCCGGCTACCCGGCGCTCCGCTTCTACAGCCCCCTGTTCTACTTCGCGGGCGGCGTCCTGGCCCTGGCAACCCGGGGTGACATCCTTCTTGCCCTGCGGATTCTCCTGGTTTCGCTCCAGATGCTGTCCGTCTGCGCCATGTTCCTTCTTCTTTGGCGACGCGTCCGCGATGTCCAGGCAGCGGCGCTCGGTTCGCTGGTCTATGTCTTTGTGCCCTGGCGGGCACATCTCCTGGGCGGGTATGCCCATTATCCTCAGGCGATGATCTACGTTTGGCTGCCATTGATGTTCTTCTTCCTCGACCGGCTGATGGCTCGGCGCGACCGCCGCGACGCGCTGATGCTCGGCCTCGTCGTTGTGCTCAGCCTGCTCTCCCATATCATCTACGCCGCGGCAGCGGTCGTCTTTCTCTGCCTAGTTCTTCTGCTCGGCTTCCCGCGATCAACCCGGGAACGCGGAACGCGGGCGCCCGTCGCCCAGCTCGTCCTCTCCGCACTCGCTGCTTTGGCGTTGAGTGCCTTCTTTCTCATTCCTCTCCTCGCCGAATACCGGAGCCACGCTTTCCTTCAGCCTTCACTGTCTGTTGCGGCTCCGGACCTGCGGGCAGTTCTGGGTTTCCTTCCCAGACTGCAAGGCCGCTACGGCGGCTATCTTGGACTTAGTGTTCTGACTCTGCTCCTGTTGGCGATTGTCACGGTTGGCTCTGGAACCCGACGCCGGTACGCCTTGTCGGTCACGCTCTGCCTGGTCATCTCATCGTTGTACGTATTCGTCCTGCCCTCGCTCGGCGCGGTCGGTTCGGCGCTCGCCCTGAACCTGCCGCCCGAGCGCTTCCTGGTCTTCTTCCTGTTCTTTGCCGCACTCCTGATTGGCTCGGCCTGGTCGGCTTGGAAGGCGCAAGTGGGACTCCTGCGCAGATTCTCACTGCTGGCGTTCATCGTGCTGGTCGAGGTCATCGCGGTGGACTGCACGGGATGGAACCTTCTGGACTACAACTACCCGAAACAGCGATTCCTAGCTGCGCGGCCGGGCGTTTACTCGCTTATTGCGGCAGAGGACCACAGCAAGATCCTCGACCTGACCGTTCTCAGGGACAAGGTCGACGACTTCATGCGCACCGAGTCCTACCCTGCGATGGGCTTCATGTTCGGCAACCTGCCTACGCCCCTGGGTCCCTTCTATCACCAATTCGCCCCGCGGTCTATGCTCTACTGCTATCCTTGGATTAACGCGGCGGCAGCCGACCTGGGCGATACGACGAGCCGGGGCGTTGCCACCCGCACTCGGAAGGCTTTGGCACTGATGGGAGTGAGCCACGTGCTGATGTACCCGAAGTCACTCCAATGCCCGCCGCCGGGAGACTCCTCGTGTCCCAGTCTTCTGACGAAAGATGGTTTTCGCTGGGACAGCCGGTTTGTGGTACCCGGCGAACGGCCCTACCTTGTGTTCGGAGCGACCGGGTTCGGCATGGTCCTGGCAAGCAATCGCATCCGGCCCGTGCCCGCAGAACGCGTAGTTCAACAGAGAACCTTGCGTATCGCCGACGACTGGCAGGCACTGCTGGACTCGGTCTCAGTCAACGACACGCTCAGCGAACTCTCCTACATCCCGGTCACCACGCGCGACCGGTTCGACTCCCTGCCGGGCCGCCCCGGGCTGAGCGTCGCCGCGACGTCAATCCGGGACCAGGATGTGACGGTCCGGCTCACAGCAAGCTGCGACTGCTTCTTGCGCCTGGCGGTAAGTTACTACCCTGAGCTCAGGGTGACGGTCGACGAGAACGTGGTTCAGTTCCGGGAAACCAAGGACCACTTCATCTACCTGCGCTGTCCCGAGGGCACGCATACGGTGAGAGTGACCGCCCCGCTCACCCCGGTTCGACGCTGGACTTTCGCCGTCAGTGCCCTGGCCGCAGTACTGCTGATTCTGGGGCTGGCCCTGCCCGAGCGCCGCAAGGGTCAGCCTGCATCCTGATCCACCGCCCGGGCAATCGGACGACTCCCGCCACCGATTGCAGGCTGCCGCGGACGGAATCAGGAGATGCCTGCTCGGCGCCAGACTCCAGCCGTCAGAACAGGCGTGAATGCACAACTGCAAGAATCGCGGCGCCAATTCGTGCGATGGCAGCCGGGCGGTATGATTCATGTCGCACTGACATAACTCACTGGCGGAATGCGAGTTAGCAGACCGGGTTCAAATCTGTGGAATCAGTCGTGGGACGACGTGAGACATTGGCTCGGCTGCATTCCCTGACATGACTATGCGGTTAACTCATCAGATGAAAGACGGTGATGTCGCCTGCTTTGCTTGGCCAAGTAGACCCAGAAGTCCTGCATGCCTGTACCGGAGCGCGCTAAGTGCTGTTTTCCGCACACTACCGGGTCATACGTCTCGCCGGTAGTTACGAGCGAACACCTCTCGAGCGAGGACTGAACGGCGACCATCTCAGGCCAAATGAGGGTCGTCCTGACGGACCGGCTGATGCGGGCGCAGATACGGACCCAAGGCTTGGGTCTGCCCCCGGAAGCTGCCAGATACCCCAAGCGTACGCAGACCGTTTCCGTCCGAACCTCTCTTCATGCAACCCTACCTTGGTGGCCGGTTTCCCGGCGGTTATCGAAGTGAATCGCTACGGCAGTCGCCCAGCATCGCCAAGTGGACGAATCTGTGTCGCAGTGACATAACACACCGGTAGAACGTAAGTTAGCGTACTGGGTTTGAGTCCGCAGACTCGGTCGCGGAGAATGCGAGAATTCGCACCAAGTCGATTCCTGAAGCGCAACCTCCACATTACTAACTAGTTACGGACGAAACGCCTTGAAAATGATGGTGGCACGGCAACTGCAATGGACGATGTGAGTACCGCTTCCTGCGGGTCTGCCGTGGGAGGCGAAGATACTGACCTGAAGCCTGGGTCTGTTTGCGGAAACCGCGCAGTCATTGCATTGCTGGGTTACATCCACGGGAACTTGACGCGGTCGGCTGCTGCAGAACCAGAAAAAGAGGCAGAGCATGGCACGACCAGAAAGGGTCTAATGACACGCAAAGCACTCGGGGCCGCCAAGGCCCTCCTACTTGATGAAAGCGGTCAGACGATGTTGGAGTACATCGTAATCGTGGTTTTCGTCGTTATCGCCGCGATTATCGGTTTCCGGCTGGTCAAGGGCATCGTGACACGAAGCGTCAAGAAGGCGTCCGCTTCTATCGAGCAATAGCCGGCGCTGGATTTGGAACCTAACCACCAGGATGCCGGGATCACGATGGCGTCACCCGAATTACCTGACGCACGCTCTCGTGGTCCTGGCATTCCGGGTGGCATGGCTTCCGCAAAGAAGTAGCGCATGATATGGCCGGAAGGAGTCAGATGACACGCAAGGCACTCGGGGCCGCCCAAACCCTCCTGCTCGTGAGTCCGGTCAGACGATGCTTGAGTACGTCGTGATTGTGGTCTTCGTCGTTATCGTCATGTTTATCGCTTTCAGAATGGTCGGACCCATGATCCATCGCAACATCACGCGAGCGTCAACCTCTATCGAGCGGTAGTCATCGCTGACTCCGGAGCCTGGACGCCAACATGCCGAGAGCACAAGAGCGGTGTTTGTGCATCGCCACTCACGATAGCCTCTTCTATCCTGCATTCCGGGTATTGCACCTCACCCCTCTCGCGAGATCCCGACTTCTTTGCCGGACGCAGCCATGCAACTGCCTTTGGCTCAGACACTTGATGCAGTCATGTATTCCTTGACGTTCCTCCAGATTCCGCTATGATCGAACATAAGTATCGCCTTCACGTTTAGACGTAAGGGTGGAGATACAGACACGAAGACAGGGTCTGTCCGCGGAAACCTCCACGTTCTGGTTCTCGTGGGTTTACGTGCACTAGGACTTGAGTAGGTTGGCTGCCACAGAACCACAACATGATACGACCAAAAGGGGGATCATTCATGATACGCAAAGCGCTTGGGGCCGGCAAGGCCCTCCTGCTCGACGAGTCCGGTCAGACGATGCTTGAGTACATCGTAATCGTGGTTTTCGTCGTTATCGCCGCGATTATCGGTTTCAGACTGGTCAAGGGCATCGTGCAGCGAAGCGTCAAGAAGGCGTCCGTCTCTATCGAGCAATAGCCGGCGCTGAATCCGGAACCTGACTTCCGGGATGCCAGGATCACGAGAAGGTTAGCTCAGTGTTCTTGACGTACACTCTGGTGACCTTGGCATTCCGGGCGGCAGGGCTTCCGTTTCCGGATCAGGACTGTCGGCGCTGAAGATGCAGACTATGACAGGTTTCCCGCCCGTCGCCATCGATGTTTTTACGCTTCTTCTGTTGGGGCTGTGCGTCTATTGGGACCTGAGATACAGGAAAATCCCCAACTGGGCCACGCTGCCCGGCATCGTTCTGGGGCTCGGAGTGAACGGCCTGTTTGGTGGCTGGGCAGGGATGAAGGCTTCAGGCATCGGCCTCCTCGTCGGCTTCGGAGCTCTGCTGGTGTTGTTTGTGCTCGGCTGGATGGGCGGCGGCGATGTTAAGCTGATGGCTGCCGTCGGGGCGCTGAAAGGCTATCCGTTCATCGTCTCGGCGCTGTTCTACTCATTAATCGTGGGCGTGGTAATTGGTGTCGCCCTGCTGATCTGGAACCGCAAGACGCTGCGCACGTTTAAGAACCTCTTCTATGTCGTGGGCTCCCGCGTCTCGCGCCTGGTCCCGAAACAGAACATCGTCCGCGAAGAAACCCAGAAGCTGCCTTTCGGGCTCGCCATCGAGCTCGGGACTATATGGGCACTGGTCATGGGTTACGCGTGGAGTCCGCTGAGATTCGCTTTCCAGTGATTTCCACGACCGAGGACGGAAGACGGAGGACCGGAGATGGAGGATGGAAAACGTTCTTCGTTCGTCGTTCTTCTCTCCTTGTTCCTCGCTCCTGTGAACCGCGAAAACGCACCTGGCGGCCGCATTAGCGATGACCTCCATCTCGCCGGGAAACGCGCAGGACGCCGTGGCGATTCTGAGCGCGTACGGCATGCCGGACCCGAACCAGACGGTGCGGACCCTTTGCGGCATCCCCGGTTTCCAGCAGGGCGATACTACCGTGTGGCTCGCGCGCCTGGCCAGTGCCTACGTGAGGACCGGCGAGCCGACCTGCGACACCGGCACGGCACCGGGCAAGACCCGCAAGCACATTATAGTCGATATTACCTACATCTACCGCTGTTCGTTCCTCCCGTTTGGAGACGTCTGGGGGCACTCGGGGCTCAACGCGTTCATCAGCTATCTCAGGGGACTCCCGCCCCCGATTCCTGTTGTTATCGAACCCGCCGTCAACATGCTTGAGGATGCTTGGCGATGGAACGTCCCGCTCCACGGCCACGCAGTAACTGACTACTGGGGAAGCTAGCGGCATGAAAACACAAGAGACAAAGGACGAAGGACAAGGAAAGGGGTCTGGGATTCAAGAAATCCAGGATTCCAGTGTCCGGCGCTGGCCCCCTCGAATCCTCGAATCCTTGAACCCTATCCGGCTGCTCCACGACACCGGCGGGCAGGTCCTGCTGCTCGGCATCATCGTGGTTATCGCGCTGCTCGTGTTCACGCTGGCGATACCGAACGGAACCCAGGCGGTGACTCAGAAGATGCGCGCGCAGACCGCGGCTGATGCCGGGGCATTCACCGGCTCTATCTGGCTTGCCCGGACGTTCAACCTGAGTGCGAACATGAACATCGGCATCAAGAGCGTGTACACGTGGATGACCGTACTCACCGTGGGCTCGGCCCTGGCGCAAGCGCTTTACAGCGACAGCCTCGATCCGTCGGTAGAGGCAATGGGAGCAGCGATGAGTTCCGCGCTATTCGGGAACTCCAACCCGGTCACTGCTTCTCACGACCAGTATCCGATTTCGATTCAGAGGCTTGGCGAAACCGGGCAGTGGCTATCCGACCTGCAGGACGACATCGCGGTGGTCTTCCCGGCGCTGGCGCAGACGCTGGGGTCTGAGCAGGCCCGCCGGAACGCAAGCGGCGGGAACGCCTCGTCGCAAAATCCGGGCGGCATGGTACTTGTCCGGACCAATGATACGACACCCCTGCTCGTGACCGACCACAGCGGCGACAGCCTGATGTACTCTGACCTGCTTCAACTCGGAGCTTCGTTGGAGCATATCCCGACCAACGACTCCAACATCGGCCCTGCCAACGGAGTAGTCCTCGTTGACTCGCATAATTTTGAGATCAAGGCCTACTATGGCGACAGCAGCAGATGGATCACGCTCAAACAGGGCCTCATCGGCAAGCTGATCGTGCATCAGTGGTACGATACCTTCCCCAATGAGCCTGACTCTCTCCACAAGATCTACTCCAGGCACCATTTCTACCGTATCGTAAATGACCCGCAGTTAGAAAGCGCCGTCGGAAAATCCTGGATCGGCCAAGGGGTCGGGATTTGGTATATTGACAGTCTAAAAAAACGCCAGCCGAAATGGCGTGTCTACGGCAAGCACTCGTATTCGATCCCCCACCCCGGCGACACGGTCTGGGTGCACCAGTCGCATTGGCAGCGCAACACCGAACCGGGATGGGGCCCTTTGCCCCCCGGCGATACGGCGGATGGCGCTTATCCCTATATCGACAGCGGATATGACATTGTCAAATCCGGTGCCTTCTACACCGGTTTCTACCACGGCGCCGATTCGACCAACGGCCACCAGGGCCCGAAGGTCCTACCCCGCCGGGTCAATCCCGACCGCAAGTTTCACGCGGTGGCTTACGTCTGGCGGCTGGGAGCCGGCACCTCCCCCCGCGGCCTGAGCCCGGCCGTGGGCGGATCGCTTTTCCCGCGAACCAGGGTCGCGGCAGCGTATCCGCTGCTCACCGTTGCCCGCTCCGAACCTTATCTGGCGGCGAGCGCTCCCACCGCGTATGAGTACTACTTCACTCCGGCCTGGGACGTCAGACTCACTCCGCTCGACTCGGCCGGAGTGCAGGACATCTGCAATGACGAGGCGTACGACACTCTTGGCCTTAGCACCCTTGACCTCGAGGGCTTGCGCCGGTATGTTCTGTTGCCATAATAGGATGATGATGAAACGTCAAGACTCACACCTGACGCCCGATGCTCGACGCCGGGCGTTGAATGCCGGACGTCCCGCTCCTCGTGTGTCCGGCGTCTGGCGTGCAGCGCGTCGGGTCTCTGACGACCGCGGCGTTGCGGCACTCGAGGGGCTGCTCGTTCTCGCGCTTTTCGCCGGCGTGCTTCTCGCCTGCCTGTTCCTTGTCCAGTGGGGTACGTACCTTCAGTCCGCGCAGATGGGCGCGCGACTGCTGGCATTCGATGCCGGCGACATCGCGCTCGCCAAGCTCGGAAAAGCACCGAACCAACCCACCCAGCAGTTCGCGAGCCAGGATTGGCGCACGCTGGTCGCGAGCCCCGGGGCAATCTGGCTCGGCGGAGTGTTCGCCCTGTCGAGCGGCGGTTTCTCGGGCAGCGTGACCGGCACGGCGCAGGGGCGGCTGCCGGGCCAGGGGCCGTCATTGTTCAACTATTCTCCTGCGACCATGGGCTACGGCGCTCGCAACTGGGCCGCGGCATCGAACCCCTGGGCAGTGCCCGAGTCGGTTGTCCAGTTGACCTTCCTGCGCGTCGCGTACAAAGTCGGACGTTACCAGGTGGACACGAGCCAGATTCCTTCGATGGTCGTGGAGTCAATCCCGCAGCAGATTGCCATCGTGGAGACGATATTCCGTCGCGTAGGAATCTGGTGAGTCGATGAAAGTGGTGCTGCGCGTAATCCTGACCGTGCTACTGGTTATCCTGGGGCTGGAGGTGGGCATCAAGCTCACGCCCGGGCTGGCATCGTGGACGGGAGCCGTTCCTCATTCCTCATTCCTCGTTCCTCATCCCTCGTTCCTCGGTCCCCGGTCTCCAGTCTCCCCCGCAGCGCAGCCGGACTGGGGCGGTGGCCGGTTGTCGTTCCCGGTCGGCTCGGCTACCGCTATCATTGACTCGGTCACAACAGCATCCGCAGAAGACCCGCCGAAAACGCAAGCCTGGTCCGGCCAGGCGGGCGGCGTCGTACTCCGGCAGAAGTCTGGCACCGATTATGCCCTTACGCTGGCTTTGCCTACTCCCGGTCAGCCCGGCCGGTGCGGGCTGTTTCAATTGCCTTCATCCGACCACTTCAAGAGAGAACTCCTTCCGGCGGCGAAAGATGCGGAAGCGCCTGCCCCGGATATCCCTCTCTACCCGCAGTCAAGCTGCCGGATGCAGGTCGGACGTGGCACTGCCTGTTTTGTCGGATTCTACCTTACTCCCGACAGCGTTGAAGCGGTCCGCTCATTCTACGTACGGACCCTCAGTAAGCTCGGCTGGCAGCGCATAACGACGGGAGACGGAAGACGGGAGACGGGCCGGACCGGTCCCCGGTCTCCGGTCTCCGGTCATTCCGTGCTGGAGACCTTCGCAAAGCGCAATGAGGACCGGACGGTTGTCGTGCAGTTGAGGAAACAGGACTCGGTAACGACCCGCATCGGCCTGGTCGCGATGATGTCCGGAGGGAGTCCTGACCGTAGCGAAAGGAAATAAGCAACTATGGTGGAACCCGAAAAAACCGGCCTGCTGTCCAAGAACGCATGGCGATCACTGATACTTGCCGTTGTCCTGGGCCTGGTCGGGATAGCCCTGATGAGCTACTATCTTCGTTCCCGGGATAAGAAGAAGGTGACGATCATGGTCGCGGTGGCCACCCGGCAGATTGCCGGCGGTGACACCATCAAGCACGGCATGATCGTCCCGAAGGAGCTTCCCGATGGCGCAATCGGCGGCAACTTCGTGGACGGCAAGGACATCATCGCAGTGGAAGGGAGGATCGTGGGCGTTGACATGGACCCGGGCCAACCCCTCTACTGGAATGCCATCCCCCTCGCGTCCCAGGGCGGGTACGATCGCTACTTAAGACCCGAGAACCGCGACCGGGCATTCGCCATCACCTTTTCGGGCGCGCTCGGCGGTGCGGCATTACCCGGGGATGTAATTGACATCCTGGGCACGTATTCCGGACAGGCATTCGAGGTGCTGCCCGCGGTGACGGTCATCGGCAAGGTCGGACAGACGCTGGTGCTGAACGTGACACCGGAAGAGGAACTGCTGCTCCTCGCCGCGCAGCCCTGCAACCTGACTCTATCCCTACGCAGCAAGAAGGAGCCACAGGAAGACATGAAACTCAAACCGGTCGGGCTTGGTGACGTTCTACCCCAGTCCCAGGTGCTGGGAAGAGCAAGAACGGCGAGATTGCGTGACACGCTCGGACCCTCGGGGACAATCCGCCGTGACTGACAGTCGAAATGGGGGTAACATGCGTTGCCTGACCTTGTTGATCATTCTCCTGACGACCGCCGTCGTCGGCACGGCCTACGCGTACGAGGAAGAAGTGACGGTCGGCGTTGGGGAGCAGAGGATTGTGCCGGTCCCGCCCGGGAGCGACATCACTTTCACCGGCCCGCTGCATATCGTGCGACTGGATGCCGGGAGGGTCAAGATCATCGGCGACGGTGCCGGGTGGGGCTCGGTCACCGTGAAAAGCGGGAATGAAATCTCCCAGTACTCGGTCACGATCGTCACCATCCCCCCGGAGCAGACGATCGCCAAACTGAAGTCACTGATGGGAGATATCGGACTGACCTACTCTACGGGCGGCGGCCAGGTTATCGTCGAGGGACGAATTGAAACCTCCAAGGACCTGGAGCGTTTCAATCGGGTAATGGAGATGTTTCCCGGGGTGGTCAACATGGTTGTCATCGCCGCCAAGGAAGCTCTAATCGACATCGCCGTCACCCTCGTCGAGGTGGAGGCCACCACGGCCGCGGATCTTGGACTCCTCAACATCGCTCCGCCGACCGCCTCGGCCACGATGACCGGCACGATCCCGCTGGGCGACATCACTGCAGGGAAGATCAATACCGGCGACTTCGACGTGAACGTCGCTTTGTCCACCCAGCTTCTCAACGCGCTTAGTGCACAGATCCAGGGCGGCCGGGCCAAGATCATCGCCAACCCGAGGATCATCACGCAGAACCGGAAAGAAGCCTCTATCACTTCCGGGGGCGAGATACCATATCGGGTGGTCGGCGCAACCGGAGCCCAGGGCGTGGAGTACAAGCAGTATGGCATCACATTGCGAGTGACGCCGGAAGAGCGGGCGAACGACGTGCTCCTGCAATTGCACCTGGAGTCGAGCGAACCGGTCGGTACGGTGAACGGCGTCAGCGAGAATCCGCTGACCTCACGCAGCGTCGACCTCAACCTCGCGGTCGACAAAGACAAGACGCTGGCCGTCGCCGGTCTCTACGACGCCGTTACTTCCCGCGACACCCGGGGCGGCTGCCTCGTTCCACTGTTCGCGACCTCCTCATCCACCCGGAAACGCGAGATAATCGTCCTGGTCACCCCACGCGTATCCTTTGACGGCATCGGGCAGGATTACTTTAAGATGGTCAATCCCAAGGACCTGAAGAGGTAATGCGATGTCGTTGAAGGTCGAAGACGGGAGACAGAAGACGGAAGACGGAAGACCGAAGACCGAAGACGGTCTCCGGTCCCCGGTCTCCGGTCCTCAGTCCCCGGTCCCCGGTCCCCAGACCCCGGTGCTTGCCGACCCCGAAGCGTCCAAGAATCTCGCCGAGTTGTTCGATCAGACCAACCGGCTGCTGGCAACCGGCTTCGTCAGCCGCAGCCGGACGTCTCCGGAAGAGAAAGAACCTGCCCCCGGTCAATCGGCCGAGAGCCGCGACGACGGCCGGCCTGGCATCGGAACTCCCGGGACGATGCCGAACCTGTCGATACCGGCGGGCACCCGGGACGTCGACCGCGAAGCGCTGCCGGAGACAGCGCCGCCGGCCGACGATGGGTTGCTTGAACTCAAGCAGCGCGCCCATGACGAGCTCCTGAAACGCGTGAACAAACAGAAGCTGAGTTTCGAAGGGCTCGGCGATGGCGAGTTCCGGGACCGGGTAACCGAAATCCTGAGGATCATACTCGCGGAGCCCTCGACCGTGATTCCACCCGGGTGGACGCGGCAGTCGCTGTTGTCGGAGCTGCTCAATGATTTCCTCGGCCTGGGCCCGCTCGAGAAGTACCTGGCCGACGATACGGTTACCGAGGTCATGGTGAACCGGCCCGACCAGATATACGTTGAACGGAAGGGCCGGCTGGAGCTGACCAGCGGGCGGTTCCTGAATGAAAACCAGATCCGCGCCGTGATTCAGCGGATAATCCAGCCGCTGGGCCGGCACGTTGATGAGGCCGTGCCCTATGTTGACGCCCGGCTCCCCGACGGTTCGCGCGTGCACGTGATAATCCCGCCGCTGGCCCTGAACGGTCCGAAGGTGACGATCCGGAAGTTCTTCAAGAACAGGCTGACTACGGACGACCTGCTCCGGCTGGGTTCGCTGAGCCGGCAGATGGCCGGATTCCTCGAGATGATGGTCAAGGCGCGGGCCAACATCCTGGTCTCGGGCGGGTCCGGCAGCGGCAAGACGACGCTGCTGAACGTTCTCTCCAACTTCATCCCCGACAATCAGCGGATTATCACCGTCGAAGACGCCGCCGAACTACATCTCAACAAGCATCACGTTATCACGCTTGAGGCCCGGGCCGCAAGCGTCGAGGGCACCGGCGCCGTGTCGATCCGCGAACTGGTCAGGAACACGCTGCGCATGCGGCCGGACCGAATCGTGGTCGGGGAGTGTCGCGGCGGCGAGGCGCTGGACATGCTGCAGGCGATGAATACCGGCCACGACGGCTCCATGACTACGATTCACGCCAATTCCCCAAGGGATGCGCTGGCCCGGCTGGAGACCCTGGTGCTGATGGCCGGCGTGGATCTCCCGTCGCGCGCAATCCGGGAACAGATTGCATCAGCGATCAACATCGTGGTCCAGACCGGGCGCATGCCTGACGGTTCACGCAAGATAAACCGCATCACGGAGGTTTCCGGAATCGGGGAGAACGCCGTTTTCATGACGCAGGAGATATTCCTCTTCAAGCAACAGGGAATCGACGCTGCGGGTCGGATCATCGGCCGGTACCAGCCGACCGGCACGATCCCCAGGATCGTCGAGCAGTTGCGCGCCCGGGGAGTCAAGGTCGCCATGGAGGTGTTCGCTGCTGCTTAGTGTTATTGCCTACGCCGCGGTCTTCGGGGCCCTGGTTCTCGCCGGTCTCGTCGTGGTGCAGGTCGCTACCACCTACCGCCGCCGATTTCTCGCGCGGACCGAAGAGCAGGTAGTGGCGCTCTACCTGGGCGTCTCCCCGGAACGGCTGTGGCTGTATACGCTGCTCGGCGCGACCGCCGGCGCGCTGCTGATGGCCCTGGTGTCGAATTTCAGGCCGCTGATGGTCGCTGCGGGCGCGGCCGCCGGGTTCATGGTACCCCGCCTCTACCTGAACAACACGGAGCAGCGGCGACGTCGGAAGTTCGACGCCCAACTGCTTGAGGCCATCCCCATGCTGGCCGGCGCAATGAAGGCGGGGATGAGCCTGCTGCAGGCCATGGAGCAGATCACCCGGGAAATGGGCCCGCCGATCCGTCAGGAATTCGCCCACGCCCTGCAGGAGAACCGGGTCGGGAAACCGCTCATGGAGGCCCTCAATGACATGAAGAATCGACTCCGCACGGATGACTTGAGCATCACCGTAGACGCCGTCGGCATCTCGCAGGAAACCGGCGGAGTGCTGTCCGAAGTATTGATGAAAATCGCAGAGACGATCAAATCGCGGAACCGAGTCCGGACCAAGATTGACACCCTGACCGCACAGGGACGGCTCCAGGGAATCATCATGAGCCTCATGCCGTGGGGGCTGGCGGCCATCCTGTTCCTGCTGGACCCTGAGCTGATGCGCCCCATGTTCACCACAGGAACGGGTCAGATCATCCTGGTCGCCATCGTCATTCTCGAAATAATGGGCTGGCTTGTAATCCGAAGGCTCGTCTCCATCGACGTTTAGGAGGCCTATGCTACTTGCCATATCGTTGCTCCTCTTTGCCGTCGTTGCTTTCCTCGTTGGCCGTTGGTACTACCGGCGGTCTAAGCTGAAGGCGGCGATGCCGAAGCGTGCGGAAGATGACGTGCCCGAGCTTTTCAGGGCTTTCCGGCCGCTGATCCGGCTTCTCGCCGGCTACAATAAGCTTATCCCGCTGCCCGGAATCAGAGAACGGTATGCGCACCAAATTGAACGGGCCGGACTGAAGTTCGAACTGACCGCCGACGAGTTCATTGCCATCAAGGAAATCGCCGTGCTGGTAATGGCTGTGATTGCACTCCTGATTCAGGCCGCCCTGGGTCAGAGCTGGCTGATCGTCCTTGCCATCGTCTTCATTGGCATGGTGTTTCCGGACCTCCTCCTATCGGGGGCGGTGAAAAAACAGGAGCACGCCTGCTTGCGGGCGCTGCCCGGATTCCTGGACCTGCTCGCTCTTTCGGTGGAAGCCGGAATGGGCTTTGATTCAGCCGTGCGGAAGCTGACAGAGGTGCTCGAGTCGGGTCCGCTTATTTGGTGGTTCCAGGCGTATCTGCGAAGCATGAACGTGGGCAAGCCGCGCACCGAGGCGTTGCGGGAGATGGCCCGGAAGCTGGACCTGCCTGACCTGACCACCTTCACCAATGCGGTGGTCCAGGCTACGTCGACGGGCGCGAGCATGGGACCGGTGCTAAAGACGGAAGCGGCCGAGATGTTGTTCCGCCGGTTCGAGCGGGCTGAGAAAGCGGCGCACGAACTGCCTGTGAAGATACTCTTCCCCCTGTTCGTTTTCGTTTTCCCGGCTACCTTCATGATGATCCTTGGGCCGATGTACTTCCAGTTCGTGACGTCGGGCACAGCAGGTGCACTGTAATGATTGAAAATTCCGACCTCCACGGCGTCGAGTACCCTTCCGGCGAGCCGCCGACAGTCGAGGAAGCGACTCAGCGGAAGCGTCCGGCCAAGACCGGAAGGCTGGCCGGCATCGCCCTGCTTGCGCTCCTCGCGATCGTCGCGGTCATCGGCTTCACGCCAGGTCTGCGGAAGGAATTCCTGGGCCAGACTGCGAAGATGCTTCCGAAACGTGTCGCTCCGTCCCCGGCGGATCCGGAGCCGATTCCGGCAGTGCCGGTCTTGTGGGATGGGCTTGACGTCAGCTCGATGCCCGCCGATGTCGCGCAGGACCTGAGAATGGGCAAGTACTACTACGACCGGCGCCTGCCCGGCAATTTCGGTCTGGCGATCGACTACTGGAAGCAGACGGTAGCTCACACCGAAGGAACAACCCGCGATGAGCTGCAGCGTCTTGTTGCGTCGGCCGAGAACGAACTGGCCCGCCAGTTCAGCAGTGACTCGGGTGACGCCTTCGTGCTGCTCAAACAGGGCAAGCGGGCCGAGGCAGTGATCCTGCTGGAGAAAATGCGGGCTGACTACAGCGACATCAACGCCCATCAGTACGTCTGGGCGTCGCGGATGCTGGCCCGACGACGCCGCTGACCGGACATGGACCAGAAGTCACGAGTTTCGAGTTCCGAGTTCCGAGTTACGGACCGGGAACTGCGACAGGTTGAGACCATCGAGTTCCGGCTCCCCCGCATCACGCATCGCTCATCACTCATCGTTCATCACTTGCGGACGCTGCTCCGCGATGAGACTGCAGTCACGTACACCGAGTACGTCGTCGCCGCCCTCGCCATTGCGCTTGGGGCCATCGCCGCCTCCCGGGCGATTGCCGGCGTCCTGGTCAACTACCTCCATCGTATCTACCTGGTAGTCACGTTGCCGATACCCTGAGGCTGAGGCCGAGGCTAAGGTCAAGGTTAAGAGCAAGACCAAGTCCAAGGCGCCCCTGGCCTTAACCTTAACCTCAACCTCAACCTCTCCTTCCGGTGCGTAGATTCCTGGTCCGCGCACTCCTTCCGAGCCCCGGGGTCGGTGCGGCGATTGCCGTATTCGCTGCCACGCTGGGACAACCCAACAATCCCGATACGCTCTGGCACCTTGCGGTCGGCCGGTGGATTTTCGCCCACCACGCGGTACCCGACATCAGTCGTTTCTACTATTCAGCGACCACCGGCTTCGGGTACGACTACTCCTGGCTGTCTCAGGCGGTCCTGTTCGGCGCCTACCGGTTGCTCGGCGGGGCGGGCATCGCAATCCTGAACTCGGTCGTGGCCGGGTTCATCTTCTACCTCATCTACAAACTGCTGGAACGGAACAGCGCAAACCTGCTGGTGAACTTCGGCGTGCTCGGGCTTGCCTTCGCGACGATCACGGCTTACCTGTCCGGACGGCCGGTGATGTTCACCGTCGCGTTCCTCACGCTGGAGGTCTTCATCCTCTCCGGTTTCGTCCAATCCCGCTCCTCCCTCCTCCCTCCTCACTCCTCCCTCCTCACTCCTCACTCCTCACTCCTCCCTCACTCCTCCCTCCTCCCTCCTCACTCCTCACTCCTCACTCCTCGCGCCTCCCTCCTCATCTGGCTGATTCCCCCGATGACGGCCCTGTGGACTAATCTGCACCCGGGTTTCGCGGTCGCTCCGCTCCTGATTCTCGCGTTCCTGCCCCTGGCCCGAACGGCCCGGGACCGCCGGACTTTGGCCGTGTGCCTGGCCGCCACCGTAATCGCGATCATCCTCAACCCGTATGGATGGAGGATGTACCTGATGCCCCTGGAGACTGCCAGGTCAATGTCCATGCTTCGGGGGCTGTCCGAGTGGACCAGCGTTTCCGGCTGGGAGACGGTGGTCTGGGGTTGTCTCGTCGCACTGGTCACCTGTGGCTTGTCATTGCGGCGGCAACCCCTGCCGGTGATACTGCTCGTCGCGCTGGCTGCCCTTGCGGCCGGAGTGAGCAACCGCAACATGCCGCTGTTCGGAGTAGTCGTAGTGTTTGCTCTCGGCCGGACCCTGCTGCCGGCTCTCGCCCCCGTGTTCGGACGGTCCGGCCTGATTCGGAAGTTCGACGTGAAATTCGAGGCCGCCGGCGGCTGGTTCTGGGTCATCGCGATCCCCCTCCTCCTCATCGGTTCTCACTTCTCCCCTCTCGCCTCTCGCCTCCTGCCGCTGGACCTCGAATTCAACTTCTCTGGCTACCCTGCCGCCGCGGTCCGCTACGTCGAGAACCACGATTGCCCGGACAATCTCTTCGTACGCGAAACATGGAGCAGCTATCTGTTGTGGGCGATGCCGGACCGGAAGCTCTTCTTCGACGCCAAAGGCGGATTCAGCCGGGAAGCTGCCGAAGCCCATTCCGAGCTCGTCAAGCCCAAGGCCGGCTGGCGTGACGTTGCCGACCGCTACGGCCTTTCGACGTTCCTGCTCGAGCGCGGCAGTCCGCTCGCCGTCGTCCTCAGCGAGGCTGCCGACTGGCGTCGAGAGTACTCCGATTCACTCGCCGAGGTCTTCGTGCGCCGCGCAGCCGTGCGGGAGTAGCAGCATGTTGCAGGTCCGAGGCAGTCGGACCATGTTCACGAAGACACCGTGCCACCTCAGTCTTGATGACGTTCCGGCCAGTGAAAACAGTGAAAGACTGGAGCGACTCGCAACAGCTTTCCATAAGGCTCGGTGGAAACATCGCCCGAAAGCTCCCCGGAAAGCTCGCCGGCTCATCCGCCAATCGCCAATTTCCCGTGGCCCAATCCGGTTACAGAACCCGGATTCTCGCCTGATACGAAGAAAATCGGGGGTGTCCCGACTTCCCTCCTTACTCATTTCCGCGCTGACCGGCCTGCGCATCGCACCCGCGCCCGTCAATGATCTTTTATTGTGTCCCCCGAACTCTGACGGACAACGGCTCATGCCTTGCGTTGATGGCAGGGGAGACGTCCGCGCGTCGGTCCGGTTGGACATTGTATCGGGACCCGCTCTTAGGTCAGCATCTTGACACGCTTGCGGCCAGAAATTGGGGGAGTGTCCCTCGCCGGTCCCTATTAGGTGACTGTGGGGTTGTTGAAGAAGGGTCTTACTGCGTTCCGTCAGCGAGACGGACAGGATGACGCTGGTGCAAGTAACGCTACTGCGCCAGTTGCGGACGGTCGTTTCCGCGCCAAGCCTCGACCTAGCCCCAGAGTGGGGTTTTTCAACAGCCCCACTGTCCCTCATTCCCCGCGTCTCTCTTTCAGTCCGTGCTACTCCCGGATGATATACACGCCGGCCTCGCCCGAGGCAGTATAGACGTAGCCGTTGCCGCCTCGGCAGATGCGACGGGTGAACCCGGTGAAGTCCGCAAAGTCCATCTCTACCGAGAAAGAGCTGGTTCCAGGCTTGTTGATGACCTTGTCGATAGTAACCGTAGATGAGTCCGCCACGTAGATGGAAACTTCCTGCACCCCGTCGGTCGCGGCCGTGGCGTAGGTGGAAAGGCTGCCGCCGCCTCCCCCTCCGCAGAGGTCAACCGTGTCGGGAGTCGGTGAGTAGTACACAACTACGCCCGAGTCGCCCTGCGAGATGATGCAGTACCCGCCGGCCGATACAGTCACGCCCTCGGCTCGGTTGTGCTTGCCGAGCTGTGTCGTATCGAGGACCAGTCCGAGAGATTCCTCGGGGCATACGTTGAAGACCCGCACGCCCCAGTCGCGCAGCGAAACGAAGAGCCTCGAGTCGTGCCGGGCCAGCCCGGTCGGGCGACCGGCCAACGGCACGAAGCCGATTGCGTCCGGTACCCACGAGTGGGTGACGTCGAAGACCGAGATGCCATCGGCCGAGGCCATGTAGAGCCGGGTCGAGTCCTCCAGCAGCGCGGTGACCCCGGCGCTTTCGCCCAGCGGGCTCAGCGAGAATACCCCGCCGCTTCCCTCCAGGTTGAATCCATACAGGCCCTTGTTCAGGCCGGCGTAGACGGTCCTCGCGCCGAATGCCACGCATACGCACTTCTTGAACAGGATGAGCCGTTGAAGGTGCTGCGGCGACTTCGGATTGGAGATGTCGAGGAACAGTATCCCGGAGTCGTTCTGCGCGACCACCAGCGTGTCGTTGCGTGCCGCCACGTCCCAAGCGATGTCGGCAGTTGCGTAGCGCGACGTCGGGTGGCGATTGAACAGGTCGCAGGTGATGGACGTTGCGGCCAGGAGTGTGACTACCAGAGCTGCCGTTCGGGTTCTTGTGAACATCTTACCTCTCTTTATTCGAGTTGGCTCGACCATTGCTGAATTCTAGGACTTGCGGGCCGGGATGTCAAGGCTGCGGGCGGAAGAGTCAAGATGTCCCGAAGCTTCCCGGAATGGGGTGCTTGTTGTTGACTCCAACGTGCGTCAATAATCTCTCACTGTGTCCCCGGAAATACTCCAGCACATAATCACCCGAATTATCCGTCCAGGCTCGCCACCACGTTTCCCGGTCAACCCCGAGTATCGCCGACACGCTTGGGCCGGGCGGTTCCGACACCTCGAGCGATACCAGAGTGTGGAACAGGTCGAATTGAACGGCCCGGACGTGCGCGAGGTCGGACGGTGATTCGGCTGACACCCTGATTATCTCATACCGGTCAGGGCTGGGTGCAGTTCTGCCGGGGTGGTTCGGGATTCGCCATCAGCCGAAGCGTACCAATTCGGGCTGGGATGTCAATGCAGCGGAGTTGGACAGCCGAGGCTGACGGTTGCGGTCAACGGCTCACGGTGTACGTTCTCATCTCGCGCTGATGGCAGGGGAGACGCTGCTCGCACGGCGGGAATCTCCCCGGAATTACTACGAGCTTACGACTTACCTTGGACGTAGATGCTGTGTTTCTCATTGCTATGCGAGGGGCAGTAGCTGTCGGCTGTCAGCTCACTGACGCTGCACGATGACCTTGCAGACGGCTTGAGGTTGGGCCTGAGCCTGCGCTACTCGCACGAAATAGACCCCGTTCGGCACGAGTCGGCCATGCTCATCCCGCGTGTCCCACGTGACCGAAACCCGGTCGCCGGTCCTACCTGAAGGCACCTGAAGCCCGCGCACCGTCCTGCCTGCGATGTCTACGATTCTCAGATCAGTTTGATGTTCGTCCGCGCGCACGGTCAGCCTGCATAGCCGCGACACAACGGTTGGGCTGACGCTCAGTATCGGCACAAGGCGTCCCGGTGTCGTGCTGTTCTCGGCCACTCCCGGGCCAGTGGGCGGGTACTTGGCAATCAGGTAGTCCTGCTGCGCGAGCTTGCCTGTGGTCAGCGAGCCGCCGACGAGGATGTTTCCGCGGTCGTCTACCTCGACAGCATTCAGGAAGTTCACATAGATGCTTGTACCCCGCAAGCGGGCCGTCCACGCTGTGTCTCCACCCGGGTCATACTTGATGATGAGGCACTCATCTCCGTATGTCGTGTCCCCGCTCAGACCGACGATATACATTGACCCATCGGCAGCGATGTCCATGCCATAAGGGTAGTCACTTCCATTAGATGGCCCGTTGTAGACCGAACTCCACAGTAGATTGCCCGCTGGGTCGTACTTGAGGGCCAAGATGTCCGGCGTACCCGGAGTGTTGCTCTGTGCGCCCGCTACATAGACGTTACCGGCACCGTCAACGCGGACCGTCATTCCGCCGCCATGCTGGAAGACTCGCTTCCAGAGGGTGTCGCCTGCCGGGCTGAGTTTCATTGTCATAACCGAGGCGACAACCGGCGCGCAGTAGCCGGTGACGTACACATAACCCGCTGTGTCCACCGTGATGTCATTACCTCCGAAACTCGCGTCAGGCAGTGCCAGCTTGTGCACCCACACAGGGTTGCCCAGAGAGTCGTACTTGATGGTGACAGCGCAGTCGCGCCCGGATTGCCAAGAATGGCCGGTCACGTATGAAAACCCGCGGGAGTCCGTGGCCACGGCCACAGCTTCGTCGAGGCCGGTACCCGGTCCACCGTAGCGGCTAAGCCACTTGAGCTGGCCCGCGGAGTCGTAGCTGATTGTAGCGTAGTCGTACTGGGCGCCATTGCTTCCTGAGTAGCCGGTCACCACGCACCGGCCGTTCGAGAAGAGAGCCAAATCCTCGGGGATGTCAAGGTAGTGGCTTGTGTCAGAGTAGCGGACACGCCAGGCTTCGCTGCCGTCTGGCCGGTATCTGACCGTGGCGAGGCACCACACACTGGAAGAGTCTTTGCTGGCCACGGCGACGTAGACGTTGCCTTGCCCGTCGACCGCAACTGCGCATCCTTTCTGTACAAAACCCGGGTAAGGGTTGTACTCCGATTGCCACCGGACTTCACCCGCCGGACTGAGTTTCACGGTTGAGGCTGACGTGCTGGAGGCGCGTTCCATTTCACCCGTGACGTAAACGTAGCCTGAATCATCTACTGCGAGAGCTTTGACCACGTCAGCGCCACGGGCACCGTCGTCAATCGTCGTAATCCACTGCTGCGGTTGTGCCGGCTTGAGCAGGCACATCACAAGAATCACCGCCAGTCTGCGCATCGCTGACTCCTTTCTTTGAGTCGGCTTCAGACTGCCGCCGTCTGCCAGACGGCAACATTATGCCACCAGACTGCCGAGACGTCAAGGACTGACTTGGTGCGGCTAATCGGCGCTGGCGCGAAAGTAAAGCTTGACAGGCCGTCTATCCAGCAGTAGAACTGTCGCAAATCAGGAGGACATCTGTTGAATGCACTCAGGCTGGACCGACATCAAGCCCCGCCGACCGACCCGTCGGCGGCTGCCCGTCAGCGCGCCCGAGCGTCCAGGCATCCTCCTGTTGCCCGGCCAGCCCGGCGAGTAAGAAGATGAAGCTGACGCGTCGGATGGACCCTCAGATTGCACGTCAGGGCCGGTCGGCACCGCGCGAGTTGGCTCTGTGGCTGCGTTTGTTCGGGTCTAATTGAGGATGACCGGGAGGTGAAGGATGCGTCAAATGCGAGATGAACGGCAACAGAAGTGTCAAGTGAGACCGGCGGCCACGTGCGTTGCCCTTGCTTGGCTGTGCATGGTGGTTCTGATGAGCGGGCCGAGGTGCGCGTCCACCGGGTGTAGCGTTTGGAACGGTTCAACGGAGCGTTACTGGGTGGCTCGACACCTGACGGTCGGTACCTTCCGCGAAGACGCTCTCTCCTGCAGCCTGCGCGTGAACCCGTCATATGTCCAGTCGGGTAGCTGCACATGGTACAATCAGCTTACATTGAAAGGGTTCGGATCGAGCGGGACCTTCGTCTTCGGCGGAGTCGGCTCGTCAGAGACCTTCGTTCCACGCTCGGACAGCCAGGCGGAGCACCACGGAATAAACTGGAACGCCTCTTGGGACAGCCAGATTCCGACCGACAGCTACGAGATATCGGGATGCATAATCCGCCACAACAACTCCACGTTGGTAGATTCGCCGTTCTCTATCGAGGCAGAACCGAACGTTAGGTCGTTGGTTGTGCGGTCAAACTTCGGGTTCAGGCTGCTGCCGTACTATGGCGACCAGCGATACGGGAACTCGACGGAGACTCTCGGTTTTCAACGTAGCTACTCCCTTTGCGTCCAGGCCAAGAGCTTAGAGGATACAACCAAGGACTGGGGTCTTGACGGAGTGGAAATCCAGTGGCATCCTAAGCCAGGATGCAACGAGACCATCGTGTCGTCTATGGCCAGCACGAGAGAACTCAGGTACGATAGCGTGGAAGGAGTCGGAGGTTTGTCCGAGTGTACGGTGAAGCTCCCGTCATCCTGCGGGATCGAGACGGAAGATACGATTATCGCCAGCGCGTCGGGGTCTGCCGACGCCAAGTTCGCCGTCATTCGCATACCGGATGCTGACATGGACGACGACCCGGTCTTGCCCGGTGCCCCTGACAGCCTGCACGAATGGTATCCGTATACGACACAGCCTTACCTCGGAGACGGCCTGTGGGGCACTGGAGATCTCGGGTCACCGGACGGCAAGGACGTCGTCCTGGAGGTGGACTACTGCTGGCCCGACCTCGGCGCTAACGACGGCGAGGCGCGGCAGAGGCTGGACTCAGCACTCACAAAGGTCCAGGACATCTTCTACACGACCGGCGGCATCAACGTGTACTACGACTTGGACGAAAAGCTGGAACTCTCAGATGTCCCGAGAGGGATGGGGGACACAACAGCCATGCGTGTCCTCAAGGAACACCGGAACTGGGGAGGTAGAGGGGATGCATTTCAACAGGGGTGTCTGCATCTAATAGTTGGCGGAACGGACGACAATCCGAAGGACATGGCCATGACCGAGTACGCGTATGTCGTGCACAGGGGCATGTATTACGGAAGCACGGGACTCTCGCCCGATGGGCAGAACGATCAATTGAAGGAAGTGGGCTGCTTCGCCTTTCCAGTAGCGTTCGACTCCCGCTTGACCTGGGGCCAGATAGGCAGCGGCGTCGGAATGACGAAAGAGGCCTATCTCGCGCTAGCCATAGCCCACGAGGTCGGTCACGCGCTCGGACTCACTCATCCGCAGGACGGAGAATGGTCGAGCGTCATGTCACCCGGGTTCGGGGCATTCAGGGACTACACCTACTACGCGCAATTCAAGAATCCCCCTCCTGACGAGGTGAGCCAGCACTGGCAGATAAACGCGCGCAAGCTGCTCGGTCGGGATGGTTGTGAGATACGTGGGAATCGCTGGATATACCAATAGGACCAGGAGAATATGACTATGAAGCCTTCGAGATTGGTCTTTGTGACACTGATGTTCGCAGCAGCAGCAACCGCGGCAAGCCTGCTACAGGCAGTCAACAAAAGCCTGCCCATGACCACCGCAGCCGTTGATATCAGGTGTCCTATCGGGAGCGTCTGCGATGATGGGGCGGTATGGCTCTGCTGGTGGCAGAAGTACCCGGACAGTTGGTTCGGCAGCTCGGTACGGTCCGACATTGGCATCTTCTGCAGGCTGTTCGACAAGAATGGGCGCGATATGGTGCGACCCATGCGCATCGTTGCGCCGCGCGGGCCAGGAGACGCGATGACCGGGCAGAATCCATCTCCCTTCTTCGCCTGCGCGACGCCGGATGGCGGGTTCGTCGTTTTCATGAGCGACTTCTTTCCAGACCCTCGACCAAGAGACACCGGGTTTGCGGGTGTGGTCACCTCGACTGGCGAACACGGCAAACACCGTACCCGGGTCGTATCCGTGTCCCGCAGGGGGCGCATTAGCTCTGTCCTGCTGAATTCCTCAGCAGGAGGTAGTAGCTGGATCAAGGTCGCATTCGGTTCAGATGGCGTGATGCACTGCTTCACCAACGACCTCCAAGACCATGCCAGTTACGCGCGACTCGCTTTGAGGGACGGGCGTCTCTCGATACTGGATACCGTCCGCCTCGACTTCCCGGTTCCGGGCATGACGCGCCTGGTGTCCTGGGTGCATGACGACAACATCAGGGTCGCCATCCGAATACTCGGGCGGGATACGCTCTTGGTAGTTCATGCCGGCAAGACGCGCGATTTTGACCACACCCTATGGGAGTCAGCCCCAAGTGGATTGATGACTTCATATCGGCTCAGGCTCCCTGAACTGGCCCTGATCGATTCCGCATCCGGAACAGACTCCACTTTGGCCGGTGTCTCGAGTGTCGGCGTATTTCACCGGCGAGCCTCTCTGGTCGAGACAAAGCGCGGTTTCCTCTTCTATCTGCCCTACCCGCAGGGGATGCGCTCCTTCGGCCTCGACACTGTGGGGAAGCCCGTTTTGGGCGCGAGGAATGAGAACTCAGTGCGTTCGCCACGGACTCTGGGTGCAACCGGCACGCAGTTCATCGAATTCGCCAACAGGGGCTATGGCCCACCATGGTCCATGGAGTGGTTTGGCCTGGACTCTGCCGGAAACACCTACTGTGAGGTACAGCGGTCTGACTCAGTTCCGGGCAGGATACGCTAGGGAGGTCTACATGAAACGAATGAGACGCGCGACCCTCTTCGCATGGCTCGCTTGCTTCTCAGTTCTCCAAGCCAAGCTGGTCCCGATTCCATGTCTCACTGCCCCCCCCATTCAGCGGCTCACGAGGTCGGAAGCCAAGGAACACTGGGGTCAGGACCCGTTCGGGAATTGCCACGGAGTCGACATGATGCCATTGCCAAGGCTCGCGACGGGTGACTCCATGCCGATTGCCTTTGTCGTCACGGACCCAGGCCGGGAACAACTCAAGTACGGTATGTGCTACGAGGCGGGCGAAGAACGATGGATGGACTCGCCGGGCGAATGTGGACAGGTCGGGTTTCAAGGCGACAGCCTGTTCTACGTTCGCGGCGTGTCTATTGACACGTTCATGTACGAGCAGAGTTCGACGAAGCTATATGCCTACGTTGCCTCCAGAAACTCTCTCAGGATTCAGAGGTTCAGATTCGACGTCACGGCACACACGCTTTCCTACCTCAATGATATCTACTCCACGAATGTGGGCAGAATCGACGATGTCTGCTGCGCTAGAGCGCCGGATGGGGTCTCCTCCGGCGCGTACGTCGCGGTGGTGAATTCGTGCACGTCAGTGCTTACTATCCTGGGCGTGAGCAAGACCAACATGAGTGTCACGACTCTGGCGGAGGTCGGGGAACCCGGCGGAGGGGACAACCAGTTCAGTCAGCCCGAGGGTGTTTGGATAGTCAAGAACATCGACCCCCAGAACGGATACTACGACATCTACGTTGCTGACAGGGGAAACTCCCGGGTTGCCCATTTGCACTTTGACCCGGAACACAATCAACTGAGCTGGCAAACGGCGCTCGTGGTCCCGGGCGCGGATTTTGTGGACGTAACTGCAAACGCGTCGGGGTATGTCTATGCCGTAGACTATTCCGGTGGTAGGCTCGTCGTTTTCGCCCCGGACCTGGCCGAGGTCGCATATGACTACTATGGGTCCGGTTTCGACCATCCGGTCGAAGCGTCCGTCTACAAGGACGAGTTGGTGGTTACTGAGTGGTGGAGCGACAATGCCGGGATACAGTATTTTCGAATCGTACCCGAGATTCAGGACCTTAGGGGCAGCGGCATGTTCGACGCGACGATAGACTCGAGCTTCTGCAAGTTCAACCTCTCGGAGCTTCCGGGATACGTCACAGTCTCCATCAAGACTGACCCGGAGAGAGTGTTGCTGCAAGACTCGCTTGTGTACCCTGGAGACACGGTCACGGTGTGGTGGGACGGGCGGGATACTCAGGGCCATCTGGCGATACCCGATGTCTACCAGTTCAGGGTAAGTGTGGAGTTCAGACAAGGCAATCAGGATTCCTTACTCACGGAGGTCAAGTACCTGCCCGACACCGTTAAGGGGACTACGCTTTCGTCCGGTGTGTATGCCAGCGCCACATGGGACACGTTGCACGAGCCGTACGTGCTGTCTGGGCACGACTTCAACATCAATGGCGGTTCCCACAGCGCTACTTTGACGATACAGCCGGGTGTGCGGGTGATGTTCCACGATTCAGTGGTCAGCCGGACCATCTACGTGCATACTGATGACCGGATTGAAGCCCTCGGCACTGCCCAGAAGCCGGTCTACTTCATGCTACATCGCACGATGGCTGAAGGGTTCAATCCTGCCAAGCGCGGCTGGTGGGGTGGCATCCACTTCTATTCTGGCTCGAACGGCGCGAAGTTCAACAACTGCGCATTTGAGAACGGCGGCTACAACGTGGTCTATTCGAGCACTCCAAACTCGGGGGTCCTCGTGGACTTCGACAGTTGTCAATTCCGAGGGGCCTGTGGTCGTGCCATCCAAGTGGATTCAGATAGCGCCCGCGAGCGTATTGACATCGATAATTGTCATTTCGAGTACTGCGCTGACTATCCGATATTTACCTTGAGAGCCCCGGCCGTCGCGGACGTGTCCGCCACCTGCACATTCGAGAACAACGGTGCCAACAACCAGTTCAACGCCATACGGGTGTATGCCGGTACCGGCGATGGGGCTATAGCCAGTAGCTGCACATGGCGCAACTGCGGAACCGGATTTTTCTACCTGATCATGGAACACGACCTTACTGTCATGTCCTCTACCGGTGGCAATCCAGTGCTCACCATCGAACCTGGTGTAACCATCCGGCTGAGAGGGGATTGCGGCATCCAGGTTGGGTCGTTGACCCAGGGTGGCGCGATTGTCGCCCTCGGCCAGGCGAGCGCCCCGATAACCTTTAGGGGCGCAGATAGTGTATGGAACGGGATGGAGCTGGCGAAGTGCGCTGGTGCGTGTTCGCTTCGCTATTGCGTGTTCAGAGAGGGCGTGCAGAAGCAGCGGGCGACGTACCACTCATTCCAATACTACCCGATGCTCTGGTGCCACGAGAACCAAGCGTCGCCCTGGATATACAGGTGTAAGTTCCTCGATGCGGAGAGGGACATACCGAACCAGTACGGCACGGGCATTTGTATAAAGAAAGCCACGCCACACATTGAAGGCTGCAAGTTCCACAACAACGATGCCGGCATAATCGGCGAGTTCAGCGGCGGGCGGTCTTGTGAGGTCGACTATTGCCAGATCGACAGCGGAGGAGAGGGGTACCGCATCCTCGGCGTCGCCCATGGGGCGCTGCCCAAAATCCAATACTCGAACATATTCCAGAATGACTATGGTGCGATCAACTACGACGGTGACGCCTATCTGAACGCACAGCACAACTGGTGGGGGCCAGACAACCAGACCCGCCCGGGCTGGCCGGGCAACGGCAACAACGACGTGTATGGTGGTTACGTCTCGTATGATCCGGCGGAGTCACTCTCCTACCCGATGTGGTGCACTGACGTGCAGGTCTGTTCTATCATCCGACCTTCGGTATTCACGGCGCCGGATACCCTGGCGCCCATGGGGACAGCCCGCAACAACTTCGAAGAGCAGGTCATTCTGACTGCGACGATGCGCATCGGAAGCGTGTACGCGGATACCGTGTTGGATACCCTCGCCGCGTATGCAACCGATTCAATCGTGTTCGACACGGTCGCACTCGACACCGGGACGTACACGGTGGTGTTCAAGGTTTCTATGGCCGGGGATGAGATACCGGCGAACGATTCGATAGTGCAGACAGTGCACGTGCGTGAGGAACGGGACGTGGCCGCAGACGCGGTCCTGTCGCCGCCGGATTGGATACTGAGCGACACCACCGTAGTCGACACTCCCGTAGGCGTGGTCCACAACTACTATCACTCGACTCTTGAGTTCCCCGTCACGTTCACCATCGGCGAGAACTACACGCGGACCGAGACCTGTAGCGTCGATTCAGGGCAGACTGATACCCTGTGGTTCCCTCCGTGTACGCTGGCCGTCGGTCACTATTCGGCGGTCTTCTACACCGACTGCGAGAAGGATACTAACCGTCACAACGACACGATCAGCTACACGGTTGCCGTGCGAGAGTCGATTGACGCGGCTGCCGCCTACATCATCGAGCCGGCGGAAAGCCTGTACACGGTTGAAGATACGCTTGATTTTGCCGTCAGAGTCGCAAACAACGGAAACGTGGCATTATTGCTGCCGGTCAATCTGTATGTCGACAATGACATCATTCAGACGGTGTCCGTCAACGTCGACGCCCACGATTCGGCCACGGCCTCGTTCGACAGCCGGACTCTGGTTTCCGGGCAGCGTTGGCTCAAGTATGAGGTGGACCTGGATGGCGATGATAATCCAGCCAACGATACTGTTGCCAAGGGCATCACCGTCAAGGCTGGAGATTTCTGGGTCGAGCAGCCCGCGCCGGAGGAGTCCGTCGCACGGCTGTGCTGGGATGGCGATCAGCACGTCTACGCCGCGGCCCGGAACGAGCTGGCGATAGAGCGGTTTGACATGGCGACCAGGACGTGGACGTCGCTGGCCTGTCCGCCGTTCGGAGGTCCGGTGTCCGGCATCACCGCGCTGGACGGCCAAATCTATGCGCTGGGCGTGCCCGGCGCCGGCCTGTCGACGACCAGGCGCGGACCCGCCCCTGCTGCGCAACCGTTTTCGCCCGCCCGTGCCGTTGGAACGCAGAGCCCGAGTGGTCCCAGACTCGACCAAGAGCCTAGCCTTTACCGGTACGAGGCTGACGGCGACTCATGGGTCTTTGTCACCGGCTGCCCGTGCGCAGCCACGTTGGGTCAGGGTGCCGCGCTCGTGGGCGACGATACGACCAAGCTTTACCTGCTCGACGGTACGAGCAGCCGGCTCTACTCCTACCATATCGAGGCCGATGTCTGGGACTCCGTGCAGACACCGGTGCTGTTCAACTACCGCGGTGCGGCCGACTGGGGCCGCGGCGGGCTGTATGCGCTGTCCGATTCGCTGAACCTCTGGAGATACGCGCCCGGCGGCGGCTGGTGGCCGGTCTCATCGCCGGGCGGCCCGGGACTACTACCAAGACTGCCGAGTTACGACCCGGCTATTTGCTGCGACCCGGTGCTGGATCGGCTGTTCACGTTCTACTTCGGCTCTCTGGGCGGAATCACGAACGGAATGGGCTTCCGCGAGCGCTCCAATCAGTATGGTGGGGCCTGGATGCTTCGGGCCGGGCTTAGTAGCGAAACTACTGAAGTGTCACTTTGCTTCGGTTCGACTCAGGCCTACTGTCTGGACGGACGAGGGGGCTTCTGGCGCTACCGGCCGGCACCGTTGTTTGATGCCGCGGCGGTCACAGTGGTCGTGCCCGACACCGTGCCGCGAGAGAGCTCATTTGTGCCAAAGGGCGTGATTCAGAATGGATGGAATGATTCGCTGCAGATCGACGCGCATCTGTCAATGGGCGCTTACCATGATGTCCAGACCGTGATTGTGCCACCGCAGACCTGGGACACCGTCGAGTTCGCACCAGAATCTCTGCAGCCCGGCATCTACCAGGAGACGCTGCGAACAACGTTGATCGGCGATAACTATCCGTTCAATGACACGGCGCGAAGGAATCTGACTGTTCGCTATCGTCGCGACGCGGCCGCAGTCGAGATAGTAGTCCCTCGGGACTGGGTGCCGGCTGAGAGCCTGATTCACCCGGTCGGGGTGATCGAGAACCGACTAGATGACACGATGTCGATCTGGGCCTACATGACTATCGGCTCGCAGTACGCCGACTCGGAGCTGGTAACGTTGGCCGCCCTGAGCGACAGCGAAGTCGAATTCGATACCCTCCGGCTGCCGGTCGGTGAGTATGAAGCGGAGTTGCGGGTCAGCGTTGCGGGCGACGAAGTGCCGGAGAACGACCACATGTTCGGCGAGGTCGAGGCAAAGGCGGGCGACTACTGGTGGCCCCTGGCTCCTTCCCTGGCATCAGCGCCGCTTCTCGTGGCCGGCGGGCCGGAACGAATCTATGCCTTTGACAAGCAGAGCGCTGAGTTCGACCGGTACGGCATCACTTCTTCTGATTGGGACAGCATTGGGGTGACTGGCTACAACGCGCAGATATCTGCGTGTCGCCACGGCCAGAACCTCTATGTTCTTGGCAAGTTGTCGGGGACGGGTCCGTATGCCGTCATCACTTGCGACACAGCCAACTTCGTGTGGCACTCGTTTGGAGGCCCACTGCCCCCCTTGAAGGTGACAGATTACTCCCGGCTCGCGGTCTCCAGCAATGGCACGGTGTACCTGCTGGCTCGTGCACAATCGGGCCCCGGAATCTGCTTCTGGAGGTCCAACGGCGGAATACTTTGGGCGTCCCAGCAAGTCCTCGCCGAGACGCTAAGCAGTCGCGCCTCGGTTGCCTATGACGGCGCGGACCATATCTACCTGCTCACCGGGTCAATGGGACGGTTGTACAAGTATGGCCTCACCCAAAACCAGTGGGACACTGCTCTTACATCGCTGCAACTGGCTGCTCCAACCACCAGCGCGTTGACGTGCGATTCCGCGCGGCAGCGGCTGTATGCGTTCTGGGCTAGTCCGAACGCGCTGGGCAGCTTCTGGTCATATGACGTTGTTCAGGACACGTGGCAGCCGCGCCAGGCGCATCCGTGCCCGGTTGACGCACCGGCGCTCGCCGCTCAAAATGGTTATGTCTACGGGCACAGCGGCGCAGCCGACACCGCGTTTGCAGTGTACGTGCCGATGCCGGATACTGACGTGGCCGCACTGGCCATACTCTCGCCACCGGACACGGTGCGCAGCGACTCTTTCTTCCGCCCGACCGGTGTCGTGCAGAATCTGTCACCATGGCTGTTGGGCTTCTCGGTGGAGTTCTTCACCACCAGCCGACAGCTCCTGCAGTATGTCGAGCTCGAACCGGGCGCATCGGACACGGTTTATTTCGATTCGATTCAGCTTCCGATGGGAATCCAACAGGTGACTCTCACAACGCTTTGCCAAGGTGACCAGAGACCGGCCAATGACTCGTCCTCGACCGCGGTCATTGTCCGTCTTCCGCAGGACATAGCTGCCTTGGAGGTGTTGTCTCCGGTTGGTGAGATAAGGTCAGACAGCCAAGTTGTACCAACGGGGCTTGTGGAGAATCTCTTCGACGAATCTCTTGACGTGTGGGTCCACATGCGGATCGGTAGCGTCTATAGAGACTCGCAGTTCGTTTCGCTGCCACCCAGTGAACCTGAGACGGTGGCCTTCGTCGCAACCTACCTACCGCTCGGGCTTCACGAGGTGTGTATGAGCGTGTTGTCTGATGAAGTGCCCGAGAATGACAGCGTGACGGATAGCTGCGAAGTCACCGGCGGCAACTGCTGGATACCGCGCGCCGACTATCTGCAACACACAAGCGTCAATCTGGTGGATTACGAACCGGGTGGTGCATACGCCATCGGTCACTTCAACTGTGGCGGTGGCTCCAAGCTCTTTTCGCGCTACGCAGCAGATGGTGATACGTGGCATCAGCTCCCGGAATCGCCACTTGAGGAGGGTGCTTCTGCCGCCTGCCGGAGTGGCACCAAAGTGTACGCGGTCGGGGGATTCGATATGCCGGGTGTTCGGGCCGCCGTCAGGCGGGGCTCTGGGCCGGCGTTCAGCAACTCGAACGATGGCATCGTCTGCTTTGACGAGGTTGCCGGCACTTGGGACACAGTGACGGTGGACGTGGATGCAGGTCCCGGGCTGTACGCATCAGGTGATGACCTCTACGGGTTGGGGGTGGACCCGGACCCGGCCGGGAACTGGTCGAAGTACGTCATCTCCGAGGACTCGTGGTACGACCTGTCTCCGATGCCGGAGTCCTTGGTTGACTGGACGTCGGGCGCACATGACGGCGGAGACCATGTATACGTTCTCACCGGCTCGAGCGGCGAACTCTACAGGTACGACATCTCCCAGGATACTTGGGTTGCTCTCCGGTCTTTGGAGAGCACGACGCCGGCGTGGGCCGCGCTCGCCTGTGACGCGACGCAAGGCTGCCTGTACGCCTTCTGGACTCCGGACGGGAGCCCAGACTGCTTCTTCAGCTACAGCATCGAAGGAGATAGCTGGCATAAGCTCGCAGCTTTTCCCTACCCGTACCAGATACGCTATCCATCTGTCTCCGCGTGGGCGGGGAAGGTGTTCGCGTCTTCATCGCGCTATCCTTGGGACACAACCGAGAACTTTGCTCAGTACGTTCCGGTGCCGTCTTTGGACGTTGCTGCACTGGAAATCCTAGGCCTGCCGGATACGGTCCGGTGCGATACCTTGGTCCGACCACTTGGAGTGGTTCTGAATTCCGGTAATGCGTATATGCATTGTGACGCCAGATTCGTGTGCGGATCAGACACGCTCCATGAGGTGATCGACCTGCAGCCTTGGCAGCAGGACACGGTTGCCTTCGATTCGACATACTTGGACCCCGGGCTGTGGAATGCGGAACTAGTCGCCACGTGTTCCGGCGACGAGAACCCGGCGGACGACACGGTTCACAGCGCAGTCATGGTCGAAGGTCCATGGGAGCCTCGAACGCCGCCGGCCGCTTTCTATGGAGGCCGGCTGGACGCCGACTCAGCCTGGGTATACGGAGCAAGCGAAGAGGACCACAGCGCGGCGATGTGTTCTCTGCAGACCCAGACCTGGGAGCAACTGACACCGACGCCGTTCGACTCGGGCTGCATTGACCTGAGCCAGCGCGACGGCAGGCTGTACGCCGTTGGGATTCCGTGCGGCTTCGGTTCCAGTTCAGCAGTCTACACCATACTGCCCAGAGACACGGTTTGGCAGCTTGTCACTGACAGCCTGCCGGTCGCTCTCGATCCATCGGACCCCGCATGGATAGTCGCGACCGCAGACGGTATCTACCTTGAGCCTGCATACGGTCAGGAATTCTGGCTCTACCGGTTCGATTCACTCGGCGGTGGCGCTTGGGAGCAGAAGCATCAGGTGCCGATGTCGGTGCACTGGCCCTGTGCAGTCGATTGGGACCGTGCCGACGCCATATACCTGATGTCGCTACCAATCGTGGCTGCGGCGCAGACGACCTTCTACCTGAAACCTGCGTGAATTCCCCATGTTAGAGCTTCGGAGTTCGGGTTCTTTTCAGGGCGAACTTCACACTTTGTGGGGCACCTCTCCGCATAATCTTAGGCTAACCAAAAGGTAGTCTAAGATTATGAGCAAAACGGACGTGGGCCTCAAGCTATGCGCGGCTTCAAGCCCCGCCTTAGATGGGAAATTCACGCAGGTTTCAGGTTCTATGCCTACTCGACCAGCGCTGACACATGGGCTGAACTGCCGGACCTGCCGTTCGAGGTCAGCCCCGGGCTGGCGCTCGCCGCTGAGCCGTGCGGGAATCGCGTCTTTGCACTCGCCCCGAGCGATTCCGGGACGGTGCTGTGGGAATACAGTGCATTAAGCGGCACCTGGACTCAGCGGCCCTCTCCGCCATGGGTCGGTGACGTCGGCATGTCTGCCGCGTTTGCTGCTGGCAACGTGTACGCGCTGACCGGCTTTGAGATGACACCCGGCTGGTTCTGGTGTTATGACCCCTCGTTTGAACTGAATCTCGGCCGACATCTGGAAGGTGTGGCCGGCGCATCTCAGCCGCTGTTGCGTTGGACATGCACATGCGAACCGAATCCATTCGTGGCACGGACAACCATACGGTGGCAAGTTCCCAAGCTCTGTGACGTGTCGCTGAAGGTGTACAACACCGCTGGTCAGATGGTCCGCCTGCTGCGGCAGGGAAGTGTGAAGCCGGGCATCTACACGACTACCTGGAATGGCTGCGACGGCCGTGGGCGTCACGTCGCTGCAGGCGTTTATTTCTGTACGCTGGAGAGCGGCCAGAAGAGGATTAACAGGAAAGTCGTTCTAACGGACTAGCTCTGGCTTGGGCCAGCGGATCGAGTGGGGGCGACTTTGCAACCGTCCCCTCTCACATCACCGGACGCGCTTTATTGCATCCGGCGGTTGGTCAACGGTGTCTACTTCCACACGCTGGACAATGGTGCGACGAGAATCAGCAAGAAACTTGTCCTGACAGAATGACCTCCTGACCCTCCCACCCCAAGGCTGCCCGCGTTCCTGCGGGCAGCCTTTTCTCAAGTGCCTGTACGGCCGGAGGCGAGGTTTCGGGCGCAGAGTGGACACGGTCGGCGGGCCGCGTTGGGTCGCGGATTTCTGGGGGCATGTGAAGAGCACGAAACTGGCTATGACAGATTCCATCACAGAGTTTAGGACAGAGTTTCCGGTAGAGTCTATCTTGGAGTCTGGGATAGAGTCTCCGGTAGATTCTATCTTGGAGTCTCGGTTGGTATCTATCTTGGATTCTATCTTGGAGTATCGGTCAGAATCCAGGGCAGATTTTATCTTGGAGTCTCGGTTGGAGTCTCGGCCAGATTCTATCTTGGATTCTCGGTCGGAATCTACCTTGGATTCTATCTCGGTTTCTATCTTACGGTCCAGGTTGGATTCTATCTTGGAGTCTCGGATAGAATCGCCTTTAGAGTCGGGGTTGGAACCATTCCCCCAATCACCGGGGGGTCGAGGCCGGGGGGTGGCGTTTTCTGCGTGTATGTATCAGTAATTCAAGGGGTTGGAAATTGAGGCGTCGAAAAGTCGCATGTTCCGGGACCGGGTCACGGCGGGCGAGACCGGGGTGCATTATTTCGGGCTCCTGATGATGATAGTCTATTGAGGACCTAAAAAGAGGAGCAATCATGCTGGAAAGTGAATTGGAGCCCGAGTTCGTGAGTCTGCTGGAAACGATTCGCC
>JAPLUO010000104.1 GCA_026397595.1 Caldifarciminota bacterium
CGAAAACGACGATCCTGCACGCTTGTAGTACAGAGCTAACTGAGGGTACGGACCCGGACTCCTGGCTTCACCCACTCTGCGTTCTCTGTGGCCTCTGTGGTTATGTCTACATCGGTTCTAGGGCGCAAGGCTATGCTTGACAGGCGGTTAGAGTGACGGTAGATTACTGCATCAGGAAAAGCCATCAGCAGGTCAGGCCGGCTGGCACACAAGGCCGGGTCTTGACGATGTTGCAGGTAATGTCGGTGATGAAAACCAAGGAGGAGTGCAGATGAAGACCACAGCCAAGGTCCTGACCGTCTTCTTGGGCGCATTGCTCGTGCTGACCATGGTCGGCTGCCCCAAGAAGTCCGTAACGCCGCAGGAGCCGATTCCGCCGCCTCCGCCGCCGGACACGATGACCGAGAAGCAAGTCATGCCCAAGGTCCAGTTGAACCTGGCCACGATTCACTTCGACTTCGACAAGTCGGACATCAGGGCCGGTGACGCGACGATCCTTTCGGGCAACTATGACCAGCTCAAGCAGGCGCCCAACGCGCAGGTGGTCATCGAGGGCTATTGCGACCCGATCGGTACGTCCGAGTACAACATGGCGCTCGGCATGCGCCGGGCCGAATCGGCCAAGTCCTACCTCGTGAAGCTGGGCGCGAACATGAACATGTTCTCGACTGTCAGCTTCGGCGAGGAGAAGCTGGTAACGCAGGACGAGAGTCAGTTCGAGTTGAACCGGCGCTGCGAGTTCAAGGCAGCCCAGTAAGGGTTACACCCAGACCAGATGTTTGATGGCGGCCAGTAGGCTCAGGCGCTCAGCCAGCTTAGGCATGGCAGCAGCGTCGGGCCTGCTGGTCGCCGTTTTGTTCGCGGGCTGCGGGTTCCAGCGGGAGTTCGTCCGCCGGGGACAGGTGCTCGATTCGATGGCCGTGCGGCTCGTGCGCGTTGAGCAGTCACAGCAGAGCCACGAACAGGAGATGGCGAAGCTGCGCGCCGACGTCCTTACCGAGATGGAGGGAGTGCAGGCGCGCCTCGACCAGGTCGACGCGCAACTGGCGGACATGGACGACCGGTTCGACCGGATCAGCCGTCGGGTCGGGACCGGACGCGGAGACATCACGCCGGTGACGGCCGACTCAGCGCCGAGGCCGGATCCGGGTCTGCGACCGGTGGACACGGTCGGAGTAGCCGAGGACCAGTTGTACAACACGGCATATCTCGACTTCACGCGTGGTAAGTATGATGTGGCAATCAGCGAGTTTCGACAGTATCTTGGGTCCTTCTCCCAGACCGACAATGCAGACAACGCTCAGTATTGGATTGGCGAGTGTTTCTACTCGCTCAACCGGCTCTACAGCGCGGAGGTCAACTTCCGGCAGGTGATGATTGCGTACCCCAGGGGCAACAAAGTCGCGGCTGCCGAGTACAAGCTCGGACTGGTATACGTGGCCCAGAATCGGAAGCCGGAGGCGATGAACCAGCTCCGCAAAGTGGTCAAGGAGTACCCGGGTACGAACGAGGCCAAGTTGGCGCAAGACCGGCTTGCCACGCTGGGACAATAGCCGGAGCCGGATAGTGCAGAGTCCAGAATCCAGAGTCCAGAATCCAGAGTCCAGAATCCAGAGTCCAGAATCCAGAGTCCTGAGTCCAGAGTTTCAGTCCATTCTGAATTCCGGATTCTGGATTCTGAATTCTGAGTTATCCGTCTCCGCGATATGACTCCGGCCGCGGGCACGAGCAGTGGGTTCTTCGGGCCGTTCATCCACGCCGGAATCTTTGCCCAATTCATCATTATCGCGCTTGTGCTCATGTCCATTGTCAGTTGGGCGATAATCATCCGTAAATTGAGGGTGCTCGGTCGGTCGGCGCGCCAGACCCGGCAGTTCCTGAACGTGTTCGGGTATCGCACGCGGCTGGGTGATTACGAGAATGTCGCGCAGGAACTGAAGCGGTCCCCGTTGTCCGGGCTGCTACTGGCCGGGGTCAAGGAATGGAACGCCCTGCGCGGCGATTTTGGCAAGGTCGAGGGCGGGGCCGACCTGATGCAGCAGTTGATTCCGAACATCACCGAGGCGGTGGAACGCGCGGCGTCGCGGGAGTCGGACAAGCTGCAGAGCTCGCTTGCCTTTCTCTCGATTACGACGATGGTCGGTCCGTTCCTGGGCCTTCTCGGCACGGTCCAAGGCGTATTGAGTACGTTCCTCAGCCTGCGCGGGACCCAGATTCCGACGCTTCAGACTATCGCTCCGGGTATCTCTGACGCCTTGACTACGACCGTGATGGGCCTGCTGGTCGCCATTCCGGCAGCCCTGTTCTATAACTACTTCGTCGGCAAGGCGCGCGACCTTGAGTCGGAGATGGACCGGTTCGCATCCGAGCTGACCGGAATCATGCGCCGGGAAATTGTCGGGTCCCAGATTGAGGAGCGGAACCAGCCGTGAAGAGGCGCAAGCCGCCGTACCTCGCCGAGATGAACATCACCTCGCTGGCGGACGTGAGTTTCACGCTGATGGTCATTTTCCTGATGGCCGGAGTCTCAACCGCATTCAGCCGGAACCAGGGCGTTGACCTTGAACTGCCCCGGACCTCTTCGGTCCAGCCCCAGACCAAAGAAGGAATCGAGGTCAGCATCCAGGCCGGCGGTCAGATATTCGTCGGCAAGAAGGCGACCACGGTCTCGGGGTTTGCCAAGGCGCTGGGGGAGCAATTGAGCCGCGGTAACTACGACCGCGCATACCTGCGCGCGGACAAGAGCGTTGACTACGGCGTAATAATGTCGGTGCTCGGCGACATCCGGGAGCAGGGAATAACGAATATAGGTTTGGTAGCACTGCCAAAGTAGACTGCCCAATATGCGAGCTTCGGATCTTTCGAAGCTGTCCTTGCCTTGAATGACGAATGACGAAGTCCGAATGACGAATGAAAGCGGAAATGACCAAGTCCCAAACGCCGCGTGGCATTGGTCATTTGGTCATTGGGGCTTGACTAGGAATTAGGAATTAGAAATCGGGGATTTGGAGTCGGACCCCATGAGCACGCAGACAAGAACAGAGAGTAGTTGGCGCACCCCTGAACTACTCCTGTCTTTTGCCGGCCACGTCCTCGTCGTTGGCATTGCCGTACTCGTGACAATGGGCCACGTCGCGCGCGATACCAGGAAGCCGATTGTCTTCAACGTGGCCGTGGTCAGCCCGGGCACGCCACTGCCCGCAACCGAGACCAAAGGCACAACGTTGGTGGAATCCAAGCCGAAGTCGCAGGCCAAGACCGAGACCGAGACAAAGGCCGAGCCGAAGAAGGGCTCGGACGTGGTCAAGCGGCAGGGGCTGGGCGCGAGAATCGAAGGGGCCGAGGCGCTTGGCTACTCGTACTACCTAAACGTGATTCTGTCCCGCATCTCCGACAACTGGCTGAACCCCTACGCGGGCGGTACGAAGATACTGACCGCTACGGTCATGTTCGTTATCGAGCGGGATGGGATGGTCAAGGATGTGAAGGTCGAGAAGAAGTCCGGGGACGCGGCCTACGACGCGTCGTGCGAGCGTGCTCTGCTGGTTCTCGACAGGCTCCCGCCCCTTCCTCCCGAGTTCACCGGCCCGCGCCTCAAGCTCCACCTCGAGTTCGAGCAGAAACCGTAGCCCGGTTCGAGCGCTGCCGCTCGAACCGGGAAGTCTCAATTCCCAATTGCCAATGACAAATCAATGGCGGAAATGCCTAATCCCCCAAGGCGAGCCCCGCTGCCGTTCACGGTTGGTTCTTCATCATTGCCGTGGGGTACGCGGAAAGTGGCCTGGCCCGCTGTTGGTGCGCCGGGCCGGGAAACCGATTTCGGCCGGGATAAGTCTAATAC
>JAPLUO010000094.1 GCA_026397595.1 Caldifarciminota bacterium
GCAAGATTCATCTGTACCCACCATAATACAATTATTATGGTACAAGTCAAGCAGGAAATCGGCTCCGGCCACAAAGCCGCAGCCGATGTCAGCTAACTAGCTGTGATATGCTAAGATGCAGAGCTTTCGATTTCTCTGGCCAGCCAGAGGAGAGGTTGAGGTAGAGGTTAAGGTTGAGACCGGAGGCGAACCCGACTCCTGGAGGAAAGGTTGAGGTAGAGGTTAAGGTTGAGACGGGATTCCGGCCGGGTTGACAGCAGGCCCCGCCCGCATTACGCTCAAAATATGAGAAACGTGACTATTCTTGCAGTTGCGGTCCTGGTTGCGGCCGGGTGCGGCGGCGCGAAGGCCGGTAAGCCCGGTTCGGACAGCGCCGAAGCCTGGCTGTCAACGACGATTAACGGGCAGAAGGTCGGCTATTCGCTCTACCGCTTCGACCAGTCCGCCGGCGGGTACCGGTTCGAGAGCTACATCAAGATGACCGTGGCGATGGCGGGCAAGGAGCAGCGAATCGAGTCCCGCTCGGTGGCTCATGCCGGGCCGGACCTGGCGCTTCAGGATTTCACGTTCACGTTCTCGTCGCAGGACCGTTCGTTCGCGGTCAAGGGACGGGTCGCCGGCGGCGAGTTGGTGTTTGACGCGCCGGGCGACAAGCAGGAGCGGACCATCAAGCTGGCCGGCCCGGGTTACCCGGCCGCGGCACTGGGCAGGTATGTGGTGGTCCGGAAGCTGGTCAAAGACTCGACGTACAAGGTGCCGGTATTCGACGCGGCCATAATGGGCGTGGTGCCTGCCGAGGTCAAGGTCATCGGCCGCGAGAAGGTCAAAGCGGGTGGACAGGAATACGACGCGCTCAAGTTCACGACCAAGATGGCGAAGTTTGAGATGACGACGTGGATTGACGACAAGGGTATGTCCATCGTCGAAGCGTCGCCGCCGGGCATGAGGTCGGAGCGGACCACGGCGGAACAGGTGCTCAAAGCCGAGCCCGAGGACAGGAAGTTCGACGTCCTGACGATGTTCCGCGTGCCGGTGGACACGGAGATTCCGGACGGGGCAAAGGTCAACCGGCTTAAGCTTGAAATCACCGGCGTCGATCCTAAAGAGTACGACCTGACCGGTCCGGGCCAGCAGGTCCTGACCCAAAGCCCGCTCGTGGTCGAAATCAAGACACCGGGCGTTCCAGCCGGGCCGCTGGCGTTGCCTGTCGCCGGCGAGGCAGACTATCTGAAGCCTTCGGTCTCAATACAGAGCGATGCCCCGGAAGTCAAGGCCAAGGCGCACGAGGCGATCGGAGACGAGAAGGACGCTGTGGCCGCGACCCGCAAGCTGGTTTCGTGGGTCTTCACGGTGATGGAAAAGCAGGCGACCGCTTCGTTCCCGAGCGCGCTCGACGTGCTCAAGACTATGAAGGGGGACTGCAACGAGCATGCGGTACTGTTCGCGGCGCTGGCCCGGTCAGTGGGCATACCGACCAAGACTGCGGTCGGGCTCATCTACATGAACCGGGCGTTCTACTACCACGCATGGAACGAGGTCTATCTCGGGACGTGGATTCCGGTTGACGCCACGTTCGGCGAGTTCCCGGCCAGCGCCCTGCACCTGAAGCTCGCCGAAGGCGAGCTCAGCCAGCAGGCGGAGATTCTCGGACTGGTCGGCACCATCGGCATCAAGGTCAAAGAGTTCGGCACCGCGACCAAGTAGTCGTTCACAAACTGAAAGCCCCCGGCTCAACAAGCCGGGGGCTTTGCCTATGCCCGGCTTGGACGTTGCCCGATCGCCAGTCGCCAATCGCCAATCGGGAATGGGATGAACCGCCAAGCGGACGCCAAGGCCGCCAAGACCGGCAAGGTGGGCGAGGGGAGAGGAAGGTCAGGCGGGAAGCAGCAAGCCGTCGGGCAATCGGGAATGGATTGAACCGCCAAGCTCGCCAAGAACGCCAAGGCCGGGCCTGTCATTCCGACCGGAGCGAAGCGGAGTGGAGGAATCTCTCAGCTACTGGACACTGGTCACTGGGAACTGGACACTGCGCGTATCCTGCGCGCCGCCGTCAGCCGTGAGCTGAACATCGGGGAGCCGCCCGCGCGTCAGGAATTGTCTATTGCGGAGCTTGTCCAGAAACTCAAGTTGAGCCTCCGCAAGCCACAACTGGTTGGTGGCGACCAGTTCATCGGACACAACATGAAGTAGAGCACGAGAGCAGCGAGGTAGTTTTCAGACAAGCTCTGCGTCCCCGGAATTACGAAGCAGCCAAGCGCACGGCCTGAGCGTCAAACCCGGCTTATTGCCAGGACACAGAAACGCTTGCAGTCACGGTCGGGGCTTCGGGTCTCTCATTGTACCCGCCGGGGGAGTACACCGAGACGGAGTCGCCGTCGGCAGCGAAGGCGCCCACTTCCCCTGGTTCTAGGTTCACTTTGTCAATCAGTTGACTGACAACTGCGCCCCGCCCGAAACGAACACGGACATACACTTTGTAGGCGATTGTGTTGCTTTGGTTCGTGACTCGTCCGCTGCAGTGCTCAAGCCAATAGTGGTTAAAACCGTAGTAGCGCTCAGGCCCAACCTTCTGGCAGCCTACATAGTAGGCGGCAGTTTCCTTGTCAACCAGCGTGACTCTGGCCTTGGCCTTCATACATGAGAACGCTGCCAAGATCAGAGCGCCGGCTGCCGCGGTGAGAGCGAAACGAACCCAATCCTTCTGTACGCTATCCATGCCGTGAGCGTACCGTTGAACAGCCCGCCTGTCAAACATTGGGGTCAAGCCTTAGAAATTCCGGGAATAATACTGAATTCACCTTCGCGTCAAGGCCGAGAGTTCGTACGTCATCGATGACATTATGGAGAATCGGGCCGGGATGTCAAGGCGGCGGGGTTGGGCTCCGGCAATCCATCACGGCGCGATCCAGACTGTCTTGCCCCTCTTGTCGAACAGTCCCAGCCATGGCCCATTCTCGCTTGCGTCCAGCCCGACGCGAGGCGTGCCGTTCTCGTCGTACAGGATCAGCGTCGTCGGCCCGTCCATAAAGCTCAGCCCGGCGCGTTCGTTACCCTGCGCGTCGCACAACTGCAGGCCCGACCCGCCCGAATCCACCGTTAGCAGGGCGCGGGTCATGCCGTTCTCGTCGCTCAGGCCCAGCGAAGTCGCGCCCTTGTCCACAATAAGACTCATGCGGTTATTGCCCTTCTCGCCAATCAGGGTCAGACGCGGCCCGCCCGAGGTCATGCTTAGCGCGGCGCGAGTCTTGCCGTTGTCATCCTCCAAGATGAACATGTTAGCGCGAATGACCTTTCTGGCTTCCCCCGGTTTCTGGGCTCGTGCTCGGCTGGCGCTTCCCATTACGACCCATATGGCGGCGCAGGCAATGATAGCCGCAACCAGACCCGCCAATGCGAGGCGGTTGTGGCGTTCGGCGCGTGCCAGTTTCGCTTCCAGTGTTCTCAGACGGTCTTCCAAGCTCTCAGTTTCCATCTCAATCTCCTTTCATGTGCCTCAGACCGACACCCGCTGCTATCGGATGGTCAACGGAGGGGTATCTGCGCGTCCGCCCGGCAGGGCGTCAGTCATGTCACGTTTCTCCAAAGGTTGCCGCTGCACTTCCTTTAGTGCGTCAACTCTCCCGAGGACAGTCGTGTCACGTTCTCCAGTCAACAGACCTTCGAGTTTGGCGCGTTCCTGACGGCAATCCCACATGGCTTTTCTGACCGACCGATTGTGATACCACACTGCCCAGGCGCACTTCGCCAGCCGTTCGGGCGCGGTGGCGGTCTTGGCCAATCCAGTCAGAACTCTTCGGCTTCCTTCCAAGAGCCTGACATACTCGACCCAATTCCCGTCCGGACTGCCGATTCCCATCGGCGGCCCGGGGTGGTGAAGATAATCTATGAATGGGACGTTGTCGCTGAGGCACAGGATGGGCAGAGCCCGCCCCTTGTTGTTCAAGCGCGACCATGCGGCAGGAATGACGTCTGGGTCAACCACGACGCGCGGCACGAACGCCCAGCGCTTCTCGACGGCATGAGCCTTGGCTACGGCCGTTCCGAGCATCATCTCCTGGTCTCCCTCCTGCCACACTTCTCCGTAGGAGATGCCGCCGGAAGCCAGCAAATCATGGTCCCGCACTAGGGCTTTGAGCATTCTATTCACTTGTATGCAGGTGATTTGCAGAGTGCTCACCGGGTTCTGGCTCCATAGCGGCACGTCAAGGATGAATGAGTCCGCGAATGCGTGGAACCCTAGTTTCCACCCCGGATTGTTGTCGGGAGGACGCAGGGCACGTACTGCTTCCATCGCCCGAAAGGCAGCTTCTGGGCGCATGCTACTGAACCCCAGGATGTCTAGGAACGCGACCGCTGCCTGGTGGGGTTTCAAGGACAAAGGTTTCGAGGTCATCTACTCTCCTCTGCGCGGCAGGCCCTATGGTTCGGATTCCGTCGCGGACATCATGGAGAACCTAGTCGGGCGTGTCACGTGTGCGGTTCGTCACAGAGGGACACTTCGTCATCGGGGGAGCGCGTTTCGCAGAGAGTGCAGCAGGTCACGGTATTCTTTCAGCTTGGCTATGTGGAACTCAATGTCCCGCCGGACCTCGTTTGCCTCTCGGGTGCCGGACTTGAAGTCTTCGATGGACTTATTGACATTCGCCCCCGCATTTTGGAGGAAACGGAACATCTCATCGATACTCCGCACCGACTTCATGTCAAAGGCGTCATACAGGTAGCCCTCGCGGTACACTTGACCCAGATAGAAGCTCTGGAAGACCTCATACTGGAAGTACGGCATCAAGTCCTTCTCGCCTGTGGCAACCTTCGCGGTCGTGCCCTGAAGGACATCCAGCAGACTCGCTGCGTGCTCTATGTCGAACTCCAGTTCTTTTCGTAGGTTGCGCATGAGCACAGTCTTGGCGTGTCGCCGACGCCAATTCTCCGAGAGGTAGAACAGCAAGATCGAGAATACGAACCCTGCCACGGTTCCGACCAGAGTTGAGGCTAGAGACTGTGAGAAGGTCACGGGCACTCCTTCCTGCGAGCTATGCTGGGAGTCTCGTGGACAGCGCACTCATCCCATCCCCGCACGGCCGAGGGCTCGGACTCCATGGCGGAATTGTGGGATACGAGCAACCGCATGCTATCTCTGAATTACGACCTTGGTGATGGCCGACGGCTGACGGTATGCGGCCAACGGCTCGGACCGTACGAAGTACACGCCGGGGCTCAACCCGCTCAAGTCGTTCGGGCCGGGCACGAGTTCGGCGACCCTGCGGCCGGTGATGTTCAGTAGTGACGTGTTGCGGGTATCGGGTGACGCATGTGGTAGAAACAGGACCCCGCGGACGATAGTGGCGATGTCCCTCGCACGTACGTCACTGCTCGGCGTTTCCTCAACGCCGCCGCCCGAGTCCCGCAGAACCGAAATGCTCGAGTTCCCGTTGTTCGCCACATAAACCCGGTTCTGGGTTGGGTTCCAGGTGAAATCGCGCGGCCCGTCGCCCACACCGATGGTCCGGAGTACCTGATTGCTCGCGCCGTCGATGACGGTCACGTTGTCGCTGTGGTAGTTCGCGCAGTAGACCTTGTTGTTCTGAGGGTTGTAGCAGAGGGCGAGAGGGGCGGAGTCTACGGGGGCTGTGGTGATGACTGCGTTCGCTGCGCCGTCGATGATGGTCACGTTGTCGCTGCGGTAGTTCGCGCAGTAGACCTTATTGTTCTGCGGGTTGTAGCAGAGGGCGAGAGGGGCGGAGCCTACGGTGACTGTGGTGATGACTGCGTTGGTTGCGCCGTCAATCACGGTCACGTTATCGCTGGAGTAGTTCGCGCAGTAGACCTTATTGTTCTGCGGGTTGTAGCAGAGGGCGTACGGTAGGTCTCTCACCGCGACCGTGGCCACGACCTGATTTGAGGCACCGTCAATCACGGACACGTTGTCGTTGACGCCGGCGTTCGTGCAGTAGACCTTGTTGCTCTGGGGGTTGTAGCAGAGGACATAGGGCACGTCTCCGGTGGCGACCGTGGCGACGACTGAGTTAGAAGCGCCGTCAATCACGGTTACGCTGTCGCTTCCCTCGTTCGCGCAGTAGACCTTGTTGTTCTGAGGGTTGTAGCAGAGGGCACGAGGGCCGGAGCCTACGGAGACGGTGGTGATGATTGCGTTGGTTGCGCCATCAATC
>JAPLUO010000478.1 GCA_026397595.1 Caldifarciminota bacterium
GCGCAAGCGACGGAACCTATCCCTGCGGGACCTGGCTTTGCTCATGGACCGGCACCAGCCCGGGTCTTTCAACTTGCTGGCCAAGCTGGAGAGGGGAGACCTGAAGCATCCGTCCATCAACCTGCTTGTGGACTTTCTGCGGGCGTGCGGGGCAAAGGTCAAGGATGTGGCCGACCTGCTCGACGCCTACCTGTCGCAATCACCCGTGCTCACCGAGAAGGGTGATGCTGCGGTCGCGGAGCTGCTCAAGAGCTTGCCGAAGTGGGAGCAGCGGGCGATGCTGAGATGGGAGAAGGCGACTGCTGTGGCTCGGGAGGAGAAGGCAGCGGCAGAGCCGGACAAGAAGGCCGCTGCACAGCCCGAGAAGAAGAAACCGCGGGTCGAGACCGTCCAGCAGCGGGTCTTTCGGGTCATCTGGTCGTTCATTCACGCGAACTGGAACGAGTTGTTCGAGCAGAAGCTGTATGAGACCATGCGCGGGCTGAAGAACGAAGTGCCGAGAAGTGAGCGCAAGTACGCCTGCGGCCATGCGCGTCGGTTCTTCGGAATCCTGACTCGGTACTACAAGCACGATGCGCGGAGGCAGGGCGCGTTGGCCCGGGTCGAGCGTCTGGCAAAGGAAGACGGGTTCTCAGACCAGACCGTGGCCGCGCTTCTGCAGGCGGCGACTGACGCCCACTTTGAGTTGGAGCAGTCGGGCCGACTGGATTGGAAGCCGACAGAGGAGGAAATCATCAAGCAGCGGGGCCATGCGCCCAAGGTCGAGAAAGCCGAGACGCGCTTGGAGATGGACGAGATTGCGCCCGGAGTAGAATACAGCAAGACGCTGACTCACTGTTGGCAGTTGACCTGCGGCTGGATTAACTCAAGCTCGATTACTACTACGTCAAGCAGCACTACTACGCATGGATTAACCGGCTGATTCCGATTGCGGATGAGCACGGCACCGACTCACCGGAATGGCAGGCGGAGATTGATGCCACTGCGCCGAAGATGCACGACCCGGCGCTTGCGCGTGAAGCCGCGGCAATCGTGGCCAAGACCTTCAACCAATGGAAGGTCAAGCTCCCGCCGAAGCCGACTGCTGGTTGACAATTCGGAAGTCCGGCTTAGGATAAAGGTGAGATAATGGTGACGGCCGTCGTCCGTGCAGAGGTCCATGAAGCCTGCCTGCACCGGAAGAGCAGGCTGGTTAGGGACGCGTCCATCGTGATACGATAAGGAGGCAAGATGAAACTCGCGTCTGTGCTGTTCGCTGTCGGTTGTTGGTTGTCGGCTGCCTCTGCCTTGCAGCCCGGCTTCGATGCCCGTGAGGTCGTCAGGCAGATGCGCAGTGTGGCCCGTCCGCCGTCGGGCGTCGAGTGGCCGGAACTGGACGACGGCGAGTTCCTGATTGACACGAGCGTCACTCCTGCACCTGCGATGGGCGACCAGTGCGCACCTGCGGTCGCCTTTGACGGCGCGAACTTCCTCATAGTGTGGCAAGATGAACGCAACGGCGGGCGGCACATCTATGGCGCGCGGGTGGCGCCAGAAGGCACGGTTCTTGACCCCGCGGGCATCACAATCTCGCAAGCCGCGTACGAACAGTCGTCTCCAGCCGTCGGCTTTGACGGCGCGAATTTCCTCGTGGTCTGGGCCTGCGGACACGGGGCCACCGCGGGCATTTGCGGCGCACGGGTGACACCACAGGGCACGGTGCTCGACACCGGTGACATCTCCATCTCGCTGGCGGGAGACCGAGAGGATACTCCTGCCGTAGGCTTCGACGGCGCGAACTTCCTCGTGGTATGGCATGACGGTCGCAGCGGTAGCGACAACGATATCTACGGTGCGCGGGTGACGCGTCAAGGCATGGTGCTCGACTCCGCCGGCTTTGTCGTCTCGCATGCGGCAGGGAACCAGCACCACCCTGCTCTAGGTTTTGACGGCACGGACTTCCTCGTGGTGTGGGAAGACTACCGCAACAATCCCGACACAGCCGACGTCTTCGGTGCGCGGGTGACGCCACAGGGCACGGTGCTCGACACCGCTGGCGTCGTCATCTCCCAGGCGACAAACTACCAGTGGGATCCTGCCCTTGCCTTTGACGGTGTGAACTTCCTCGTAACGTGGGATGATAAACGCAGCGGCAGTTGGGACATCTACGGTGCGCGTGTGACGCGACAAGGTACGGTGCTTGAACCCGCTGGTATCGTCATCTCCCACGCTGCTGGCGGCCGGTACTTAACTGGTCTGGACTTTGATGGCGCGAACTTCCTCGTGGCGTGGGAAGACGGTCGCAACGTCAACTGCGATGACATCTATGGTGCGCGCGTGACGCCACAGGGCACAGTGCTCGACACCGCTGGCATCCATATCTCGCACGGGACGTACCTAGGGAACTTCGAGACATTCCCCGTTGTTGGTTTTAACGGTGCGAACTTCCTCGTGTTGTGGCAGGATTCTCGCAGCGGCGACTGGGACGTTTACGGTAAGCGGGTGTCGCCACAGGGCACGGTGCTTGATTCTGTAAGTATCGCGATATCAACCGCGGCAAACTGGCAATGGTCACCTGCGCTTGCCTCTGACGGCACAGACTTCCTCGTGGTATGGCAAGACCGTCGCAGCGAAACCAACTGGGACATCTACGGTGCACGGGTGACGCCACAGGGCACGGTTCTCGATCCCGCGGGCTTTGTCATCTCGCAAGCGGCAGACGACCAGCACTGCCCTGCTCTAGGCTTTGACGGCGCGAACTTCCTCGTGGTGTGGGGAGATGGTCGCAACGGCACCGACCGCAACATCCACGGTGCGCGGGTGACGCCACAAGGCACGGTGCTCGAACCCGGGGGCTTCGTCATCTCGCAAGCGGCAGGCTACCAGGACTGCCCTGCCGTTGGCTTTGACGGCGCGAACTTCCTCGTGGTGTGGCAAGACGGTAGCAACGGCACCGACTTGGACATCTACGGTGCGCGGGTCACACCGCAAGGCACTGTGCTTGACCCGGCAGGTTTCCACATCTCGCACGCGGCAAACGGCCAAGAATCTCCCGCCGTAGGGGCTGCCGGCGCGAACTTCGTTGTGGCGTGGGAGGACTACCGCAGCGACGAATACGGCGACATCTACGGTGCGCGGGTGACGCCGCAAGGCATCGTGCTTGACTCCGCAGGCATCGCCATCTCAGAGGCAGCATACGACCAAGGCTCTCCTGCCCTTGCCTCTGACGGCACAGACTTCCTCGTGGCATGGCAAGACCGTCGCAGCGAAACCAACTGGGACATCTACGGTGCACGGGTGACGCCACAAGGCACGGTGCTCGATCCCACGGGCTTTGTCATCTCGCAGGCGGCGAGCGACCAGGACTACGCAGCCGTGAGCTTTGACGGCACGAATTTCCTCGCGGTGTGGCAAGACCGCCGCAGCGGCAGCGACTGGGACATCTACGGCGCGCGGGTGACACCGGGAGGAGTGGTTTTCGACGGCGGTTCGGTTGTCAGACAGGAGGAGTATCAGTTCTATCCGCGGTTGGCACTCGGCACCGGTAACCAGATGTTCCTTGTGTATCAGGGCTGGGCCGGCACCGTAGGCGGCAAGGGTTACAGCAGCTACCGCATCTGGGGCAAGATGGACCCGAGTCCCGCCATTGCGGACATGACGGAACCCGAAGTACGAATGACGAATAGCGGAGCCACCATCGTCCGCGGCGTGCTGTTCCTGAACGGGGACTGTCCCCGCACGGGGACTGTCCCCAAAACCGCCCTACTGGACGCGGCGGGGCGGAAGGTCGTGGAGCTTCACCCCGGAGCGAATGATGTGTCCCGACTCGCCCCCGGCGTGTACTTTGTCAGGGAAGCGGTCAGCGGCAAGCGGTCAGCGGTGAGCGTCCGCAGAGTTGTCATCACGGAGTAGGAGGTAACGATGAGAGCATCAGGGTTTGCGGTCTGCCTGAGCCTGCTGCTGGTCGGCGTCGCGCAGGCGGATTCGCTCAACGTCCGGTCCGTTGGCAACTGCGACACGCCGATCTATGCTTATTACGCGGCCGTGATCGGTGATTATGCCTACGTGGCATGCTACACGACGGGGCTGCGGATTGTCTCGATTGCTGATCCCGCGCATCCGGCTGAAGTAGGGCACTTCAAGACGCCGGGCCTATCCCGTGGCGTGGCCGTGATTGGTGACAACGCCTATGTCGCGGATGACACTGAGGGGCTGCGTGTCATCTCGATTGCCGACCCGACGCATCCGGTCGAGGTCGGATACTGCGATACGCCAGACCACGCCTATGGCGTAGGCGTTGCCGGGGTCCATGCCTACGTAGCGGATGGGGATGCCGGGCTGCGTGTCATCTCGATTGCCGATCCGGCGCATCCGGTTGAGGTCGGGCGCTATGACACGCCGGGCTGGGCCCAGGGCGTGTGCGTGAATGGGAAATATGCCTATGTGGCAGATTACGCCGGGCTGCGTGTCATCTCGATTGCCGACCCGGCGCATCCGGTTGAGGTTGGATACTGCATCATGCCGGGCTACGCCGTTGGCGTTGCAGTGCAGGGCGACTATGCCTACGTGGCGGACTTCGGTTCCGGGTTGCGGGTCTTTTCAGTCACCGACCCGGCGCATCCAGTTGAAGTCGGGTACTACGATACGCCGGGCTACGCCGTTGGCGTGGCCGTGAACGGGAATCATGCCTACGTTGCGGATGACTGGGCAGGGTTGCTGGTCATCTCAATTGCCGACCCGGCGCATCCGACTGAGGTCGGGTACTATCGCACGCCGAACGATGCCTATGGCGTGGCCATGAATGGTGACTATGCCTATGTTGCGGACTACGAGGCCGGGCTGCAGATCTATGAGTTCTACGGCGCCGGAGTGGAAGAAGCGCCGAACGCCAAAGTGCGGACTTCGAACTCGATGCCGACGGTTGTGCGGGGCGTGCTGCGCCTAGAGGCGAGTTGCGGATTGCGAGTTGCGAGTTACGAGTTACTGGACGCGGTGGGGCGGAAGGTCGCGGAGCTTCACGCCGGTGCGAATGACGTGAGTCGCTTGAGTCCGGGCGTGTACTTCGTGTGCGAGGCCCAAGCCCAAGCTCAGGCGCAAGCTGTCCGCAAGGTCGTGATTCAACGTTGAGGGGAGTTGGTCCGCATGAGTAGTCTGGCCCGTCGCATCAGGTCGGCACGGGTTTGCGCCGGTCTTGCCTGCGTAGCCGCGCTGCTTCTGACGTCGGCCTGTCACGTGCCGCGTGAGACTCGGTCAGTCCATCTGCCCTTGGCCGTCGGTAACCAATGGGTCTACGACGTGAAGACGGAAAGCACGCAGGGCACAGCGGTCATCGAGGTCGTCTCTCGGAACAAAGGCGCGTATGGTCTGTTGGTGAGCGGGGACTTCGGTCACCTGGCCGAGCCCGACAGCCTGCTGCATCTGAGGTGTCGTGACACCGTCCTCTGGCTGCTGAACGCGGTCGAGGTCAACGGCAGGACGTGGTGGTCCAGCATCCTGTCTGACGATCCTGATGGATCTTGCACACAGACGTTGCTGCTCTTCCGGCAGCACTCGGGCAGCAAGTTCGCCTCTCAGCCAATCGGGACGGTCGTGGCCGGCGGCGATACGTTCAGCGACTGCCTTCGGCTTAGTTGCCTGCGTGTCCACGAGGACTATGCGTTCTTCGGTGGCGGCGGCGATACGTCATGGGTGACCGAGGATTACGCTCCCGGCGTGGGCATCGTGCGTCTGGTGATGGAGCGGCACTGGTGGTCCTTGATGTGGTTCCCGATGTCCTTTAGCGATTCCGGGACTTGGGTCGACCGCTGGGAACTGCGGGACTACTCGCTCTCAGATTAGTGACACGTGTCGCAAGGACTCCAAAGTGAACCCGGCAGCGGACGCAGACCTGCGTGCGACCGAGCGACGCTTGCGAGTATCGAACTGCCGGACCATTCAGTCGAGTACGGAGTGAAGGTTCGACTAGCCGGGCTGAGGTCCTAGTCCAGGCAGTAGACGACAGGCGCAGGGTTGGGTAGCGGTGTCAACCATCCTTCGCCGCGCTTGACCGCAGGGTCGTGGCTGGCTAGGATAGGTGGTATCGAGTAAACACCGTGTTTGTTCTGTAACCTCCTCACAATAATCGCCCTGGTCGGACAGACCGGGCTTGTGCGTGGCACGGTCGCGGACAGCGCTTCGGGCGTTGTCGTTCCTGGCGCGAACGTCGTGCTCGTCGGCTCCGGGGTCGGGGCTTCGACCGGCGAGAGCGGCGGATTCGTGCTCGGGCCGGTGCGCGCCGGAGCATGCCGGCTGGCGGCGAGCCACATCGCGTTTGAACCTGAGACCGTCGCGGTTAACGTGCCGGCCAACGGCGTGGCGCTCGTGGCGTTCAGGCTGAGGGCAAAGGTGATTCCGATGCAGGGCGTGAGCGTGAAGTCGCGGCGCGAGCGCGGGGAGCAGAAGGTCAGCGTCCGCGAGATAAGCTCGGAGCAGTTGTCGCGGAACGCGGGCGGGTTCGTGCAGGACCCGGTGAGGTCCCTGAGTTTCCTGCCCGGGGTCGGGCAGAGCGCGCGCGGGGAGTGGAGCGGAACGTACGCGGTGCGGGGCGGCGAGACCGATGAGAGCTCGGTCTGGTTCGGCGACGTCGAGCTGCTCTGGCCCTATCACCTGCTTGGCTTTTCCTCGGTCATCAACCCGGACATCGTTGATAAGATTTCCTTCTACCCGAGTGTGTTTCCGTCTCGGTACGGCGGGGCGCTGTCGAGCGTGGCCCTCATGCAGCCGAAGCAGCTTCAGCACGGCGAGGGGTTCTGGGCGTATGACCCGATGAACATGAAAGGCGCATACGTCGGCAATCTCGGGGACATCGACTTCCTCGCATCGTATCGCCGGACGTTCTACTACGTGCTGTTCGGGCCGATGGGCGCGGGCACGAACAACCGGCCGTCGTACTCGGACATCACGGCGCAGGCGGCGCTGCCGTTGTACGGGCCGCACCGGCTCCGTCTGACGGTCGTGAATGGTTCAGACCACGTCGTCTCGGACCTGCTCGGGATCGAGGAGGAGATGCACGAATCCGGAACGTCGCTGGCCGCGAGCATCGAGTCCGATCTGGGTCGGCTCAAGACGGACATGACTTTCTATTCGAGCACCCACGATTTCGACCTGACCCCCTCGGCCTGGTGGGGCACGGCCACGACCCGGCAGCAGGAGTACGGCTTGCGGTTTAACGCGACGGGCACATTGTCCGACGAGGTGGATCTCGACTGCGGGTTCGAATTGGGCCGGGTCGGATTCGAGGGCAATCTGCTGGCCCCGCCGGTCCTGGAGCGGGCGGACAACGACTGGGCGGCGTTCGTAGCGCTGAGCCTGAGTCCGGTCAAGCCGCTCGGCATCGACCTGGGCGTGAGGTACGAAGACGTGCGCTGGTCCCTGGACAAGGTTGTAGAGCCACGGGCCGTGGCCAGCCTGATTCTCTCAGACAAAGCGACCCTGAAGGCCGGGTACCGGCGACTCTACCAGCATTCGTACAGTTTCCTGCGCAACTCATGCGCGTCGTTCGTCTTCGATGAGCAGTACGACGACTACCGGCTCTTCGAACTGGGCGCGCTTGACGCGAAGCAGGCCGACCACTACTCGGTGTCCGGCGAGTTCCGGCTGGCGCGGCAGACGCGGCTGTCGCTCGAAGGCTACGTAAAGGATTACTCAAAGTTGCCGACGTGGAAGGTCGATAACCAGGGCGAGCTCTACGACGCGGGTAACCTCGGCCGAGGGTTCTCGCGCGGCGTCGAGGCCGTGATCGAACAGTCGCCGGTTGGCGGCTGGAGCGGATGGGTGACGTACGCGCTATCCTGGTGCAGGAAACAGCAGGGCACGGACACGATGCTCTACTGGGACAAATACGACCGGAGACACTCGTTCAACTTCCAGGTTCAGAAGACCTTTGGCCCGGAATGGACGCTGGCCGCGACGTTCCACTTGAACACCGGCGCGCCGTACACCCCGCTGCTATACACGCAGGCGCCGAATGGCGTCGGCGGCGCGGACCTGGGCTGTCCGACAGGGACCGCTGAGGTCAACCACGGGCACTCGCCGTTCGTGATTGAAGGGGAAAAGAACTCGGCCCGGATCCCGGTCTATCACCGGCTCGACTTCAAGCTCATGCGCGAGTTGCCCACGCTGCCGCTGCACCCGTACATGTACATCGAGATTCTCAACCTCTACAACCGGCAGAATGCGTACAACCTGATTCAGTTCGAAGACCGGGACGGTGAAATCATCACCGGCCAGTCAACCGGCATCGCCTTCATTCCTCTCATCGGCATCGGCGGCAGGTTCTAACACCCAGCCGCTCTGCCTCCTTGCGGGTTTCGCTCACGGCTCAAAGGGGCGTCGACTCGCGTCAACCATGAGGTGGCACTAAGGTGAAACTCAGACCCGGCTCGCTGGCGACCATTGCTGTCCTCTGCATCGCGGCAGGGACAGGGTGGGTCTGCGGCCAAGAGGTGGAAGATAGCATCCAAGTTCCGGGCGCGTGGGTTGGAAGCCTGGGCCTACAACAGCCGCGAGGATGTTGTCTTAGAGGCGAGCGCGCAGGGTTCGCGGAAGGGCTCGCGGCAGAGCTTGACTTCGGAATAGGAAAGGTCATAATTCGGCTTAAGGGAGACCACCGTCCAGCGAGTATTGGCTTTCTGCACGCTAACCGTGGCGGCCGCTTGGGCCGCAGGGGCGGGTGCGCGCCAATTGGTGCAAGCTCGGTCTATGTCGGGAGGCGCTGCGTGAGACCTGACCGCGTCCGTAGGCCGCACGGTCGAGCCGTTACCCTAGGAGCGCGGCCGAAAAGCCACCCAGCCGCAAACGCGACTATTGTGCCACCCTTGAAAATCAAGGAGTTACGCGATCTCCTGCCTGACGTGGTGCGGCCGCAACTGGGGTTTCCGGCCGGACTTCTAGACAACCGGGCCGGGCGACCCGTGGCCGGGCGTGGTCGAGCAGCCTCTGATGCGGGCATAGTCGGCCAGTCGGCTCAGCCCGAGACCCGCACACCATCAGCGTCGTTGCGGTCGATAGTGGCTCTCAACTCGGGGCCACGGTCTGCTTGCAGATCATGAGCGCCAAGCTCGCGACTGTCTGGGCGTTGACAGCGACACTGTTCGTCTGCTGCAAGGGACCGGATTTGCTTCGTGACACTCCAGCCCCAGAGACGATAGCTGAGAACCCGACATGGGCGCCGGACGGGTCCAAAGTGTTCTACGGGAGCCACGGGCGTATCTGCTCGGTAGACATGCAGGGCAACGTCACAAACGTCTCGGAGAACTGGAACTACTACAGCGTTCTGCCCGACGTTTCGCCTGACGGCAACTGGTTGCTCTTCGCATCTGCTGAACAAATACGCAAAGCCAGGTTGAGTCAAGACGGGACCATCGACACTTCGACGATCGTCGCCCTCACCGACCGCGGAAGTAATTTCGACCCTGCATGGTCGCCCGACGGTCAGATGGTAGCTTACGTCTCGAATCTCAAGGGCGATAGCTCTGTCTTCTACGGGATTTGCATCATGGATGCTGACGGGACAGACAGAAGCCGCCTGCCGGATTCTGGGGGAGATGCCCGGAACCCCCGATGGTCGCCAGATGGCTCGATGCTGGTCTACCACGGATATGTGGGTCATGACGAAGCCGATATTCTCGTCACTTCTGTGGATGGGACAGGACGACGGCTGCTTACCGATGATACCCTGGACGACGTGCGTCCTGATTGGTCTCCCAATGGCCAAACGATTGCCTTCGCGCGAAGGGGCAAGAGCCCCGGCTTCACGATCTGTCTGGTTGACACGGCTGGGCAGGGAATTGAGGAAGTAACCACGGGGCACAACCCAAAGTGGAGTCCTGACGGGCAGAGTATCGTATTCGAGGCCATCGCCGAGGACACGCGAGGGGACTACTCAACGCTGTTCGTAATGGATCTAAAGAGCGGAGATAGACGCCAGCTAGTCTGGCGGTAGGAGGCATAATGAAGTACGTGAGTCTGCTGCTGATGGCGACCATCGCAACGAGCGCGGCGGGGCCCGCAGAATACGTTCCCGGAGAGGTCCTCGCCGGTATCCCACACCGACATCTCGAGTTGCCCAATGGGGCGACGATAGCAAGGCTCGACGAGGTGACTGCCGACGATTCGCTTCACACATTGCTGCTTCGCTACGGAGTCCAATCAATACAGAGGGCATTCCCTCACGCCGAACCGGGTGATGCGCTGCGACGCGCCAAAGACGGCTCGGAGGTCCGACTCCTTGACCTCTCCACGGTCTACCTCCTCAGGATGAGCGACGATGGTGACGTGGATGATCTGGTGCGTGAGCTCGCCAGCTCACCTTTCGTGACCTATGCTGAGCCTAACCACATCTTTACATGTGCCATCGGTCCAAACGACACCCGGTACGGCGAGCAGTGGGCCCTCAACAACACCGGTCAAGGCGGGGGTACGCCAGGGGTGGACATCAGGGCTGAGAATGCATGGGATATCACGACCAGTTCGCCGAGCATACGCCTCGGACTGTACGACACGGGTATAGACCCAGACCACACGGATTTCGGTGGCGGTAAGATCGCTGGAGGCAAGAACTACGAAGGAGACTCCGATGATTACACCGACGGCTACTTCCACGGGACCTTCACTTCCGGTCTGGCGTGTGCAAGAACGAACAACAGCAACGGCATAGCTGGCGTGGCCGGCGGGTGGAGCAATGGTAACTTGGGTAGCCAGCTATGGGTATTTCGACTTGGAATGGTAGCCTTCACCGCACTCAAGGCCGCGCAAGCAATCCAAGAAGGGTACAGCGTATACGATATAGACGTCATGAACTTCAGCTTCGGTAGTCGGGGCTACAACTTCACGCTCCGTGCGGCCACTACAAACGCTCTCACATACGGGTGCGTGGAGGTAGCTTCCAAGGGCAATAACGGGAGTGGTGTGTTCCACACGTTCCCAGCCGACTTTGGCGACGGAGGCCGGGGAAACGTCACGATTTCGGTGGGGGCCTTGACCAAGACGAATGAGCGCTGGGACAACTCCAACTACGGTCACTGCATGGATCTTCTGGCACCGGGTGCGGACGTGCTGTCGACTATGCCCACATACGAGACCGATTCAATGGAGGCGCATGACTATCACACCGAGTACGAGGCCCTGTCGGGAACATCGGCATCAGCTCCCCTCGTTTCCGGGGCAGCGGCACTATTGTTGTCGTTGCGTCCGGAGCTCTACCCCGACGACATCGCCGGGCTCTTACAGTCGTCTGCAACCGACATGGGCGCCCCCGGTTACGACGATCTCACGGGTTACGGCCGGCTCAACGTTGACTCTGCACTTCGTCGATCCATGGGGCCGTACTATGTAATGCACCAATACACCTCGGGTGGCGCATACGACCACCACTCGAGCGACCAGTTTGACGTTACTCTGCCGTTTGGACCGGACCTGGAATGGTGGCAGAACGGATGGGTTGCCAGGTACCATGAGGTGAGGCAGGACATCACATTCCCCTACACGTTCAAGGATTGTCGCGTCTGGGGAAAGAACCCGGGAACGCTTGGCACTTCGCTGGGCGATATTGGCGCCACCCCGCTTGGCCATAGAACGCTGTATCTGGAGAATTGGTGCGATACCGTTGGTGGCACTCTTACGGAGACCGGCGTGACACTGAAGACATACGTGTTCGAGTTGTGGAGGTCACTCGACGGAATACCGCTGGAGTTCTATGACACGGTGCCGTGCAATCCGGACCAGTGCGTTTTTGCATACACCATCAACGGGTATCGCGAATTCACGGGTCAGACCTGCTTCGAATCTGAGGAGCCGCAGCCGTACGACAACCGACTGGAATACGCGAGTGGGGTGACCGACTGGCGCGCTGTAACTACGCCAAGCGACGGGGGCGTCATCCCTCATTCGATCTTCCGCATGTACAAGGTGACTGGCATGGATGCCGATGACGAGAACAACAGCTATGCGTCGTTCAAGCTCTTCGACTACACCTATCCATTGCCATCGACCTGCTATCTCTCCTACTGGATATACGTCAAGGAGTCGCCGGGTGGGCTGGGGCACATCACGATGGATGGCCTGCTGGAATCCGGTACGAGACTGAAGGACTGGACCCAATGGGGCGTCGTGATCGACACTTCCGGGCAGGTCATGCACCCGGCTTCGCACACTGTTCCGCAGGGACAGTGGGTGCGCTGCATCTTCAGCCTCAATCCTGCTGCGGGTCAGGTGCTGAAGTCGCTGAGCGTCGTCTATGACGACGGGAACCCGGCAGAGACCGGGCCTTTCACGGCATACATTGACGATGTGCAGATTACGACCGAGTTTCCGGCCAAGAACATCTGGTACGCAGAGACCTTTGCTAACGGCACTGACGAGAACTTCAGACTCGACTTGGCATACACCGACTACGAGGGCCAGCCCTGCAATGGCGGCGCGCGCATCATCGTTGACGGCCAAGGTGGCGGCGGCGAGGACTGGATTAACCCGGCGCCGTCGCTGCGCAAAGACCTGGACCCGACCATCGCGCTCGGCCAGAACGACTGCCTCGCATGGCGTCAGTATGACCACGCGTACGCGCTGAAGTTGTCCCTGTCCGTGGAGGATGGAAATCACTTGGTCCGCCCGCTGATATACAGTAAGAATTCAGACGATTCCTGGCCAAAGGAAGGCTGGGTGAACATGGGTGACCCGGAGCCGCACTACGATGTCTGGGAGAGCTTCTGTCGGAACATCACTTCAGACTTCTTGGCGGAGTATGGCTCTGTGCCGGCTCCCTTGAAGGTGTTGAACATGCGCATTGCACACTTCTGCAACGAAGGCGGCAATGCGGACTCGGGTGGAGTGGTGGCCGGACTCGGCATCACAGGCTGGAAGCAAGTCGCGGACGTACCGGTAATGCCCTCCGGCAGAGCGGTCAAGGATGGCGCTTGTCTCGCCTACGATGCGGGCACGGATGCCATCTATGCTTCCAAGGGCTACAAGACGGGTGACTTCTACAAGTACGAAATGCCCGCCGGCAATTGGACAATTCTGGCCAGCGTACCGTTCGGCGGCGATGGCAAGCAGGTCTACAAGGGATCGGTCATTTGTGCCGACGGCAACGGCAAGCTCTACCTCGTCAAGGGCAACAACACGAACGGCTTTTGGGAGTACGACGCTGCGACGGATGTCTGGGCCCAGAAGACGGACGTCCCGTACGGTGAGTCGGGCAAGAGGGTCAAGCAGGGCGCCGGGATCGCCTGGGCTGGCGACGCTGCGTACCTGCTCAAGGGTTACCGGAACGAGTTCTACAAGTACGATCCGAGTTCCGGTAACTGGATCACTCTGACTCCCGCTCCGGTTGGCTGGCACATGAAGTGGGACGCCGGTTCGTGGCTTGTGTCCGACGGCGACCACACGCTCT
>JAPLUO010000482.1 GCA_026397595.1 Caldifarciminota bacterium
AGGCACGGCCGACGCGGTCTTCAGCCGATTCACCATTGAGTACAAACGTCCCGGTACGCTCTCCGCCAACTTCGACCTTGCCACCCGCAGCGCGGTGGACCAACTGCACGGCTACATCCGCGACCTGGCGGTCAAAGAGAAGCGCCAGGGCCAGCGTCTTGCCGGGGTCGTGTTCGATGGCTGCTACATCATCTTCTGCCGCTATCTGGCCGGCAAGCTCACCGACTCCGGCCCGTTCGCAGCCAACGAGCAAAGCCTGGGTCGGATGCTCGGCTGGCTGGCCGGGCTCTCGTCCGGGCCTGCGCTCACGTCCGAGAACCTGAACCGTGACTTCTCGATAGACCAGCCGCACACCAAGGAAATCCTGGCCGCATTCTGCTCCGCGCTCGACTCCGGCCTGGCCGACAAGGACGGCATCGTCACCAAGCTCTTCGAGCAGTGGAAGCTCTTCTTCTCCGAGTCAATCGACTACTCCGAGGCCTTCGGTGGCCGCAAGCTCGAACCCTTAAAGAAGTGGGTTGCCAAAGCCGGCATCGAGGTGAAGTCTTCGGAAGACGCCGAGCGCTTCTTCTTTGCCCTGCACACCTACTTTGCCTTGCTGGTCAAGCTGCTCGCCTGGCTTGCGCTCTCGCGCCACATCGGCGGCCGGCTCTCCGGTCCATCCTTTGCCCAGCTTGTCACCGCCGACCCCGAGACCCTGCGCCGCCGCCTCAAAGAAATGGAGGAAGGCGGCATCTTCCGCGCTTTCGGCATCTCCAACCTCCTCGAAGGCGACTTCTTCTCCTGGTATCTCTACGCATGGCATGACCAGATGGAAGCAGGCGTGCGCGGCCTGCTGGAGCGCCTTGACCGCTACGACCCCTCAACCCTTTCGATTGTGCCCGAGGAAACCCGCGACCTGTTCAAGAAGCTCTACCACTACCTCCTGCCCAGAGAAATCCGCCACAACCTCGGCGAATACTACACGCCCGACTGGCTGGCCCAGCGCCTCCTGAACCAGCTCGACAACGAGTACTTCACCGGCGACCCCAACCGCGTCGGGCAGAGCCTGCGCAAGAAACTCCTGTCCCTTCGCTTCCTCGACCCGGCCTGCGGCTCCGGCACATTCCCAGTTCTCATCATCGCCCGGATGCGCCAACTCGGCGAGGCGCTGATGCTCAACGAGACCGAGCTCCTGAACGTCATCCTCAACAACGTCGTCGGCATCGACTTAAACCCGCTCGCCGTCCTCACCGCCCGCGTCAACTACGTCCTTGCCATCGCGCCGCTGCTTGAGCACCGTCGAGACGAAATCACCATCCCGGTCTACCTCGCCGATTCGGTCCGCACGCCGGCAGAAGGCGAAGGGCTGTTCGGCAAAGGCGTGTACGAATTCCCGACCGCGGTCGGCAAGTTCCACGTCCCGGCCGTGCTGTGCGCCAAGGGGAGATTTGACCCCTTCTGCGACATCCTCGAAGAGTGTGTAAAGAGCGACGTGGCCACGGACAACTTCATTCGCCGAGTCCAGACCGCACTGAAGCTCGGTCCCGAAGACGGCATCAACGGTGAGGAGAAGATGCTGTCTGACTTGTATAGCCGGCTTGCTGAGCTTCACCGGCAAGGCATGAATGGTCTTTGGGCGCGTTTGCTCAAGAACAACTTTGCGCCGTTCACCATCGGCCGCTTCCACTTCGTTGTCGGCAACCCGCCCTGGGTCAACTGGGAAAGCCTGCCCGACGCCTACCGCGACTCAATCAAACCCATCTGGGAACGCTATGGCCTGTTCCCGCACGGCGGCATGGACACCATCCTCGGCAAGGGCAAGAAGGACATCTCCATGCTCATGACCTACGTCGCCTGCGACATGCTGCTTCGGGACGAAGGCCGACTCGGCTTCATCATCACGCAGTCCCTGTTTAAGACCTCGGGCGCAGGTCAGGGCTTCCGTCGATTCAAGATACCGCAGGGCAAGTCCAAGCCGGTGCCTTTGCGCGTGGTGCACGTTGACGACATGGTCGAGTTGAACCCGTTCGAGGGAGCCTCGAACCGAACCGCGGTCATGGTGCTGGAGAAGGGTTCGCGCACACGCTACCCGACGCCTTACACCGTCTGGCACAGAGAGAAAGGCGTACGTTTCACCTATGACAGTACGCTTGCGGAAGTCGTGTCCGCCACGCAGCGCGTTGAGTTTACGGCCGAACCCATAGACGCTGGCGACCCGACCGCATCATGGCTGACCGGCAGACGAAAGGCGTTGACCGCGCTACGCAAGGTCATCGGTCCCTCTGACTACCAAGCTAGAGCCGGGAGCTTCACCGGCGGTGCGAACGCTGTCTTCTGGGTTGACGTGGTCAAGGAACGCCCCGACGGGCTGGTTGTGATACGCAACATTACCGAAGACGCAAAGGTCAAAGTGGACGAAGTGTCCAAACCCGTTGAGCCTGACCTGCTCTACCCGCTGCTGCGAGGCCGCGACGTGGAACGCTGGCGCTCTAGCCCGTCCGCGTCAATCATCGTGGCACAAGACCCGAAGAAGCGGCGCGGCATCGCTATCAAGGAAATGCAGACACGCTGCCCCAAGACCTTTGCCTATCTCAAGCTCTTCGAAAAGATGCTCCGGGAAAGAGCCACGTTCAAGCGCTACTTCCGGCCTGACCGCGACCCCTTCTACTCGATGTTCAATATCAGCGACTACACCCTCGCACCGTGGAAGGTCGTGTGGCGCGAAATGGCAGAGACCATGACCGCAGCGGTCGTCGGCAAGGTCACGCGCAAACCTGTGGTGCCCGACCACAAGCTTATGCTCGTGGAATGTCTGACTGAAGCCGAGGCCCACTACCTGTGCGCCACGCTCAACTGCAGCCCGTCGCGAATGGTCGTGGCGGGATATACCATCGCAGTCAGTATGGACCCGCACATCATGGAGCACCTCCGTATCCCGAAGTACAACCCGAAGGACAAGGTGCACAAGCGGCTGGCCGAGCTTTCGATCCAGGCGCACGAGTTGGCGCGAACTCCAGAAGGCTCTGAGCCGCAAGCCGTAAGCCGTAAGCTGGAAGCGGTTGAGGCCCAAGTTGACCTCGAATCCGCCAAGCTCTGGAACCTCTCCGCCTCCGACCTCGCCGAAATTCAGCGAAGCCTGAAGGAGTTGCAGGCGTGACAGGCGGGCGGTTGTCGAGTATCATGTACCCGGAAAAAGGTAATCACCATGACTAAGAGAATAGAGTCGGTCAAAGACAAGCTCGCCGAGTTCTGCCGGAATCTGCAGGTATCGGAGCTTGCGCTGTTCGGGTCCGTGCTGAGCAATGACTTCGGCCCGGAGAGCGACGTTGACGTGCTGGTAACATTCGCACCCGACGCGCACCCGAGCCTGTTTGACCTGGTCGAAATGCGCGAAGACCTGAAAGACATCTTCGGCCGCGAAGTTGACCTTGTCGAGAAGGCCGGCCTGCGCAATCCGTTCCGCCGCCGTGCCATCCTTGAGACTGCCGAGGTCGTCTATGCGACCTGAGGACCGTGACCTCGCGCTGCTCTGGGACATGCGCGCGGCCGCCCGCTCAATCAACGAGTTCATCCTGGACGCGAAGTACTCGCGGTTTGAGCAGGACAAGCTGCTCCGCTCTGCGGTCGAGCGGCAGTTCCTCATCATCGGAGAAGCTGCAAGGCAGGTGTCGCCCGGGTTTCAGCAGGCGCACCCGGAGGTGCCGTGGCGAGGAATCGTCGGCCTGAGAAACGTGCTGGCGCACGAGTATGGCGAGGTCTTGGTGGAACGTCTCTGGCTCTTCGCGACCCGGCGCATACCGGAACTCGTGTCCGTTCTCGACCCCCTCATCCCGCCTGAGCAGGGCTGAGACTCGTGACATTGGCCAGTGCCGGGGTCAAGGTACAAGTAGACCTCGAATCCGTCAAGCTCTGGAACCTCTCCGCCTCCGACCTCGCCGAGATTCAGCGAAGCCTGAAGGAGTTGACGGAATGAAGACTGAGACCAGCAGGGACGGTGGCCATTTTCGATGCTATCAAGATGCTCCAGCGCGTCGTCGTGGCCATCAAAGAGACCATCCGTCTGATGTCCGATATCGACAAGGCCATTCCGAACTGGCCGATAGAGTAGGAGAGCATAGTGGCTAAGCGACAGTCAGGTTCCCCGTCCTCCGTCCTTCGTCCCCCGTCCCCTTCGGCCGCAGCGACGCGCCCACAAAGACCCCTATATCCGGCATGGAGTGAGGCGGAAGACCGCGTTGTGAACCGTTTCGCCCGCGCAATCGTGAGCGGCCGGTATCCGAACGTGAACCAGGCGTTGCCCGACTTCCGGCGCGAACTGGCGCACGTGACTCCGGGGCTGGAGCGGACCGAAGTGGCTATCGCCTGGAAGCTGCTTTGCCGTGCGTACGATTTCGGCCTGCCGCGCCGGATGCACTTCTGGACCGACCAGGAGAAGCGGCTGTTGGAGCCCCACGCCTCGGCTCTGGCGCGCGGTGAGTGCCCGGACACCAGGACCGCCATGCGTCAGGTAAAGCGGGCGTTCGAGCGGGCCGGGCTGGAGACGCGCCATCACGACAGCGCCATTCTTGACCGGGTCATCGCCCGTTCCCGCGCGCTTGGTCGGCCGCTGCAGGCGGTCCCGTTTAGTCCCGAGGAAGACCATGTCATTGACCGTTTCAGTCGGGCGCTGGTCCGGAACGAGTACCCGTATGGGATGGCGGCGGTCGCTGACTGCCGCCGGGCACTCGCTCGGGCCGGCATCGCCAGTCCCAGGGGAGACACGATGATAGCGAGACGCATCAACGCCCGGGCATGCGCTTTGGGCTGGGGGTCTGAGTTTGCGCCATGGAGCGCCGCCGGCGTTCGGATCATCGACCGTTTTGCCCGGGCACTCGTCTCCGGCAGGTATCCGAGCATAGTCGTCGCGACCCGCGCCTGCCGGCCCGCGATGGAGCGTGCCGGGCAGTTAGAGAACCGCACCCACGCCGGACTTCACGCCAAGCTTAGAGTTCAGTCCCTCCGCATGGGCAGACCCAAGTGCAGGCCGCGATGGACTGGCGAGGAACTCCGTATCCTCGACCGCTTCGCGCGTGCCGTCATTCGCGGCGCGTACCCGACCGCGACGGCGGCAGCGGCACCCTGCCGGCGTGCTCTTGAGCGTGCAGGTCTACCCGGCCACGCGCGCGTTCGCGCAGTCGAGGACAAGCTCTGCCGCCTGGCGTTTGAACTCCGCCACAAGCGGCAGCCGTAAGCCGCAACCGCGAAGGACGCTTCCCAATTCCCTGCGTATCAGGCGATAGTCACGGTGACACAATAGGCGCTTCCTGACTCGCGAGTAGCCGGCTCCCGACAATCTATATGTAGTGGTCAGGGATGGCCGGAACCACAATTCTGCCGTACAGGGTGCGGAGGAGGGACTGCCCCCTGGGCGGCTTTCGAATAAGGTCTTGAACAAGGTCTGAAACGAGCTTTGAAC
>JAPLUO010000298.1 GCA_026397595.1 Caldifarciminota bacterium
GGGCTGGGAAATGCGTGAAGAACCCTCCGTAGTAGCGATGCGAACGTCCTGCTTTGTAGTTTGAGTATTCGTAGTCATCCATGAGGGTGACGTTGGCTTGTGTGTCACTGTCAACCTCGACGAGATCTCCGTCCTTCAAGAAGAGCCTCTTGTGCAGATGATCAGCCATGATGATTGCTCCTGTTCTGTGCGTGGGTTTATGGCACGAGATGACGCGACGCAGCGTCGAGTAGCGATATGGCGTCGCGTAGAACTGGCTGTCCGTTCCAAGCGTGCGCTACCAGGAAGCGGCCTGGCGTGATGCCCATCATTTGCGGTGGCGGGATTGAGAAGGGCGCGCCACGACACATGGCTACGAAACTGTTCCACGCTCTGTCGCTTCGGTGGGCAATAGCGTTCCGTACGCGCTTGAGCAATTCCAGGTCACCCCGCCGCGGCAGTGGGGGGGCCGCGAAACGGTTGCCAGCGCCTAGGAACTCGTTTGCCAGCGAGACGACAGAAGCGTAGTCGGACCACTCGACAAACTTCTGGGGATGATCGGGGTGGGTCAGCAATTGGTTGGCGAGACGCCAAGCCGCGCCATTGGTGCGGAACTGTCTGACACCGCGATGCACTACAGACCCCGCGCTTGTCGCGACGTCTTCAACTAGTAGATAGTGAGTGAATTGTTCCCAGTGAGTCCAGGCTGACAGGAAGAGTCCTTCTGCCACTAGTGTCCCAACGTTTGGCTAGAGAAGAGATGAAGCCCATTCTAAATCAGTAAGATATGACGGAAGTTGTCGAAAACGATTTGAACTGCGTTCGGCTCGCCTCAGTGTGGCATCCAACCCAGGAGGCCACTGATGAACCGAGGCAGAACCGTATTCTCGCAGGTCATGGATTTCGTGCCGCATGCGGACTTCCAGAGGTGCGTGCAGCGTTACCGAGGGGACTACAAAGTCAAGGAGTTCTCCTGCTACGACCAGTTCCTCTCAATGGCCTTTGGGCAACTGACTTACCGGGAGAGCCTCCGCGACCTGGTCATCTGTCTCGGTGCGCGGCCGGACGCTCTCTACCACATGGGCATTCGGACCCAGCCGACCCGCAACACCCTGGCCAACGCCAATGCCCAACGCGACTGGCGGATCTACGCAGACTTCGCGCTTGTGCTGATTCAGAATATCCGCCAGGTGTACGGACATACGCCAATCCCAGGGCTGGACTTCGACGAGGCAGTCTACGCCCTGGACTCCTCGACCATAGACCTCTGCCTGAACTTGTTCCCCTGGGCAAGGTTCCGCAGGAGGAAGGCGGCCATCAAGCTGCATACCCTTCTGGACCTGCGCTGCCAGGTTCCGACCTTCATTCACATCTCGGATGGCAAGGTCCACGACGTCAATATCCTCGACGACCTCCTGATAGAACCCGGAGCCTACTACGTCATGGATCGCGGGTACTTGGACTTCGCGCGCCTGTATTCCATCCACCAGCGTCTGGCCTTCTTCGTGACTCGGGCCAAAGTCAACCTGGACTTCCGCCGAATCGAGTCGAGACCCATAGACAAGGCGTCCGGACTGCGTTGCGACCAACTCATCCGCCTGCGCGGTCCCAGGAGTCGCCGTCTCTACCCGGAGCTACTCCGTCGCATCGTGTACCGCGACCCCGAGACCGGGAAGCGACTGGTCTTCCTGACCAACATCACCGAGTTGCCCGCACTGGTGATCGCCAAGCTCTACAAATGCCGATGGCAGATCGAGTTGTTCTTCAAGTGGATCAAGCAGAACCTGCGCCTCCTGCACTTCTATGGCACGTCGCCCAACGCGGTCAAGATTCAGGTCTGGATCGCCGTCGCCGTCTATGCTCTGATAGTGATGACCCACAAGGCAACCAAAGCCGAAATGAGCCTGTCCCAAATGCTGCAAATCCTCAGCGTGACACCTTTCGAGAAAGTATCTATCGCGCAACTAGTTACAGAACAACGCCCGCAAATTCCAAAAACCGAGAGTTGTAACCAGTTAGTATTCAACATCTAATATTGGGACACTAGTGGTACTCCATATTGAATGCCGTGAGCAGCGTGCCATCAGGCAGCACGGCGGTGGAGGCGTTGGAGGGCGATCCCTGGAAGGCCATGTATTCCTTCGCCGGCACGGCGCCTTTGTAGACGTGTAGGATGTAACGGTGGTCCATGTCCCACGTTTTGCCATTGTCGTGGCTCACCACGGCCTCGATTCCGAACTGGGGGAGGCCGTCCGCAGAGTCGGGGTATCCCCGGCGCACGATGTAGGTCATCACGATATCGCC
>JAPLUO010000211.1 GCA_026397595.1 Caldifarciminota bacterium
TATGCTACAACCCACAGCAGAACCGTGTGTATGTACCGTGCTACGATGCATCAACCATCACGGTCCTGCGCGACTCGATGCCAAACGGGGTTGAAGAAAGCCCCAAGCCTCAAACCACAAACCAGCCGCGACGGTCGTGCGGACGCTTCCTGCCGGAGCGGTCGCGTTCGACGCGATGGGGCGGAGGGCCGTGAATCCGAAGTCCGGCGTGTACTTCGTAGGAGAGAGGTCAGGGGCCGGGGGCCAGGGGTCGGGGAGGATGCGGAAGGTCGTCATTCAGCGCTGAGCAGCACGAGCTCAAGCGGAAGCCCCGGTCCGAATCCGAGCCATCTGCGAAATCTGCGGATGCTGGCCGGTCAACCCGGCAAGCTGGCCGCAGACGACGCATGCGCAGGAGGGCGCCTCGATGGCGCGGCCCTTCTCGGTTCACGGGCCGGACAATGGCATTGACATGGGGTTTTCGCGGGTTAGTATCTGGCGCGCCCGATCAACGGGCCAGGAGATTAGACCGGTGAAGGTAGCCGTGCTTCTTTTTCGCCCCGCCCGGCAGCCGGCGGTGCCGGGACGGGTTTCCCGCGTGTCTACAATCAGAGGCGTTTTGTTCGTGCTGGCAGTAGCCTGGGGCAGCGCCTTTGCTCAGACCGGCGTGTCGCCGTTGCGCTGGTCCGGTCCGCCCGGGTCGCGGCCCGGGACGCATCAGGAGTGGGCCGCGCGTCACCCGGTGCGGCCGTTCTCGTGGAAGCTCGTGCGTCATGCGACAGACGGGCCCGAGCGGGTGGCGGTGGTGGTTGAGATAGGTCTCGCCGGGCCGCTGGCCGCGGAGCTTGACCAGTTTATCGCCGACCTGCAGGCGAGCGGCCTCAGCGTGAGCCGCTACAACGTGGCGGGCGGGACGCCCGAGGATTTGCGCGCGCTGCTGCGTGACGCATGGGAGCGGGACTCGATAACCGGCGCGCTGCTAATCGGCGACCTGCCGGTGGCGTGGTTCCAGGGCGTGACGTTCGACGTCTACGATGAATGGCCGGTTGATCTGTTCTACATGGATCTGGACAACACCTGGTCCGATTCGCTCAGGCACGGCGAGGGCAACATCATGGTGCCGGGCGCAGACGGTATCTATGACAAGGTGGAGTCCGACATGGACCTTGAGATATTCGTCGGACGGCTTACCACGACCGGGCTGCCGGACGAAATCGGGCTGCTGCGCAACTACCTGCGCAAGGACCACGAGTTCCGTACCGGCTCGATGAACGTCACGGAAGAGGCGCTTGTCTTCGTCGATGATGACTGGCAGCCGTATGCGCGGAGGTGGTCCGACGAGATCGGCCTCGCGTATCCGGTCCGGGCCGAGTACTTCGATCCGGAGACGACGCGCGCCACGGTCTACCGCCGCGTTCTCGACACGCCGCGAGCCTGGGTGTCGGTGTTCGCGCATTCGTGGTCGGGTGGGCATACGTTCAAGTTCGACGGCGGGCGGCAGCGTGACAGCTACTACGGGTACGAGTACGTAACGCAGGACGTGCCCGTGCTCTTCTACAACCATTTCGCCTGCTGGTTCTGCCGCTACACCGATTCGGCATATGGCGGCGGGCAGTCCATCTTCAATCCGACCTACGGGCTGGGCGCATTCGGCTCGACCAAGGCCGGCGGGATGTGCAATACCAGCGAGCTCTATGCTCCGCTCGGGCAGGGCCGGTCGCTCGGCACGTCGTATAAGCGATGGTTCGACGACGTCTGCGGGTCCGGCTACTCTTCAAGCGAGCAGGCGTGGACCCTGGGCATGACGCTGCTCGGGGACCCGTTCCTGCAGCCGGTGGAACCTTCCGCCGACGCCGCGGTGCGGTACATCGTCGCGCCGGCCGGCAGTGTGGACTCGGGGTTATCGGTGATTCCCGCGGCCATGGTCGCGAACGTCGGTGCCGAGCCCGGCACTTTCACCGTGACGATGACAATCGGTTCCGAGTATGCCGAGTCTGTCTACACGTCTGAGGTCGCGCCGGGCGATTCGGTGCCTGTAACCTTCGATGCCTGGCTGCCGGTCGCGACCGGCAGTCGGAACGTGACATGCAGCGCGGTCTGCGCCGGCGACCGCAACCGCGAAAATGACACGCTGCAAGCCCACTGCATCGTGCGCGTGCCGGACGTGGGCGTTGCGTCGATTCTGGCGCCGGCCGGCTCGATTGACACTATACCACTGATTCCGTTGGTCATCGTGCAGAACCACGACGTCGGCATAGAGCAGTGCTGGGTGCATCTCGCGGTTGTCGACTCCGGGGGCAACACTTCGTACCGCGATTCGGCATGGGTCGAGCGCCTGCCCGCACGCGGCAGCCAGACGGCGAGTCTTGCGACGTGGCTGGTGCCGCACGCGTCGGGCATCTATTACGCAACCGCCTGGACGTGGCGGCCCGGAGATTCCCGTCCCCAGAACGACACCGCCCGCGCCGTGGTTGGAGTTGTTCCCGGCTCCAGCCTGCCGCCCGGTTGGCACCGTGCCGCCGACGTGCCGCCGGGTGCAAAGAACAAGAAGGTGAAATGGGGCGGCGCGCTGGCGGCCGGACTCGACGGCCGCATTTACGCGCTGAAAGGGAACGGCAAGGGCCAGTTCTTCGCGTACGATCCGATGGGCGATGTCTGGTCGGAGCTGGAGTCGATTCCCCGGTTCGGCAGCACCGGCAAAAAGAAGGGCGTCAAGAATGGCGGGGCGCTCGTCTGGGCCGGGGACGAACTCTATGCCGTCAAAGGCAACAAGACCCTGGAATTCTGGCGGTACAGCGCGGGCGAGGGGTGGAGAGAGAAGCGGTCGGTTCCGAACACCAACGGAGTGATTACGGACGGCGCGGGCCTTGCCTGGTCCGGGACGAATGTCTACCTGCTGAAAGGCTCCAAGACCTACGGCTGCTGCTCCTACTTTGCCGACCGGGATTCGTGGGGTGAGGAACAATCGGTGATGCCGTCCGGCGGGGGGTCGGCAGGCCCGTTCGGCAAGGGCTCGGCCCTGACGGGTGATGGCGGCAACCGGCTCTATGCCCTGAAGGGCAAGTACAATGAGTTCTTCTATTACGACATCGCGGGCGACGAGTGGCACGGGCTGCCCGGTCTGCCCATAAAGGGGTGGTCGGGTCACAAGCGCGCGGCGAAGGATGGGACAAGCATCGCCTGCCTGGGTGATCGCGTGTGCGCGCTCAAGGGCGGGTCGAACGAGTTGTGGTGCTTTGACACGAGCCGGCAGGTCTGGAGGCAACTCGAGGACTTTCCGAACAGCGGCAAGAAGAAGAAGGTCGGCTCCGGCGGCGCGCTGGCCTGGTTCAAGCCGACGAACAGTCTGTACGCGCTCCGGGGTAACGGTTCGCTCGAGCTCTGGGCCTACGCGTTCCCGGCGCAGGAGCCGGGTCCTGCCGGGCACGCGGCCGCGGTCACACCTGCGGCGCTCTCGCTACGGGTCGAGCCCAACCCGTCGGCACTGCGCACCCGGGTCTGGTTTGCGTTGCCGCAGCCGACCCGGGTCAGCCTGAAGCTCTACGACGCCGCCGGCACAGTTCGCGCAGTCTTGAAGGAAGGCTGCCTGTCCGCGGGGCGGCACGAGCTGGACGTAGATGCTCCGGCGCTGCCGCGGGGCGTCTATCTGCTGCGGCTCGACGCCGGGGGCCGTTCGGCCTCGATCAAGTTCGTCCGTCCGTAGCCGCGCTTGTCGTTCATCGTTCATCGTCTATCGTTCATCGTTCTCCGCCGGAGCGCTACCGTCCGACCGGACCCCGGGAACCGGGATTGAACCACAAAGACACCAAGACACCAAGCATACGGGGACATTTCCGGCCGGATCCTCTTCGTGCCTTGGTGGTGAACTCCTATCTCGGTTCTTGGGCCGGACGTGGCAACTTGACACTGCTTGCTTGAGTTCTATAATCTTCATAGTGAACCTTCAATATTCGGAGATAGGGGGAGTATGAGTAATGGAGACGTCAAGGGCTTTCGGCCGCTCGTGTACGTGGTTGACGATGAGCTTCTGCTGGCCAAGTTGCTGTGCGCGATGCTCGGCCGGGCCGGGTTCGAGGCGCGCGCGTATGCCACGGGTCTGAGCGCAATTGAAGCGCTGACCCAGGAACGGCCGCAGGCGGTGATGCTGGATTTGATGATGCCGGAGATGAACGGCATCGAGGTGCTGCGCCGGATCCGCGAGCATGACCCGGACCTGCCGGTGTTGATGATGTCGGCCATGGGAACAATCGGGGCCGCGGTTGACGCGCTGAAGCTGGGCGCGTTCGATTTCCTGGAGAAACCAATAGACCAGTGCCGGCTGGAGGCCGCGCTGGGGGCATCGATGGAGCGGGCGCGGCTGCGGCGGCAGGTGTGCGTGCTTCAGGGCGAGCTCGCCGAGCGGTACCGGATGGTCGGCAATTCCGTGGCGCTGGAGCGGGTGCGGGACCTCATCAGCCGGGCCGCGCCGACCACGGTCGGGGTGCTGATTACCGGCGAGACCGGCGTGGGCAAGGAGCTCGTCGCAAGGGCGATACACCTTCAGAGCCTGCGAGCGGCTGAACCTTTCGTGTCGTTCAACTGCGCCGCGATTCCGAAGGAGCTGCTTGAGAGCGAGTTGTTCGGGCAAGAGGGGGGAGCGGCCATCGGCGCCGGTGTCGCGCCAAAGGGTAAGCTGCAGGAGGCGGACAAGGGTACGTTGTTCCTCGATGAGGTCGCGGACATGTGTCTTCCGGCGCAGGCCAAGCTGCTTTGGTTTCTCGAACACCCGGAGGTGGAGCGACCCGGCTCGAGCGAGCCGGTCCTGCTGGACGTACGGGTGGTGGCGGCTACGAACAAGAACCTCGCCGCGTGCGTCAGGGATGGCTCTTTTCGCGAGGACCTTCTCTGCCGGCTGAGCGTGGTAACCATCAATGTGCCGGCGTTGCGCGAGCGGCTCGAGGACATTGAGCTGCTGACCGGATTCTTCCTTGACCGTTTCTGCCGGCAGTACAACCGCGCGGTCAGCCTGGCCCCGGAATGCCAGGTCGTACTGCACAGGCACGACTGGCCGGGGAACGTGCGCGAGTTCCGGAGTCTGGTCGAGCGCGTGGTGGTTCTTGCTCGGACCAATCCGGTTGGGCCGGGTGAGATGTCGTCGTTCGTTGGCGTCGAAGCGCCGGCGTGCAGCGACGGCAAGCTCGAGGTCGCTCTGAACCGTTGGACTGAGCCGAGCGCGAAGACGTAGAAGGGGCGCTCGCCGCTGACGGCGGCAACCGGCGGTCCCGGTTGGACGGTTCGGGTCCGGACACCGGAGCCCCCCGAACCCCGGAATCACCGAAACCACCCCTCGTGGCATCCATCTTGGCTAATGGCCCGGTCGCGCTCACTTGACAGCCTGCGTCCATTTGTCTATTATCATCGCGCGTGATATTATCAGGCTCGGAGACCAAGAGGACGTCGAGAGCGAGAGTCCCTGATACCCCAGTGACAAGACGGAATGCGGTTCGGAGCGTCCCTCTGGTCGTGACCTCCTCCGAGAGCCTGGCGAAGCCAGCCGGACATGCCTAACCGCATTCTCAGACATTTGTGGAACCGATGGAACGGGCTCGCCGTGAGTACCAGGACTTCCCTAATAGTCGCCTTCGTGTTTGTTCTTGCCCTGGTGCTGGTGCTGCTGTGGGCGCGGTTGTTCAACATCATTCTGAGGCTGTTCTACTGAGCTGCCCGGATGCGAGACTCGGCCTCTCTCCCGACCCGCAGCCTGCGTGCATAGCAGTCCATAATTGACGGCGACAGTCTGCACTCAGTTCCGATTGTCGGGACCAGTGCTTCTCGGTGCCCCGGCGGCCAGTTCCTGTCTCATCCCGCAGGCCGGGCATGGCTGCTTGACTTTCCGAGGCATCTGCCTACACTTAACGCCGATGTGGCTTCTTTCGTTTCTGCTCCTTACCGCGCTGTCAGCCCGGGGGGACTTGAAGTTGACCTTGGATCAGTCGGTGTTTCCGGCGGACGATTCCGGAGCCGTGCTTGAGCTATCCTACGAAATTCCATACACTTCTCTGACATTCCTCCGAGAGGACTCCGGGTTTGTCGCTCGCTATCAGATTGGGATCCAGGTCTCGGACAGGCAGCGGAACATCGTGGCCGGGGATTACTGGCAGAAAGCGGTGCGGCTTCGCGAGTACGGCGCGACCATGGCTCGCGATTCGGTCGAGGCCGGCACGGTCAGCCTCGCCTTGTCCAGGGCCGCACTTGATGCAAGGGTCAGGTCAACGACCAGGCAAGTGAGCGAACGGCGC
>JAPLUO010000117.1 GCA_026397595.1 Caldifarciminota bacterium
GTCCTCGTCCGGGAAGCGGCGCCGCGCTCCGACGGCGGCGCAGAGGCGGTCGGCGCCGAGGTCTCCACGGCGGTAGCGGAACTTGAGCCCAACTCGGGTGCGCGGACCAACAAGGAACGGCTCCAGCCCGGCGGCGCGCAGGCGGACGCGGACTGCTTTCGTCGCCTCGGGCACGACTGATGCAACCGCGACGCCGGCAACGTGGCCGGGTTTCGGCATGCCGGAGCCGCGGAGTGACCCGGTCCGTACTCGAAGGGACCGGACGAGCCGGCGGCCGTCGAACCAACCGAACTCGGTGTTGGTGTTGCCGATGACGACGGTGAGTATCATCTAAGCCTGCGCACCTCTCCGGCTCCGAGGACCACCAGCCTGCCCGAGTCAGTTCTCAGCACGACCCGGCCTTCCGTATCAAGGTCAATCACGGTCCCGACGTGCTTGCGCAACAGGGTCCTGACCTCGACGCGGCGGTGCATGACGGCGGAGTGGTTCTTGATGTCGGCGATGACCTGAGCCGTCTCGCCCTTGCCCGCCCGCTCGATGCCGGCGAACATCCCATGGAGGAAGCTCTCAAGCAGTACCAGCTTATCCCACGTGCGGCCCGTAGCGACACGCAGTGATTCGGCATCGGGTAGGTCTTCCGGGAACGACTCCTGGTTGACGTTGAGGCCGACGCCGACCGCGACCGCGTGCCTTCTGCCTTCGCACAGGATGCCGGCCAGCTTCTTGTCCTTGTAGATGATGTCGTTGGGCCAGCGTATCTGCGTCGCCAGCCCCGCAACCTCCTCAACGGCGCGGGATAGTGCCAACCCGGCCAGGTGGGTGAGAAAGGAGGGGTGAGGGAAGTCGGGTCCGTCGGTAAACAGGAGCAGAGAAGCGGTCAGGCTGCCGTCGTCTGAGAACCAATGCTTCTTGAACCGACCGCGGCCTTTGGTTTGCCTGCGGGCGGTGACGATTGCCGTTGACCGTTTCGCCGCAAGGCCGAGCGCGTAGTCGTTCGTTGAGCCGACCTCATCCAGCAGATGAACGCTGCCGTACCGCGCCAGCCCGGCCAGTTGTTCTCCGGCGACTTCAGTTGCCATGTGCGGGCCCGGCGTTGGTCAATCCCGCGAGACCCGGACCAGCTTCAGTTGAGAACTTGTCGTGCCGAGTGTGGCAAAATAGACGCCCGGCCCAACCGGTTTGCCGGTCTCGTCGCGACCGTCCCAGGATAGGGAATAGGGATTAGGGAGTAGGGAGTAGGGGACGGGCAGGACGCGGACGAGGCGGCCCGAGGCGTCAACGATGCGTACGTCTGACGCGCTGCGTGCTGCAATCAGTAGACGCACAGCCGTCCTGAACGGATTGGGCCAGGCGGTCAGGCGGCCTGTCTCGAGTTTCTCGCGCTGCGCCGCGACTCCGGCCGCCGTCGTGTTCAGGAAGACATAGTTGCCGTGGGACGGGTCCCAGTTTGTCACGGCCAGGTCAGGATTGGCTGAGTAGTGGTAGAAGAAAACGACGTTGGCCGTGCCCGAGGGCGGGGCCGAGGCAAAGCTGACCCACCCGGCAAGCAGGTCCAAGCAGTACCCGGCGACAGGCACTCGTGTACCGCCCACGCGGACGCTATCCAGAGACTGCAGGGGCCGGCGGTGCAG
>JAPLUO010000028.1 GCA_026397595.1 Caldifarciminota bacterium
GAACTGAACGCGGTTCTTGCGTCGCCGGGGGCGGCATTTGCGAACGGTTGCCAGAAACCTGGCGACCTCAGGACAGAGGCGGCGGAGAGAAACAACGTCGCGAAAACGACGATCCTGCATGATTGTAGTACAGATTACGCAGATTCTGGGTTAGGATGCCGAGGACCGGATAGGATCAACCACAGATGAGCGCAGATGGACACAGGGCACGTAGGACGTGCAAGTCAAAGTGCAAAATGCAAATATCAAAATGCAAATGCGCGGAGGCGGAATCTGCCACGAAGAAATACACGAAACAGGAGCAAAGAAAAAAACATCTTCGCGAAAACGACGATCCTGCACGCTTGTAGTACAGGTTGAGTCCCGAACTGAACGCGGTTCTTGCGTCGCCGGGGGCGGCATTTGCGAACGGTTGCCAGAAACCTGGCGACCTCAGGACAGAGGCGGCGGAGAGAAACAACGTCGCGAAAACGACGATCCTGCACGCTTGTAGTATAGAGCTACCTGTCACCCCGAACGAACGAAGTGAGTCGAGGGGTCTCTCAGGCGAGATTGCTGAGCCATCGGATGGCACCTGCGAGGACGCAGAGCGACTCCGGCGAGGACGCCTCCGCTCGGAATGACTACGCCCATCGGATGAGAGTCGCCATCCTGTCCGGCTAGGCGTACTCGTACGCATTTGCGGCCCAATGTCGGATTCAGGACTCCCGCGTTTGCTTGACTGAACCCGCTCACCGGCTATAGTTCCGCTATGAAGATCGCCATCATCGGCACCGGTTATGTCGGGCTCACGTCCGGCACCTGTCTTGCGAAGATCGGCCACGACGTCATCTGCGTCGACAACGACGCGGCCCGGATCGACACGCTCAACCGCGGCCAAATGCCGATCTTTGAGCCTGGGCTCCCCGAGATCATCGCTGAGGCAAAGGCTGCCGGTCGCCTGCGGTTCACCACCGATATCCGGCCGGCGGTGGCCGAGAGCACGGTGAGCTTTATCGCGGTCGGGACTCCGCCGCGAGAGAACGGCCAGCCGGACCTGACCTACGTCGAGGACGTCGCCCGCGACATCGCTGCCAGCATCCGCGACTACCATCTGGTTGTCGAGAAGTCAACCGTGCCTGTCCAGACCGGCAAATGGGTGCGCACGACCATCGAGCGCTACAACAAGGCGGGCACGCCTTTCGACGTTGCCTCGAACCCTGAGTTCCTGCGCGAGGGCTCCGCGGTCGGAGACTTCCTCCACCCGGACCGGATTGTCGTCGGAGTTGAGTCTGAGCGCGCCCGGGAGTTGATGACCGAGATATACGCCCCGATTGACGCCCCGATTGTCTTCACTGATCTCGCTTCGGCCGAGCTCATCAAGCACGCGTCGAACGCATTCCTGTCCATGAAGATATCGTTCGCCAACGCCCTGTCCATCGTCTGCGAGGCCTCGGGTGCGGACATCAGAAAGGTATGCGGCGGCGTCGGCATGGACAAGCGCATCGGCCGCTCGTTCCTCGACGCCGGCATCGGCTATGGCGGGTTCTGCTTCCCCAAGGACTTGAGCGCCTTCATCGCCATTGCCAATGATCTGGGCTACGACTTCCGCCTGCTCAAAGAAGTCGAGGCAATCAACGACGACATGAAACGCCGCTTCGTCCGCAAGATTCAGACGGTGCTGTGGAACCTGCGTGACAAGAACGTGGGTGTGCTCGGTCTGGCGTTCAAGCCCGACACGGATGACATGCGCTTCGCCCCGTCCATCGACATTATCAACGCGCTCATTCGCGAATGCGCGAAGGTCAGGGCATTCGACCCGCAGTCGATGGAGCGGGCGAAGGGCATCCTGCCCGGCATCACCTATTGCAGCCGCGCGGAAGACGTCGCCGATGAAGCCGACGTTCTGGCGGTCATCACTGAGTGGCCGGAGTTCCGCAAGATTGACCTGGCCGCTCTCAAGCAACGGATGCGGCTGCCGATAATCTGCGACGGACGCAATCTATTCGAGCGCAGCGAAGCCGAGAAGCTCGGATTCACCTACATCGGGGTAGGCCGCTAAAGGCAAGGGGAAAGTGGCAATGGCAAAGTCCGGAGAGGGAGCCGCGAAAGCACGAAGGCACAAAAGGGATTCGGACAATCGACAATCGTCAATCGACAATCCTCAATCGTTGAGGGCGCTCGTCGCCGGGGGCGCGGGATTCATCGGCTCGCACCTGTGCGATCACCTGCTGGAACACGACTTCGAGGTCCTCAGTCTCGACAATCTCGTCACCGGTTCGCGGCGCAATATTCGCCACCTGCTCAGCCGCCCCGGATTCCGTTTCCAGCGCGGCGATGTCACGAGGCCGCTCCGCGTGCCCGGACGAGTCGACGTAGTCTTCAACCTCGCGTCGCCCGCGTCGCCCAAGGACTACCTGGCGCTGCCGCTCGAGACCCTTGCGGTCGGTTCCACCGGCACCCGCAACCTGCTCGAGTTCGCGCTCCGAAAGAAGGCGGTGTTCGTTCAGGCCTCGACTTCCGAGGTTTACGGCGACCCATTGCTCCACCCCCAGACCGAATCATACTGGGGAAACGTCAACCCGGTCGGCCCGAGGTCGGTCTACGATGAGGCCAAACGGTTCAGCGAAACTTTGGTCATGGCCTATCACCGCAAACACGGGCTCGCGACCAGAATCGCGCGCATCTTCAACACCTATGGCCCCCGCATGAAGCTTGACGACGGCCGGATAGTCCCGACGCTGGTCGACCAGGCCCTCAACGGCAAACCTCTGACCGTGTTTGGAAACGGACGCCAGACCCGCAGTTTCTGCTACGTCTCCGACATGGTTGAGGGACTGTATCGCCTCTCTTCCTGCACCGACCCGATGCCGGTCAACATCGGCAATCCGCGCGAGTTCACAGTCCTGCGTTTTGCCCGGATAGTCAAGAAGCTGACCGGCTCCCGCAGCCCGCTGAGATTCGAACCGCTACCTGAAGACGACCCGAAGCGCCGCCGGCCCGACATCACGCGCGCGTCCCGGTTGCTGCGCTGGCAACCGAGAGTCGAATTGGAGCAGGGACTCAAACTGACCATCGACTCGTTCCGCAGCAAGAGCTGCACTGTCCGACAGGGGCCGCTGCGGCCAACGTGAGGCCCGTCGGCATCGGACTCGCCGGCCTCGGCCGTTGGGGCCGGAATTATGTGAAGACCCTGTTCGCTCTCCCTGAATGCAGGCTCGTCGCCGCGGCCGATGCGGACCCGACCACACACGCCGCGATTGCCGGTGAGACCGGAATCACCGTGCGTGAGTCTGCCGCTCAGTTGCTTTCCGACCCGGCAATCGAGGCGGTGGTCATCGCCACACCTGACCGCACCCATTACAGCCTTGCCTCTGCCGCCCTCTGTGCCGGCCGCGACGTGCTGGTCGAGAAACCGATGGCGCTTGAGCCGGACGAAGCCGAGGCGCTCGCCGAACAGGCCGAGTCGAGCGGGCGTGTGCTGGCGGTCGGACATACCGCTGTCTATCAATCAGGCTTCGCGGAATTGGTGTGTGAGACACGGTCCCGGCCTCTCGACGCGGACAAGCGGGCATCGGCTGTCCGCACATCCTCCGGCTACGCCGACGACCGGACGAATCCTATTTTGGATCTTTGTCCGCACGACATTGCCCTGGCCGTACTCCTGTTCGGAACTCCGGAAGCGGCGCGCGCGCGCGCAAACGGCAAGGGCGTCGAGTACGAGGTCAGGTTCAAGGGCCCCGAGCTGCTCAACGGGCAGGTGGAATGGCGTGAGCCGCCGCACGTTCGTCGGTTCGAGGTCGCCGGCGCGAAGAGCGCTCTGTGTGACGGGGCAGGCGGCCACAGCTCTCCAGATATCCGCGAAACGCCACTCGGACGCCAGTGTATGGACTTCATCGAGTGCTGCCGGACTCGGCGACAGCCGCTCAGCAGCGGACGGGTGGGCCTGGCGGTGATGCGTTGCATCTCTGCCCTGACCTCATCCTACGCCGATGGCAATACATGGGTGCAGATCCCATCGAAACTACAAACGCCGCACTGTCAGACAGGGGCCGCCGAGGCCAACGCCGAATGTCTAACTTCGGACTCGGAACTTCGGACTTCGAACTTCGGAGTTCGCACTTGAAGTTGAGTGTCGTGATCCCGGTCTACAACGAGGAGTCATCGGTAACCGAACTGGTGGGGCGGGTCAAGGCGGTTTCGGTCGACAAAGAGATAATCACTGTCGACGACCACTCAAGCGACAGCACTCTCTCGGTACTGAACCGCATCTCGGGAATCCGCGTGATTTCGCACCCGGTCAATCGGGGCAAGGGCGCGGCGGTTCGTACCGGGTTGGCGCAGGCCACCGGTGACGTCGTGGTCATCCAGGATGCGTACCTTGAGTACAGCCCTGACGACTACCCAGCCATGCTTGAGCCTTTTGCCGACCCCAGGGTCGACGCCGTGTATGGCTCGCGGTTTCGCGGCGGCGGCAACTTCCTGCTGATGAGCAAGCTGGCCAACTACTTCCTCACCTTCATGACCAACGCCCTGTTCGGAGGGCGCATCACCGATATGGAAACCTGCTACAAGCTCATCCGGCGACCCCTGTTCCAAGGTCTGGGGCTGGTCGCCGACCG
>JAPLUO010000112.1 GCA_026397595.1 Caldifarciminota bacterium
AGGCCTCAGAAAAGGCCGGGCAGAAGGTACTGCAGTACGCATCGCATGAGGCCCTAAAAGATGGTTTCGCGAAGGGTGTCGCAAACGGCGGGGGAGACGGGGGAGGGAGGAAGCGACGGATTGTGAATAGTGAGTTGAGAATAGAGAAGTTAAGAGGCGGAGTGGCGAGTCGCGGAATATGTTGTACAATACATATATGGATACCCAAGTGTGAGTCGCCGGCGTGGCCGGTTCCGCATGTCGGAGGAACTGGGCCAGAGGCTTCGGGACCTGCGTGAGCGGGCAGGCCTGACCCAGGCCGAACTGGCCCGGCTGGTCGGCAATGGCTGGGACCAGACCCTGGTCTCCCGGCTGGAGGCTGCGAAGTACCCCAGCCCGGGGCTGGGATTGGTGGCAGACTATCTGCAGGCGTGCCGGGCGAGTTTCACCGATGTTGCCGTCCTGCTCGATGCGTACACGTTGAAGCCCGGACCGGTCGAGATGAAGGGGCGGCAGGCGGTCAATGAGGTCTCGGCAGTACTGCCGGTCAAGATAGCGACCCAGGTCCTGAAGTACGATGCCAAGACTACCGTGGCGCGCCGGACAGCAGGCGAGCCTCCGTTTTCACCGGAAGAGCGAATGCGGCGCGTGCTGAACCTGGCTGCCGCGGCGAGTCGGCGCAAGCGGCTCGACATCCTTGTGGCCCACCTGCTCGATGAGGTCGGGTCGAAGTTAGACTTCCGGGAGCGTCAGTTCGTAGACCGATTCGCGCGAAAGGTGTGGGGTGCTCTGACCTCGACCCGGGGTTTAGACCAGCGTCTGCGGGTACGGCGGATGGCGCGCGTATTGGCGGATGGTATTGTGGAGCACTTCCTGCCCAAGGCAGAGGTGCAGCTCGTGCGTGAGCGGGTCGTCGAGTTGTACCGGGCGATGGAGCAGACCGGCGGATTTGCCTCCATGCCGCAGCCGGCGAAGTCCGGCCGCAAGCCCAAGCCGTACAAGGAGGAAACGGACCCGCGGATTGCCGCCGGGCTGGTACGACAGATTAACATCGGCGAGGGTCTGACTGCGGTGATGGCCGAAGTCCAGACGAGAGGCTGGCCGCACGACGAGAAGCGCTCCTGGTATCAATGGCTTGCGCTGCTGGCCAGCGATGCCTACGATACGCAGCCCGGGTCGCCGGAACGGGAGCGGATTGTGGCTGAGGCGCTCAAAGACCGGCCTGACCCGGAGCAGGCGCGGAGGTTTGCCGAACTGGCGCTGGACGGTCTGGACCGGCGACTGAAGCGCAAGGGGCCGAGGGAGGAAGAAGGGGAGACGACCAAGTAGAAATGACAAAGTAGAAATGGCAAAGTAGAAATGGCGAAGGAGAGATGACAAAGGAGAAATGACAAAGTAGAAATGGCAAAGTAGAAATGACAGAGGGGAAATGGCAAAGTGTGGAAGGTGGATGAGCGGGCGTCTGCGTCGGCGGCAGAGACTGCTTGACCTGCGGGCACGGGAGAGCTAGGATTCTGCACCATGAAGCGTGAGTTCATAATCTGCGACGTGTTTGCGCGGAAGCGGTTCGAGGGGAACCAGCTTGCCGTGTTCCCGGACGGGGCAGGATTGACCGCCGAAGAGATGCAGACCCTTGCCCGCGAGATACACTTTAGCGAGACAACGTTCATCCTCGCGGACAAGCCGAATGAGCGCGGGTGGCCGGTGCGAATATTCACACCCGCGAGCGAGGTCCCTTTTGCCGGGCACCCGACTTTGGGGACCGCATATGTGCTATGGGATCGGTTCCTTGGGCGTGGGGCCGAGGAGGTCAGGCTGGACCTGAAGGTCGGCGTGGTGCCGGTCGCGGTGGAGGACAAGGGAGAGCGGTTGGTGATGACGCAGAAGCCGCCCGAGTTCGGGAGGTGCGTTGAGCCGGCGGAGGCGGCCCGAGTGCTCGGCCTTTCGCCGGATGCGGTTGACGGCCGGTTCCCATGCCAGGAGGTCTCGACCGGGCTTTGGTTCCTGATTGTGCCGGTCAGGAACCTTAAAGCGATGCAGGACATCAGGGTGAACCTGGCTGAGTATTACCGGCTTACCGGAGGGCTTGAGGCGAAGGCGGTGCTGGCGTTTTCGCCGGAGACGGTTGACCCGCAGTGCCGGCTGCACGTGCGCGTGTTCTGCGACTACTACGACGTGCCCGAGGACCCGGCGACCGGCAGCGCGAACGGTTGCCTGTGCGCGTGGCTGTCGCGGCACCGGTATCTGGGCGCGAGCGATTCCGCCATCTACACCGAGCAGGGCGTGGAGATGAAGCGGCCGTCGCTTCTGTACCTGCAGGGCGAAGAGAAGGGCGGCGCCATCTCCGTGCGGGTCGGCGGCAAGGTCGTCGTGGCGGGCCGAGGCGAGTTCGAACTCTAGTCCTGCTTTTGTCGCTTGACTGGCGCTGACTGGCTATTAGAATTTCAACAGCACGGAATCAGCCGGACATGTCCGGTTGAGCAGAGCAGTAAGCGGAACCAACTGAGGAGGAACTAAATGCGCAGTATCGTTACCCTGATGCTGCTGGCACCGGCGCTCATGTTCGCCGTGTCCCTGCAGCCCGTGACCGTACTTCCCGACGATGGGAAAGTCCTTCCGTCGAGCCCGCAGGCGGGCTCGGGCCCGAGCCGCCAGGCCCGGTTTGCCATCGGTACGGGTGACACGATCGGTGGCACAACCTATGACTGGGGCGCGAACGGTGCGGCACTGAGAATGCTGACGCAGACGCCCGGCAGGGGAGTCCACGCCCTGTTCATGTATTCGGTCGACCAGGTGAATACAACGTTCCCGGACCGCAACATGCGGTACAACTTCTACGACTATGGCACAGGCGCGTGGAACTGGACCGACCCGGACTTCATGGTGTCGGGCGTGAACGTTTTCGCGGAGCGCACCGGGTACGGCAACATGGACGTCGACACGAACGGCGTGGCCGTGATTTCCGCCCACCACGCGACGGGCGCCGGCCAATGGGATCTCGCGCCGATAGTCGCCCGCGACGCGGATGTCGGCACCGGTATCTTCGACTACGCGCCGGGCGAGCCGACGATTGACCAATACGCCTGGTCCTGGATTGGCGTCAACAATAACGGCGCCTACCAACTGGCGATGATTGACGCCGTCAGCCAGGACAACCTGTACTGGAGCCGTTCGACCGCGTGGCAGACCTGGGACGCCGGGGTGAGCATACCTCCGCCGCAGCCCGAGCCTTTGTTCCCGGACCACAACATGGCGACCTCGAAGGTCTCCACTTCAAATAAGGTTTGCATTACCTGGACCAACCAGCCGGGCGGCAACGGCCAGTTCCCGGGTTTCTACCGCGAATCGCCGGATGGCGGCGACAACTGGGACACGCCGGTTGACATCGGGTTCCCGCCCGCCTTCACGCCGGGCTCGGATTCGATTCCGTCGTACCACATCACGTCGCTGTTCCCGATGTACGACAAGATGGACCGGTTCCACCTCGTCACCTGCGTTGAACCGGTCATCCTCGATACGAACAACTGGACGCCCGGAGAGATCTGGCACTGGTGCGCTTCGAACCCGGACACGTGGAACAAGATCCGCCGTTCGTTCGATAACGGCACCCCGCAGGCGGACATCGGCTACAACGCGATGATCTGCGACCGGCCGAGCCTGGGCGAGGATGAGTGGGGCAACCTGTTCGTCGCCTGGGAGGAGTTCGACGGCGTCAACTTTGAGCCTACCACTACGCGTCTCCGCGGCGACATCTGGTATTCGTCCTCGACCGACAACGGAGTTACCTGGGCCGACGGGACGAAGATCACCGACGGCGGAGAGGTTTCGTACCGGTTCCCGTCGATGCTGAACCCGATTGGCGACACGGTCATGGTTGAGTATCTGATTGACCAGGTTGCCGGGTTCCTTCTTTACAACGAAGGGCCGGGCACCAACAACCCGGTCGTGATTCAGAAATGGGCGAATATGTATGCTCCCGGCGTCGAGGGGCCGAGGAACGTTCTGCCCGGACGGATGGACATCGCGGTCGGCCCGAATCCGTTCGGCCGCAACACGCGGCTGTCATATGCGGTGCCGCATCGCGGCAACGTGTCCCTCACCATCTTCGATGCGGCGGGCCGTACCGTGCGGACTCTGGCGAGCGGCCGGAGCGAGCCGGGACGTTTCAGCGCCGTATGGGACGGCCGGTCCCAGTCCGGCGCGCTGGTGCCGAACGGCGTCTACATGTACCGGTATGCGCTTGACGGCAAGCGCATGGCCGGCAAGCTGACACTGATTCGCTAGCAGCGAGTCTCGTCGAGACTTCAGAGCGCCCGCTTCCGCGGGCGCTCTGGTTCTAACGGGTTTGACATGAGGCGTTGGGCCGAATAAGATGAAACATGAGCCGAAGAGCCGAAGCGACATTCGTTGTGATGGTGGTGCTGGTTTCCGTCGGCGCGGCCGCCGATTCGCATTTCGTGCCGAGACTTGTCGGCCAGGATATCTACCACGCGCACCGCGCGCTCAAGAAGCTCGGACTGGCGAGCCGGTTCGAGCAGGTCGAAACCGACACCGCGACGGTGCCCCTGTTCTTCGTGGCGTCGCAGTCGCCGGATTCAGGCGCTGTGGTTCATTCCGGCGACACGGTCGCGCTCAGGTTCAACCACCCGGGGATGCTTCGTTACTGGAACGCCTCGGTGATCCCCGTCCTGGGCGATTTCGAGAACACGGTCAGTTTCTACAAGGTGCAGAAGCCGCCGCAGCCGATTGCCATGGAGCCGGCCGGCTACCCGCCGGATCTGAAGCAGTATTCGTTCAGCGGCAGCGCCGACGTAGAGGCGCTGGTGGATTTTGACGGTGCGGTGCTGGCGGCCCGGGTCGTGCGGTCTTCAGGTTACGAGGCCGCCGACTCCTCGGCGTGCGCTAGCGCGCTACGCGCCTCATTCACCCCGGCTGAGCATTACGGGCAACCGGTGCGGGTCTGGTTCCCGCTGCCCTATCACTTCCAGTTCAAAGAAGACAAGGCACTGCCGGACCCGGCGAAACAGGGGCGGGACCCGACCGAGCCCGAGCGCTAGCCGCGGACCGCAAGACCACAGACCCCAAGCCCAAGACTCGAAGTCCCAAATTCTGACCTTCGGTCCTTGGCCCTATCGCCTAACTCCTAACTGCTAACTCCTAACTCATCTAGAACGGTATGTCGTCGAGCTGGTCCTTGGGGACGTTCGGTTCCTCTTCGGCCGGTCCGGGGCCAGGTTCGGACGTGAATTCCTGCTTGTCCAGAACCTGGGTCCGGGTCGAGTTGATTTCGACTACGTAATGCTTCTCGCCGTCCTTGCCTTCCCAAGTGTGACTGCGGAGCTGGCCTTCGACCAGGACTGCCGAGCCTTTCCTCATCGTCTTGCTCAGCCGTTCTGCCGCCTGACCCCAGAGCTTGACCTGGAAGAATGACGCTTCACGCTTCCATTCGTCGGTCGCCTTGTCGCGCCAGGCCCGGTCAACGGCAATACTGAAACCGAGCAACGCCGCACCGGACGGCGTGTAGCGCAGGTCCGGGTCCATCGTGACCCGGCCCAGCAGCAGCACGACGTTGAGGCTCCCCAGTCTCAAGGGCATGCCCGGGTTGCGGGGGCCGCTGCGTTCGGGTTCAGGCATCGGTGACCTCAGGGTTGGGCGTGACGGCCGCGGTCGGATAGTCCGGTTCCGGCGCAGCGGTCTCGACCGGCTCAGCCGGCGGCTTGGGCACCGGCTTGCACACGAACGCCATCCGCATCAGGCCTTCGCGGTGCCGCATTTCGAAGCGGAACTTCTCGGGTATTGAAGGCGGGCCGGAGAAGTTGACGTACACGTAGTTGGCCTCGTTGTGCTTCTTTATCGGGTAGGCGAGCGCCCGGCGTTCGACCTGCTCGTCCGACACGGCAGTTGCGCCGCTGGCGGCCAGCAGTTCTTTGGTGTCCTGTGCGAGCTTCTGTACGTCTTTCTCGCCCAGGTCCGGGCTGACAATCATCGCGAGTTCGTAGCTATTCAAACGTCCTCCTCTGGTAATTGACGATTTACGATTGGTGATTGACGGAGATTTCTAGTCTGCATCTTACCTGAACTTCATGAGCAGGACGTCGCCGTCCTGCACCACGTATGTTTTGCCTTCGACTTTGACGTGGCCGGAGTCGCGGCAGACGTGGAAGTCGCCGCACTTGACCAGGTCCCGGCAGTTGACCACTTCGGACTTGATGAACCCGTTGCCGATGTCGGTGTGAATCATGAACGCAGCTTCGAGCGCGGTCGTGCCGGCGGGCGCGGCCCAGGCCCGGGACTCCGTACCCTTGACCGTGTAGAACCGGATGAGGCGGAGCGCCTCAAAGCAGCGGGTGACGATGCCGGTCGGGCCTTCCGGGGCGAGGTTCAACGACCGGC
>JAPLUO010000316.1 GCA_026397595.1 Caldifarciminota bacterium
ACGGTATAGGGAATCGTAACCGTTAAGCGAGGGCAAGGGCGTCACCGCGAGGTGGGGTCTGAAAGAAGCCTAAGCCACAGCCACGACCTGACGAACAGAAATCGGATAGTAGGCTTCAGGCAGTGGGTGAGTCGCCCGCAGACGACGAAACCCGTGATTCCCAAACTGGCCTGGGGTAAATCCGACAGGTGCGGGGCGACAGAACGCAGGCTTATCCCGGGAGATCTGTCGCTTTGTCCTGCTTCGGCGGGACTATCAGTTCGGCAACGGGCTGAGATGAGGCGGCAGAAGTCAGCAGAGGCCATAGTATCTCGCTTTGGCGGGAGAAGGGCTGAACACACAGACACAAGGTACCACGGGCAGGTTCGAGGACGGAATGCGACAGCATACCAGGATGGGCGACAAGCTCTGTCAACTGGTCTTCGACTGGAGGGCGGCGGGTGCAGCCCCAACCGACCTCAGCGAAGGGTCTGAACCGTCATCGGCATCTGACCGCACGGGAGCCTTGGCGCAAGGTCTCATGGAGGCTGTCGTTGCCGCGGACAACATGCGACAAGCCCTCAAACGAGTACGTGCGAACAAGGGGAGCCCCGGTGTGGACGGGATGACGGTGGGGGAGCTACCGGGTTACCTCAAGGGCGCATGGCCACGCCTGCGGCAGGGGTTGTTGGACGGGACGTACAGACCACAGCCGGTGAAGCGGGTTGAAATCCCCAAGCCGGACGGTGGGGTGCGCGAGTTGGGCATCCCGACGGTGGTTGATCGTCTCATCCAGCAAGCGCTGCTGCAAGTCCTCACCCCTATCTACGACCCGACGTTCTCCTCGCACAGCTACGGTTTCCGCCCCGGCAAGAGCGCGCATCAAGCGGCTCTGGCGGCACGGGACATCGTGGCGAGCGGGAAGCCGTGGGTGGTAGACCTCGACCTGGAGAAGTTCTTCGACCGGGTGAACCACGACATCCTGATGAGCCGGCTGGCACGACGGATCGGCGATAAGCGCGTGTTGCGCGTCATTCGGCGCTACCTTCAGGCCGGCGTCATGCTCGACGGCGTCGTGACGGCTCGGTCGGAGGGCACGCCCCAGGGCGGCAATCTCTCGCCGCTGCTGGCGAACATCCTGCTGGACGAGTTGGACAAGGAGTTGGAGCGGCGGGGACATACGTTCTGCCGCTATGCCGACGACTGCAACATCTACGTCCACAGCCAGCGGGCGGGGGAGCGGGTCATGGCGTCGGTGACGCAGTTCTTGGAGAAGAAGCTGAAGCTGCGTGTGAACCAGGCGAAAAGCGCGGTGGCGCGCCCTTTTGAGCGCAAGTTCTTGGGGTTCCGCGTCATCAGGCAGAAGTCCGCTCGCCTGAGCATCGCGCCGCAGAGCCTGAAACGAGCCAAGGACACCATCCGGCGCATCACCCGTCGCAACCGCGGCGTCAGCCTGGCGCGGGTACTGGAGGAACTGGGCAGGTTCACTGATGGCTGGGTGGGTTACTTCTGGGTGGCTCGCACGCCTTCGGTGTTCCAGAAGCTGGATGAGTGGATTCGGCGTCGCCTGAGGTGCTACCAGTGGAAACAGTGGAAGACCCCGCGCCACCGGGCACGGGAACTGCTGAAGATGGGGATCGGACGTTACCTGGCGTGGGGCGTCGCGTATAACGGGGCGGGGCTATGGCACATCGCGGGCTGTCCGGCGATGACGCAGTCCCTGACCAATGCGAAGCTTACCGCGATGGGGTTCCACAGCCTACACGAGAGATACCTTGCGCTTGCGCCTGCGTGAACCGCCCGGTGCGGACCCGCATGCCGGGTGGTGTGGGAGGAGGGGCCGGTAACGACCCCTCCTACCCGATCTGGGCCAAGAGAGACGAGTTGGCTGCGCAGCCGTCCTCGACGAGTGGTGGCAAGGATTCCCTGAAGCCCCGCGCTCGACGGCGCAGATGCCCGGAAGAGAGCGCCCTGTCTAGAAGACAAGGACTGGCCTCTCCATGAGTAGGCAGAGCGCAGACTTGTCGCACATGCTTCGGGCCAGACTCAGTCGTGTCGCTTCGACGCCGCGGTTCAGAAGCCGAGGTAGCCCAGATCTGCAGTGCCGTTGTCGTAGTTGTTGTTCATGGCGTCGACGATGGTGTTGAGAT
>JAPLUO010000470.1 GCA_026397595.1 Caldifarciminota bacterium
CCTCTACACGACCGACCCGCCGTTGCCGACTGGGCTGGCCGATGCGTACGGCCTTGCCGGCGTGCCGGTCAAGCTGGCGCTGAACGTCCGACCGAACCCGCTGCGGTCACGCGCTACACTGGCGTACTCGGTGCCAGTTGCGGGACGCGTGAGCGTCCAAGTCTACGACGCCGCGGGCAGAGTCGTCCGCGAACTCGTGAGCCAGAACGTGGACGCCGGGCGGTACTCGGTCACGTGGGACGGCCGTGCCTCTGACGGCAAACGGGTCCCTGAGGGAGTCTACTTCTGCAAGCTGGCGACTCCTGCCGGAACCCGGCAGCAGAAGCTGGTCGTCACCAAGTAACAGGACGTCGCAAATAGGTGAGGGGCGGGCTCGTGCCCGCCCCGCGTCATACGCGGGCGGGGATGTCAAGTCGGTGGGAAGCGCCTGTGGGCGCGACGAGTCCCGGCTCCTAACTGCTAACTTCCTCGCTGCTCACTCGCTGCCACCGGCAGCGCGATGTCCCGAAGCTTCCCTAAATGGGGTGACTGTCCCTGGTTTCCCCGAGAGGCGGGAGCCTCCTTCATAGACCACGGTTCCGCCACTTGCGTGCTAGGAGTCCGGCCGAAAAGTCTTGACAGTCGTCCCTTTCTGTGTTAGTATAGCTCATCGCTGAGCAGTCGGTAGACAGCCCGCGGCTTTCCGAGAGGAGGCGTCTTGGTCGGACACGTTGATCCGCAGCGTAGCCTGTACACCTGTGACAATCAGTACCTGAAGTTTGTGGGCGAGGACACGTTCTACGGCTTTCTGGCCCGGCCGGGGTCGGAGCTGTTCCGGGATGATGACTTTGTCTCGCTTTACACCCAGAACAATGGTCGGATGAGCGTGCCGCCGAGCATCCTGGCTAAGGCGCTGCTATTGCAGAGCCATGACCGGGTGAGCGACGAAGAGGCGGCCGACCGGGCGCGGTTCGACATCCGCTGGAAGGTGGCGTTGGGCATCGGGGTAGACGATGCGCCGTTCGTAAAGAGCACGTTGCAGGCGTTCCATGGCCGGTTGGTGCTGCACCAGGCGGAGCAGGCGATCTTCCAGCGATCGATCGATGCGGCCAAGGGGTCCGGACTACTGAAGAGCCGGAAGCTGAAGGTGGCATTGGACACGACGCCGATCTTCGGTCGAGGAGCGGTGAAGGACACCTACAACCTGTTAGCGGACGGCATTCGGCAGTTGGTGCGGGCGCTGGCGCTTCTTTCCGGGCAGGCACCGGAGGCCTGGGCGCGGGAGCATGACCTTTCCCGTTACTATGGCACCAGCATCAAGGGCGAGGCGGAGATCGACTGGGATAACGCGGCGGCGCGGCAGGTGTTTCTGGACGGGATTGTGGTAGACGCGGAGCGGTTGCTAAAAGAGGCCGAGCGGGTCCGAGCCGGGTATCCGGCGGATAGCGCGGAGTCGGTGCGGATTGATGATGCGGCCAGTTTACTCAAGCAGTTGTTGGTCCAGGACGTTGAGCGGACTACTGAAGGTCGGGCGGTCCTGAAAGATGGGGTAGCACCGGACCGGATTCCTTCGGTGACTGACCCGCAGATGCGGCACGGGCGGAAGAGTGCGAGCCGGAAGTTCACCGGGCACAAGGGGGCGATAGCGGTAGATGCGGAGAGTGGTGTGATAACGGCGGCGGACGTGTTGCCGGGTAACGTACCGGACAACACGGATGCGTTGGCGTTGGTGGAAGAGACGAAACGGAACACGGGCTGTGAGGTAGCGAAGGTGATTGGTGATTGTGCCTACGGCGATGGAGCGACGCGGCGGGCGTTCAAAGAGCAAGGTTGTGAACTGGTGGTGAAGGTGCCGCGAGGAGGGAAACCGGGGTACTATGCCAAGGGCGACTTCAAGATTGACCTGGAGCACGGCACTGTGACCTGTCCGGCCGGGCAGGTAACGAGCAAGTGGAAGCGAGTGCAGACCGAGGTGCGAGGCGAGCGAGTGGCAGTGAAGCGGTTTGAGTTTGGCGCTGAGCGCTGTCGGGCCTGTCCGCATTATCGGCAATGCGTGAGCGGCAAACGTGGCCAAGGACGGAGTATAACGCTGCATCCGGAGGAAGAGCTGATGCAGCAGGCGAGGGCCTATCAGGAGACCGCGGCATTTCGGGAGGACACGAAGCTGCGGCAGGCAGCAGAGCACCGGTTGGCGCGGCTGGTGCAACTGGGGATACGTCAGGCGCGGTACTTCGGGCGGGCAAAGACCAAGTGGCAGTTACTCCTGGCCGCGGCGGTGGCGAATCTGGTGCTGGTGGCTGCCTGGGAGCTAGCCACCGGGACTTTGCCTGATCTTGGTGCTTTTTCCTTCGGTCTGCTGCTACAACTGACTTTCTTCCTGCTTTTCGTGCCAAGTTTCATCGGCGAGACGAAACAGCGACAACACCTCGTCTTCCCAGCGTCTACTCGGGTTCGCACGTCCCAGAACCCCGGTTTCCGGCCGGACTCCTAGACAGACGTACTTCATCGGCGGCATTGAGTCAGACTCATCTTCGACAGTTGCATGGAGGCTTCGCTCGTATTATCAATGGGTTATGGGTCCTCGAAGGAGCTAATGGCACAACATTTCGGAAGAATCCAGCAACTGGACGCGCCCGGGCGGCCGAAGCCCCACGGCCTGGAA
>JAPLUO010000244.1 GCA_026397595.1 Caldifarciminota bacterium
TTCGTACTCAGAGCTATTCCGATGCCCGATTCTGAGGACATGCCCGTGATCTCGGGATTACCTGATGACTAGCGACAACCAAAGCAGGCCGTTGACCACGAAATCCAGCCCATTATACAACTCAATGTCGGGTCTAGGGAAAGCGGCCCAAGACCGAACAGGAGCTTACCACAAAGACACAAAGACACGAAGGTGGGAACCGGAGAGATGCCCTATTCTGCTTTGTGCTCTTCGTGCCTTTGTGGTGAATTCCTATCTCGGTTCCAGGGACTGCGTCCCGTGCTTGACTCAGCCTGCGTGCCGGTCTAGACTCTCGATAGAAGAACGCACATGGTCAACGCTAAAGAGAAGTATGTCACCGATAGCCAGGGCAACCGCGTCGCCGTCCTGCTCGAGGTCGAAGAGTACCGGCGCCTGCTGGATGCGCTGGAAGAACTGGAGTCAATCCGCGCCTACGACACGGCGGTCGCCGTGCGCGAGGACGCTATTCCGTTCGACAAGGCGGTAGAGGAACTCAAGCACGACCGCGCATGAGCTACGCGGTCTCGATCCTGCGTCGAGCGCAGAAAGAACTCGGTCAACTCTCATCTCCATCATTCGAGCGGGTCTGCGACGCAATTCGGCCGCTGGCCGGTAACCCGCGGCCGCCGGGCTGCCGCAAACTTGTCGGCCGCGACGGCTGGCGGATTCGGGTCGGTGACTACCGCGTCATCTACCAGATAGACGACCCGGCTCGGAGCGTCCTCGTCCTTCACGTCGGGCACCGTCGGGACATATACAACTAGCCGGAAGCTCACCGGCCGCTCGCGCGCGATAGCCAATCGTCCCTCAGCGACTCGACGCGCGAATCGCGACAGGTGTCACCGCGCAAACCACGTAGGAAACCGGCCCGCAAGTCAAACCGCGAGACACCCTGCAACTGACCTTCCAAGTCGCCTCGGCAGAGGCTCCACCAAACGACCCGCGAGTCGACTTCCCAATCGCCGTGGCGTTCGGGCCGCCAACCTCAGACCGAGACGCTCTGGATGTCGCGACCAGATTCGCGCCGGATACCTGTCTCAGAACCACGTTCTGAATCGCCCCGGGAACCGTTCCGGGAACGGTTCCCACTGCGGTTCCCGGAATGTCTACTTAGACGACATTGATAGGGCCTAACGCAGCCTCATTCGGGTACTTAGGTCAGCCCGAGCTTGCCTAAGCCCGCCAGATACGGTCCCAATTCTGTCTTGTTGCGTTTCACACAAGGAATGCCACGAGTCTGTACGGCCCGGACTAACGGCTGGGCCTGCTTGTTCTGTGGCTGCTTCCGTCTACCGCGTCAGTATGACCTTGTGGACAGCTTGGGGCTTGAGGTTTGTGGCTTGAGGCTCCTCGCGGATGAAGTAGACGCCGGGACTCAGTCTGCGCACATCATTCGCGCCGGGATGAAGCTCGGCCACCTTGCGGCCGGAAATGTCCCGCAACTCGCTTCTCGCCTCTCGCTTCTCGCCTCTCGCCTCCGGCGTGAACAGCACTCCCCTGACCACGCTCGCCCCCTTCCGCGCCTGTTCTCCATCTACCTGCTTCGGCTCGGCAACGGCGGTCTGGAGTGTTTCTAGTATGCAGACGCCAGCGCCGACGCAGCAAGCGTAGATGTGCGGCGGGGAATACACCAATCGTCGGACCCAGCCGGGCGGACTCCAAACCGAACCTATGACTCGGAGGACGGACGGGTCGGCAACGTTGACTGCAATCATGTCGGTGCGATAGCCGGCGCAATAGGCGATTGTGTCCACCACTACAACATCGTGCATGATTCCTGGCACGACAACCGAGTCAAGCACGTAAGGAGCAGTAGGATTCGCGACGCTGAGGCTCAGGAGTACGTCCTCACTGCCGTTGGATGTCACGACGTAGAGAATCGTGTCGCGCAGGTCGATTCCTGCGGCAACTCTGGGCCATGTCCCAACTACGTACGGATTCTGCGGCCGGGCAATGCTCACAGCCACGGCTCCGGCAAGGGTGGCGACATAGGCGAGCGTGTCGGAGAGGATGACCTCGCGAGAGTGCTCCGGCAGAGCCAACGTCCCCATGACCTGCGGTTCGCGCGGCCGGGCGATGTTGAGCACCTCGAACTGGTAGTCCAGAGCCAAGTACAAGAAACTGTCGCGAAGAGCCATGGCCTTCGGCCAACCCTCCACCGCCTGACAGCCTCCGGCCACGACCGGGTTCGCGGGATTCGTCACGTCTGCGACTCGCAGGTAGGGGTTGTTCCAACCGAGAAACGCGAAGCTGTCCTGCGCCGCGACTGAATAGCTCTCCATGCCTTCCCATGTCGTGTCGAGCGCGCCGATTTCACGCGGCTCGGAGGGGTCGGCAACGTCGAGTATCCGCAGTCCAGCCATCCCATCAGCCACATAGCAGTAATGCCCGTCAATCGAGACGTCTCCGGCCGAGGCAGCCACGACGACGTGCGTATCCAGTACTGGATTGTTGATGTCGCTGATGTCAACTATCGCAAGACCGTCGCACTCGTCGGCAACCAAAGCACGGTGCATGCCGAGATTCGCCCACACGCCGTAGTGGTACCGGTCGCTCGTGTGGCAGGTGTCTATCAGGACCGGGCGTGTCGAGTCCGCGATGTTGAGTATCTGGAACGGCCGAGGGTTCTCAACCCCCGGCCCGCGCCCGGAGACAAACGCCAGAGCACTGTCGAGGAAGATGTCGAACCCTCCGGCATTGTTAATTCTGCCGAGTTGGTACGGACTCGTCGGGTCGGTGATGTCCAACGTGATGAAGCGGGTAGGATAGGGGTATGACGCCTCCTCGTAGCTGGCACAGACCAAACTCCCTCGGGCAGCTGCGGACAAGACGACGCCGCAGGGATATGACCCGACTGCACGCGGGGTAGCCGGGTTCGATACGTCTATGAACCCTAGTGCATTGTTGGGCTCACGCGCAACAGCCACGTTTCTCGTTGCCGTCACGACGTAACCACTATCAATGCACAAGCCGAGCTGATATGGATTGGCCGCGTTGGCGATGCTGTAGGCCCGGAACGTGTCTTGGCTGGCGAAGAAGAGAAACGTGTCCACGACGGCTAAGTCAAACACCGAGTAGGGTATCACATGACGGAAGACCGGGTGCGTCGAGTCCGCGATGTTCCACACTTCGATTTGGTTTCCGCAAGTCAGGAGGAAGGAATCGACAAGCGCCGCCTGCACCGGTGTGAAGCTGAGCTGTATCTCACAGAGCACGACTGGACTGTCAGGATTTGCGAAGTTGAGCAGGACGACCTCGCTACCCAAGGCCAGAGCGACCAAGTTGCCTCGGCCGGTCAACTCGGTGGATGGACCCCGGCCGTACTTGCCCACAAGGCGAAGGCCAGTGGATTCCGGCCGGTGGTATTCAGTGTAGCGCGACGCATCGAGCCCGCGCTTGAGGAGCCACTCGGCCCGGAACTTCGGCGGCACGCTCGACAGGCTCTCCTGCACCGCTCGGAACTCGCCGAAGTCCGGCGAGCGGGCAAGGAGCGACCCGGCCGCGACAGCGACCAGGAGGAGAAGAGCCACTGCTCTGCTCATGCGACCAGTCTAGGCAGGATTCCGTCCGAGTCAAACCGCCGTGCGCCTTGAGCTACGCACACGTTCCTGCAGCTTGACCCTGCGGAGTCGGTCGGATAGTCTTACAGCCCCATGCCAGAGCACAAAGTGCGAACGCCAAATGCCGAAGTCCGAACGCCGGATGAGACTGGGACGCGATCCGGAATCGTCCGCGGGGGACAGTCCCCGGCGCTCGACGCGCCGCAATCAGGGACAGTCCCCAGTGACGTAATCCGCATCCGCGGGGCCCGAGAGCACAATCTCAAGAACATCAGCCTCGACATCCCGCGCAACAAGCTGGTGGTTATCACCGGCCTGTCCGGCTCGGGCAAGTCGTCGCTCGCGTTCGACACCATCTACGCCGAAGGCCAGCGCCGGTACATCGAATCGCTCTCTTCCTACGCCCGGCAGTTCCTCGGCATGTTGGAGAAGCCGGACTGCGACCAGATTACCGGCCTCTCCCCTGCCATTGCCATCGAGCAGCGCACTTCGGCCCGCAACCCTCGCTCCACGGTCGGCACTGTCACGGAAATCTACGACTATCTGCGCCTGCTCTTCGCCCGCATCGGCAAACCCTACTGCCCGAAGTGCGGCAAGCCGATTTCGTCTCAGACGACCGACCAGATTGTCGATGTCCTCCTCGCCCTGCCCGAGGGCACCAACCTCATCGTTCTCGCACCGCTGATACGCAGCCGCAAGGGCGAGTACAAAGAACTGCTGGTCAAGGCCAAGCGTCGCGGCTACATCCGCGTGCGGGTCGACCGGAAGCTCTGCGAGATTGACGAAGTGCCGGAACTCGAACGCTACAAGAAGCACGACATCGAGGTCGTGGTTGACCGGTTGCAGGTCAAACCGGACATCCGGAAGCGGCTGGCAGACTCGGTCGAGTTGGCACTCAAGGAAGGCAACGGCCTCTGCATCGTAGCCACGGAGCGACCGAAGTCAGAAGCTAGAAGCCAGAAGCTAGAAGTCAGAAGTTCGGACACTGGACCACTCGACCACTCGACCACTAGACCACTTCCAGCGTCGGACTTGGTTTTCTCCGCCGCCCTCGCCTGCCCTGAGTGCGGGTTCAGCCTCGGAGAGATTTCACCGCGCCTGTTCTCGTTCAACGCGCCGCAGGGCGCGTGCCCGACCTGCCACGGGCTCGGGACGAAGATGGAGATCGACCCGGACCGGGTCATCGCCGACCCCGAACTCTCAATCCTCGACGGCGCGCTTGCCCCCTGGGGCGAGGCGCGCGAGCGCGGACAGTGGTTCTTAGGCCCGCTGCGCGCGCTAGCCCGCCGCCACAAGTTCCGGCTCGACACGCCCTGGCGCGGACTCCCGCCCGCAATCCGGCGCCTGATTCTCCACGGCTCCGATGAAGAACTCAAGGTGAAGTACACTTGGGACGATAACGAAATCCACTTCGACCGGAAGTTCGAAGGGCTGGTGCCGAACCTGCTGCGCCTGTACCGCGAGACCGACTCCGAGTCCCGACGCGACTGGATTGAGGGATTTATGACCCTGCTCCCCTGCCCGGACTGTCAGGGCCGGCGACTCAAGCCCGAGGCGCTGGCCGTGCGCATCGGCGACCTGAACATCGCCGACTTAAGCGGCTTCTCCATTCGTCGCTGCCACGACTACTTCATGCACCAGTTGAAGCTCTCCGGCCGCGACGAGGAGGTCTCGCGCGAGGTCGTCAAGGAACTGCGGAAGCGACTGAGCTTCCTGACCGCGGTCGGCATTGACTACCTGACCCTGGACCGCACCGCCGAGACTCTCGGCGGTGGCGAAGCCCAGCGCGTCCGCCTCGCCACGCAAATCGGCTCCGGCCTCGTCGGCGTGGTCTACATCCTCGACGAACCGTCAATCGGCCTGCACCAGCGGGACAACCGGAAGCTGCTGGGGACCCTCACCCGTCTGCGCGACCTCGGCAACACGGTCATCGTGGTCGAGCACGACGAGGAGACAATCCTCGAGGCCGACCACGTCATCGACCTGGGCCCGGGCGCCGGTGACGCAGGCGGCCGCGTCATTGCCCAGGGCACGCCCGAAGACATCAAGCGCAACCCCGAGTCGCTCACCGGCGCCTACCTGTCCGGCCGCCGCAGCATCGCGGCCCCGGCGGAGCGACGCGCGCCCCGGGCAGGCTGGCTCACGGTACACGGCTGCAAGGAGAACAACCTCAAGAACGCGGACATCGCGGTGCCGCTCGGCCTGTTCGTGACCGTGACCGGCGTCTCCGGCTCGGGCAAGAGCACGTTCGTATCCGACATCCTCTACCGGGCGCTGGCCCGCCACTTCTACGATTCAAGGGAGAAACCGGGCGCGCACGACCGCATCACCGGCGTCGAGCGGATTGACAAGGTAATAAACATCGACCAGTCCCCCATCGGCCGCTCCCCGCGCTCGTACGCGGCGACCTACCCCAACGCGTTCGGGCCGATTCGCGAGCTGTTCGCGATGACCAAGGACGCTCGGGTGCGCGGGTACAAGCCGGGCCGGTTCTCATTCAACGTCAAAGGCGGCCGGTGCGAGGCGTGCGCCGGCGACGGCATCATCAAGGTCGAGATGCACTTCCTGCCCGACGTCTACGTCACCTGCGACGTGTGCAAGGGGAAACGCTACAACCGCGAGACCCTTGAAGTGAAGTACAAGATGAAGAGCATCAGCGACGTGCTCGGCATGTCGGTCGAAGAAGGAGCCGACTTCTTCGCCAACGTGCCGACCGTCGCGCGCAAGCTCCGGCTCTTAAAGGAAGTCGGCCTCGGCTACGTCAAACTGGGCCAGCCCGCGCCGACACTTTCCGGCGGCGAAGCCCAGCGTATCAAGCTGGCGCGCGAGCTGTCCAAGATTGCCACCGGCCGCACCCTCTACCTGCTCGACGAACCGACAACCGGGCTCCACTTCGAGGACGTCCGGCTGTTGCTGGGTGTGCTCGACCGCCTGGTCGAACGCGGCAACACCGTGCTCGTCATCGAGCACAATCTCGAGGTCATCAAATGTGCGGATTGGGTGATTGACCTCGGTCCCGAGGGCGGGGACGAAGGCGGCCGGGTGGTCGTGGCCGGAGCACCCGAACAGATTGCCGCGTGTGAATTGTCGCACACCGGCGAGTACCTGAAGCCGCTGCTCAAACGCTAGCCGCGACAGGAAAGTCCGAAGTCCGAAACCCCTAAGCCCGAATCAAGGACGGAGAGAAGCCCGAGGTCGCAAGTTCGGAATCTGACTTTCTGCGATGGGTCATTCGAGCTTGATTCGTCATTCGGGCTTCGCGCTTCGGACTTGAGGTCGAGCGCAGGTCTTGGGGAACAGCACCCGGCACAGGTCGCCGACTGACTTCACGAAGTGGAACGTCAGCCCCTTCCGGACATTGGCCGGCACATCCCTCAGGTCGCGGCGGTTCTCCGCCGGCAGAATCACAGTCTTGATGCCGGCCCGGCTGGCGGCAAGGACCTTTTCCTTCACGCCACCGATGGGCAGGACCCGCCCGGTAAGGGTAATCTCGCCGGTCATGGCCACGCGCGGGTCGAGTGGCTCGTTCCGCAGCAGGGAAAGCAGCGACGCCGCAATGGCGATTCCGGCTGACGGCCCGTCTTTCGGGGTCGCGCCCGCCGGGATATGGACGTGGACGTCGGCGTCTTCAAAGAACCGCTCGTTCACGCCAAGCTCCGTCGCGTGCGACCGGACGTAGGACAGCGCCGCCTCAGCCGATTCCTTCATCACATCGCCGAGTAGGCCCGTCAAAATCAGTTCCTTCTTGCCCTTCATCAGGGAAGACTCGATGAAGATTATCTCGCCGCCGAAAGGCGTTACCGCCAGCCCGGTCGAAACCCCGGGGTGCGCGCTCCGCGCCGCGACCTCGGATGAGAACCGTCGCGGCCCGAGCAGCCGGCGCACCTCGGCCGGGTCAATCACTGACGCAGCCTGCCGGCCTTCGGCGAACTTCCGGGCCAGCTTGCGCATCACCGAACCGACTTCACGCTCCAGATTCCGAACTCCGGCCTCGCGCGTGTAGTCGCTGACAATCAAGCTCAGGGCGTCATCGGTGAACCGGACCTGCTTGCCGGTCAACCCGTTCTGGGTAAGCTGCCGCGGCACGAGGAAGCCCTTGGCGATCGAGACCTTCTCCACATCGGTGTACCCGGGCAACTCCAGTATCTCCATCCGGTCGCGCAGAGCCGGGATGATTGTGTCAACGACGTTCGCGGTGGTAATGAACATGACCTGCGACAGGTCGACCGGGACCTCCAGGTAGTGGTCGGAGAAGCTGAAGTTCTGCTCCGGGTCCAGCACTTCAAGCAGGGCCGAAGACGGGTCTCCCCGGAAGTCGGTTCCGACCTTGTCAATCTCATCCAGCATGAACACCGGATTCATCGAACCGGCGGTGCGCAGACCTTGGACCACGCGTCCGGGCAGCGCCCCGACATAGGTCCGCCGGTGGCCGCGGATTTCAGCCTCGTCCCGGATTCCGCCCAACGAGAACCGCAGGAACTTGCGGCCCAGGGCCCGGGCAATCGAACGGCCCAGCGAGGTCTTGCCCACTCCCGGCGGTCCGACAAAGCACAGAATCGGGCCCTTGGAGTCCGGCTTCAGCTTGCGCACCGACAGGTATTCGAGAATCCGCTGCTTCACCTTCTCGAGGTCGTAGTGGTCCTCATTGAGGATCTTCCCGGCCCGTCGGACGTCCAGGCTGTCCTCGGTCCGCACCTTCCACGGCACTGCCAGCAGCCAGTCAAAGTAATTGCGCGTCACCGAGTATTCGGAGGCAGCCGGCGACATGCGCGCCAGTCGGTCCAGCTCCCGGCGGGCCGCGTCGAGCGCGGGCTGGGGCATGCCGGCTTCCTCGACCTTCTTGCGCAGTTCATCGATTTCGCCCTGGGTCTGGTCCACCTCGCCCAGCTCCTTCTGAATCGCCTTCATCTGCTCGCGCAGGAAATACTCGCGCTGGGACTTGTCGAGCTCGCCCTTCACCTGGTCGCGAATCTTCGCACCCAGCTCAAGGATGCCAATCTCCTTCGACAGCAGCGGCAGCAGAGCCTGCAGCCGCTCCTTCACGTCCAGCATCTCCAGCAGGTGTTGCTTCTCCGACAGGTCGAAGTTGACGTAGGTTGCCGCAAAGTCGGCCAGCCGGCCCGGCGACTCGATGTTCGTCACCACCGCCGTGACGTCGTCCGGCAGGTACGGCGCCAGTTCGGACAGCTTGGCGAACGTGTCCGCAACGCTCCGCATCAGGGCGCGGGTGGCAACGTCCTTCTGACTGGTCTCTTCCAGCGGCTTGATCTTTGCCCGCAGGTAAGGGACGTTCGGGACGTATTCTTCAACGCGCGCCCGCCGCATCCCCTGCAGCAGGAGCCGCATGGTCCCGTCCGGGAACCGGAGCATCTTCAGGATGACGGCAATCGTGCCGACTTCGTACAGGTCGGCCGGCTCGGCCTCGTGCTCGAGCGCCGAGTCGCGTTGCGTGACCGCGCAGACCAGCTTGTCACCGGCCAGCGCGTCGTCCACCAGCTTTGCCGAACGTTCGGTCGATACAACGAGCGGCGACACCAGGCCCGGGAATACGACACCACCCTTGACCACCAGCACAGGCAGTTCGGCCGGGAACTGACCGAGCTTTGGCTGCTCGTCGAGCTTCACGATTGTTTCAGGATTATCACTCAATTCGTATTATCCTCGCGCCACCGCCGACCCGGTCCAGTTGCAGGCTCAGCACCCCGTCCTTGAACTCGACCTTGATGCTGTCCGGGTTGACCGGAAACGGCAGGCTGACCCGCTTCTCAAAACCGCCATACGGAATCTGGGATTCGTAGAATGTCATCCCGCGCCGCACCTTGTCCGGCGGCCGCTTGATGCCCAGGATCTGGACCGCCCGGGTTCCGACCCGGATGTGGATTTCCGACCCCGCTACTCCGGGAACCTCGGCCATCAGGTATATCCTTTGCTCACTCACGAACAGGTCGACCGGCGGCTCCCACACGGCGTTGCTCTCGGCCACCCCGAAGAAACGCTCAAACAATTCGTCAATATCGCGGGACACTGATACTATGGCGCTGACGCGCTTCACGCGGTCCACAAGATCATTAGACGCTAGCCGGCCGCAGTCTGATTCCCGGCAAGTAGGACCGGCTCGGACAGGC
>JAPLUO010000079.1 GCA_026397595.1 Caldifarciminota bacterium
ATTAGCGAGCTTGACCCCGGCTGCGACCGGCAGGGTCCGGCCGTGCAGGCCGTTGAACAAGTTACAGCGGATGTAGTGCGGCGCTTTGGCCGCCTGCCCGATGCCTGATACAAAGCAGGTCTGCTCCGGTTTCAGCCCAAGCTCGGACAGGGCCATCTTGACCGCTTCGCGGATGCCGAAGTTGCCGCACCCCGGGCACCACGCCATCGGGTCAGTGCTGTCGAAGTCCTTCGGTAGGAGCAGGACACGATCCGAATTCCCCGAGCCGGATTCGGTCATGTCCCTTATCGGTTCAGCCAACCCTAACTCCAATCAGTTCCTCAAGCCCGGTCTCTACCTCTGCAACAGCGAACTGCCTGCCGTCATACCGCCGCACGGTTCCGGTCACGCGCAACCCGCACTCCTGTAACAGGAGTTGCGCGAGCTGTCCGGAGTAGTTCTGCTCCACGGTCACGACTTTCAGGCTCTTGGCGGCGGGCGCGGCCACAGCCTCGACCGGGAACGGCCAGACATGAGTCAAGTGTACCATCGCGACCTTGCTGCCCTTATCACGCAGCCGCGTCACTGCCTCAGCCACAACACCTCGACTCGAACCAAAGCAGAACACAAGCGTCTCTGCCTCCACCTCTACCTCTACCTCTACCTCCGCCTTCGGCGCCTCAAGTTCCTGCCTGATACCCGCAGTCTTGGCGTTCCGCTTGTCCACCATCCTGACACGCATCGTCGTCGACTCGGTGATATGACCGGCCTCGGTGTGTTCGTCTGAGTCGGCGTAGACAAGCTGTTGCGGCGTTCCTGGCAGCAGTCGCGGCGATACCCCGTTCTCGCTCATTTCATACCGGCGATACGCGTACGCCTCCGCTCCATCCGGGACTTGGCGTTCTTGGCGTCCTTGGCGGTTGTCCACTTTCAGTTCGTTCCGTTCGACTGTCCAGAGCGCGTCGGCCATGAACTGGTCAAACAGGATGATGACCGGGGTCTGGTACTTCTCGGCAATCCGGAACGCATCTTGGGCAGCCTGGAATGCCTGCCCGGCGTCCGCGGGTGTCAAGACTGCGCGCGGGAACTCGCCGTGCCCGGCGTAGATGGCGAACAGCAAATCGGCCTGAGCGGTCCGCGTGGCCATCCCGGTCGCCGGGCCCGGCCTCATACCGACGCATAAGACCAGCGGGGTCTCAGTCATCCCGGCAAGGCTCAAGGCCTCGTTCATCAGGCAGAACCCGCCCCCGGCAGTGCAAGTCATGGCCCGCGCCCCGGCAAAGGCCGCGCCGATGGCAAGGTTGGCCGCGGACACTTCGTCTTCGGTCTGCTCGACAATCAGGCCTGCCTCCTGTGCGTGGCGGAAGCAGTACTCGACAATCGGAGTGGCCGGCGACATCGGGTAACCGGTAACAACGCGCACGCCGGCGGCAATCGCGCCCAAGGCCAGCGCCTCGGCCCCGGAGATGAGTAGCCGGTCTCCGGGTTCAGCGCCTGCCAGTCTGTGCGGACATGACCGCTTCATGTCCTCAATGACCGCCTTGTATCCGGCCTCAGCCGCGGCCATATTTCGCCTGACCACGTCCTCGCCCTTCCTCGCGAACTCGCCCGCAAACAGGTCTTCGAGGCCGGTGAGCTCAAGCCCGACCAGGGCCAGCGCCGCGCCGACCGCAACCGCATTGACCATGACCGGGTCCTTGCCGTACTCGCGGGCTAGGTCCACGAGCGGCAACCGGACCGCGTTCAAGCCTTCAGGTAGGTCCCCGGTAACGTCGGTCACCACGGAGGCGTCCGGCGCGAGGTCGTCAACGTGCCACGCAACCAGGGCCGGGTCGAGCGCGATGAGAATCTCCGCCTTGTCGCCGTCAGCCGCCACCGGCCGCGTACTCACCCGCACCCGTGCGGAATTGTGCCCGCCGCGAATCCGCGACATCACGTCCTGCGACACGAACACGTAGTACCCGGCCCGAACCAGCAAACGGCCGAGCGTGCGCGAGATGACCTGCAACCCCTGCCCTGCATGTCCGGCGACTATCAGGTTGAGCTCGTTCATTCGAAGTCCTCAAGCGCCCGCTTGACCGCGCCGAAGTCGGACTTCAGTCTGACAACCGGCTTCCCGGGCCGGCCGCAGCTCTCGTAAGGCGCCCGTTGCGCCCGGTAGATGATGCCGGTCGGAATCCGCGCGTCCCCGGACTCAGCCGGCCATTCGAGCGCCCGGGCCCGCGCCGCGTCGGGGTCCAACGGATTGTGCCCTTCAAACGCCAGGTCGTAGACCCGCTCCCGATACCACGCGAACGTGTTGACGTGGTTGAAGCTCACACATGGTTGCAGGATGTCAATGAAACCGAACCCCTTGTGCTGCAGCGCGTCGCCTATCAGCCGGGTGAGATGCTTCAGGTCACCGGCGAACCCACGGGCGATGAAACTGCCGCCCATTGCCAGCCCTGCGGCCAGCGGGTTGAACGCAGGCACCAGCGTACCCATCGGCCGGTTCTTCGTAGCGAATCCCGGCCCGCTGGTCGGCGCAGCCTGCCCCTTGGTCAGACCGTAGACACCATTGTTGTGAACGAGGCAGACGATGTCGAGGTTGCGCCGGAACGCGTGCAGTAGATGGTTGCCGCCCTCTCCGTACATGTCGCCGTCACCGCCGACCGCGATGACCTTGAGCTCCGGGTTTGCCAGCTTCACGCCGAGCGCATGCGGAAGCGCCCTTCCGTGCAGCCCGTGCAGGAAGTTGGCCCCGACATACTGCGCCACCTTTCCCGCTTGCCCGATGCCGCCGACGACCACAACCTGCCACGGTTCGAGCTTAGCTGCGGCGAGCGCTGCCCTGAGCGCGTTCAGGATACCGAAGTTGCCGCAGCCGGGGCACCAGGTAACCTCGGCAGGGCTGGACCACGGCTTCACGTCAGGCATCTTTCCGCGCCCCCGCGAAATGACCAATGACCAATTGCCAATGACCAACGAATCCCCAATGTCGAAGTGCTTGCCTCCTTGAGGCTTTCTCCTCTCCGCATTCGTTGGGAATTAGGAATTGGGAATTAGGAATTAGCATTGCTGGCACTTGTTCCGGAGTTCCTCCGCCAGTTCCCGCCCGTTGAATGGTCTTCCGTCATACTTCAGAACCTGCCCGTCGACTTTGATGCCCGTCTCGCGCCGCAGCAGGGCGGCCAGTTGGCCGGTGGAGTTACCTTCGACCGTGACGACCTTGCGCACCGCGGACAGCCTCGCTGCCACGCGCTCGCGCGGGAACGGCGCCAGTTCACACAGGTGCACCATCGCCACGCTTGCCCGCTCCGCCCGCAGGATGTCAACTGCCTCGCGCGCCGGGCCATAGGTCGAGCCGAAACAAACGACCGCGCACTCGGCAGTCTCCTCCGGGTAGCACGTCGGCGCGTCCAGCGACTTGAGCATGTGCGGGAGCTTACGCATCCGCTTCTCATGCATGCGCACACGCGCGCCGATATCCTCGGTCTGGAATCCTTCCTCATCGTGCTCGACCCCGAGCGCATGGACCAGTTGGCCCGGAAAACCCGGGCCCAGCCTCGGCGACACGCCATCGTCGGTGACCGCATACCGTTTGTAGGTATACGCCGACCTGCCCTGCCATACCTGTTCGTCAAGGTCGTCGCTCGCGGTGATGCGCGCGAAGTTGAACGCGGGCACGGTCCAGAGCGAATCCGAGAGCATTTGGTCCGAGAGGACAATCGCGGGCACCTGGAACCGCCCAGCCAACTCGAACGCGCGGTTCGTGGCGTAGAATGCCTCCTCCGCGGTTCCCGGCGCAAACACGAAACGCGGGAACTCATCCTGGGACGCGCTGATTGCGAACAGCAGCTCGGCCTGCTCGGTCCGGGTCGGGAACCCGGTCGCCGGGCCCGGCCGCATCGCAATGACGATGACGACCGGCAACTCAGCCATGCCGGCCATGCCCAACGCCTCGACCATCAGCGAGAACCCGCCGCCGGAAGTCGCGGTCATCGCGCGGGCCCCGGCGTAGGAAGCGCCCAGCACCATGTTGATTGCCGCAATCTCGTCCTCGGACTGCTCCATCACCAGCCCGGCGTCAGCCTGCTTCGCGGCAAGATACTCCATTATCGGCGTGGACGGCGACATCGGGTACCCGGCGTAGAATCGCACGCCCGAAGCCAGTGCGCCGAGCGCGATCGCATGGTTGCCGGTCAGAAGCAGCCGCTTCGCGCGACCCGACTGCCTCGGCAACGCGCATGCGCAGGTCCCGCCAAACTGCTCGCGCACGTAGTCAGCTCCGGCCCGGCAGCACTCAAGGTTCTGACGTACCACGTCATCGCCCTTTGCCTTGAACCGGTCCTTCAGCAGGCGCTGAAGTTCGTCGAGTGGATGCCCGGTCAGGGCCAGAAGAGCGCTCAGTCCGACCACATTGGCCATCGTCTTCGCGCCGCCCAGCCTCTCCGCAATCTCCGCCATCGGCACGGGGACTGTCCCCGCACGGGGACTGTCCACAGGAGGAGCCTTCGCGGGCTCAGCCACGATGACGCCACCTTCCACCATGTCCCCGCGATGCTCGTTCACGGACAGCTCGTCCATTGCCAGCAGCGCGTTGAACTTCCCCGCCACCGAATAGACCGGCCGGTCTGAGACCCTTACCACGGTGAAGTTGTGACCGCCCCGCACGCGCGACATCACGTCCGGGTACGCGAATGCGTGGTAGCCGCTGCGCACGAGCGCCCGGGCCAGCAACTCGGAAGCGGTGTCAATGCCCTGCCCGGCCTGCCCGGCGATAGTCAGAGTAATGTCGGTCACCGGAGTATGTTAGGGCACGCCGGCCGCAAACGCAAGCGAATCCGCAGCCCCTGAGGAAGCATCCACAGATTACCAGATTCCACAGATGTGAGAACAACCGAGGTCCAAAGAGAACTATCCACAGATTTCGCAGATTACACAGATTATCCGGGCTCGGGCAAAGCAGAAGTCAGAGACCGGAGACCAGAATGCAGAACTGCGCGCGCGGAGAGGAGAACCGCAGATTACGCAGATTCTGGCTTCTGACCTCAGAGCTTCGGATTTGGGGTTCAAGACCTCGCCACAAAGCTCCCCTGAAAGCTCCGCGGAAAGCTTCTTGGATTGCTCATTCAAGAGCCTACTCGAAAGCTCATTCAAGAGCTCAGTTGAAAGCTCAGGTGAAGGCTCTGCGCATCGCTCGTCGCATCGCCCAAGCCAAAGCTCAGGACATCGCTTCCTGCATCGCTCAGTTCAGAGTTCAGCCGAAAACTCGCGTCAAAGCTCTTCTGAAAACTCAACTCAAAGCTCATTTCAAAGCTTGCTTCATGGTTTGTTCGAAGGCTCATTCAAAGGCTCGCCCCAGGGCGACCCCTATATGCGGACTTCCTGACTTGCGCTAGGTCTCAACCTCGTGTGCGCGCTTTACTCCTGACCGCACAGACGGACGCCGTCCTGGCCTTCATCCGCCGGACCGAGTTCCCACTCTCCGTGTATGGCCGAAGCGCGGCTCGGGTCTGGCCGATGGTCAGGGAACAAGTGAACCGGCGCCTCAGCCGCTTCGGCGTGCCCGTGCACGGAATCAACATCTACAGACGGTACGCTACCGAGATGCTTAAGGCCTTCCGCGCCGAAACCGGCGAACCGCCGGCCGCGGCGCGGGCCGGTCGCGCCGGAGCAGAAGCCCGGTCCCGGACTCAGGTGCAGGCGCAAGAAGACCTACGCAGAGACGCTTAGTGAGGGGCGCGTCTCGCACAGTCTCGCGGCTACAGTCGAAGACCAGTCGGCCCGGCACGCCAAAGGCATTGCTCAGAACAAGGAGATCAGCCGGAAACTCGCAGTTCTCCTCGCCGCCCACAAGATACCCGGTCAAGAGTTCATCCGCTACAGCGCCTTTGCCCAGAAGTTGGGCCGACTCTCCCGCAACTGCTCCGGCAAGTCCCTTAAGATGGCCGCGGCCGACCTCGTCGACCTCTGCGAAGCAAAGCCACTCGATACCGACACGCTCCGTGCCGTAGCCGCAGCCCTGTTCGAGGTGACGGACCTCGACTGAACCGCCCGCCCGTCCGCTGTGACGATCCCTCAGTCCCTCCCGCCGCCGCGACATCTCCGCCCACCGGCCAGTGGCTGTTCCCGGACCACCGGCAGTTGTGCTTGACATGTGGACGGGGGGTGTCTATACTTCTCTCCGGACGGAGCCAGCCGGGACCCCGGCAGCCCAGTTGTGCCTCTGAAGAAGTATCCCAGTCTGTTTAGAATCAGGTCTGCCGGTTCCCAATCCCGTTGTTTGAAAGTATAATAGGCAGCCGGGAATGCCGGGTACGAACTGCGAACCCGGCAAAGTTTGATGAACCCGGCGGTCCTCCGGACAAAGTTGCCGTATTCCGTCCGGAGCACCCGCCCCGACAAGGAGAGACGATGATTCAGGAAGAACTCAAACGCAAGAAGATATCTGAACTTTTCGACCTCGCTGAGAAGTTCAACGTCCCCGACTACCGGGACCGGAACAAGCAGGGCCTGGTTCTGGCCATCCTTGAGGCCGACGCCCGCCAGCGCAACACCGGCGCCGAAGGCATCGAGGTGACGGGCGTACTCGAAATCCTCGATGAGGGTTTCGGGTTCCTGCGCTCGCCCGACTACAGCTATCTGCCTTCGTCGGACGACGTCTATGTCTCGCCGTCCCAGATTAAGCGGTTCGCGCTCCGGACCGGCGATACCATCGTCGGGCATGCGCGGCCGCCCAAGAACAGCGAGCGCTATTTCGCGCTCCTGAAGATTGACACGGAAAACGGCACGCCGCTCGCCGAAGACCGGCGCCGGGTCCCGTTCGACGCCCTGACCGCGCTCTATCCGCTACAGCGGATCCAGCTCGAGATGCCGGAGAAGAGCGACTTCTCGATGCGGGTTGAAGACTTGTTCGTGCCCATTGGCAAAGGGCAGCGCGGCCTGATTGTCTCTCCGCCGCGCGCCGGCAAGACCATCCTGCTCCAGAAGATTGCCAACTGCATCACCGCCAACCATCCGGAGATCAAGCTCATCATCCTGCTGATTGACGAACGGCCCGAAGAAGTGACCGACATGGAACGGTCGGTCAAAGCCGAAGTCATCAGTTCGACCTTCGACGAAATACCCGAACGCCACGTCCAGGTCGCCGACATGGTGCTCGAAAAGGCCAAGCGGCTTGTGGAGCACGGGTACGACGTCGTTATCCTGCTCGACTCGATTACCCGCCTCGCCCGCGCCCACAACCTCGTGGTCCCGCACTCCGGCCGCACGCTTTCCGGCGGACTCGATTCCAACGCCCTTCAGAAGCCCAAGAAGTTCTTCGGCGCGGCCCGCAACATCGAAGAAGGCGGGTCGCTGACCATCATCGCGTCGGCGCTGATTGAGACCGGCTCGCGCATGGACGAAGTCATCTTCGAAGAATTCAAGGGCACCGGCAATATGGAGCTCATCCTCGACCGGAAGCTGGCCGACCGCCGCATCTTCCCAGCCATCGACCTGCAGCGCTCCGGCACGCGCAAGGAGGAGCTGCTCCTCTCCGAGTTCGAACTCAACCGTATCTGGCTCATGCGCAAGCTGCTGGCCGAACTGAGCCCGGTCGAGATGATGGAATTCGTGCTTGACAAGATGCGTCTGACCCGTAACAATAAGGAATTCCTCGAATCGATGAGCGAAAGTTGATGTGAAATGAAACCGAAGATTCATCCCAAGTACGTGGAGTCGACCATCACCTGCGCCTGCGGCAACGTGGTCAAGACCCGTTCGACCAAGCCGAAGATGAACGTTGACCTCTGCTCGGCATGTCACCCGTTCTTCACCGGCAAGATGCACCTAGTTGACACCGCTGGCCGGGTCGAGAAGTTTCGCAGAAAGTACGGCGACGTGGTTCCGACCAAGGCCCCCAAGCCGGTTAAGCCGCCCGAGCCACCCAAGCCGGCAAAGGCCCCCAAGCCGCCGAAGCCGCGCAAGCCCAAGCCCGTTGCTGAACCTGCCCAGCCCGCGGCTGAACCCGAGACGAAACCCGAATAGCCGGGACTTAGCCACCAGGACACCAGCAACCGGACGAAGTCAGATGTCAGATGCTAGATGTCAGAAGTCAGAAGTGCCGGACCCGTTCCGCTGCATCCTGCATCTTGCCTTCTCTGCTGTCTTTGTGGTGAATTCGGTCCTGGCTCTTAAGGACTAGCTAGACCTGATGCCCGGCGATTCCCGAAGCGCCGCGCCCGAGCTTGCGTACTTGGCCGAGCGCCTGCACAAGCTGCAGGAGTTTCTTTGACCTGCCCGCACGTCGAGCCGAACTAGCCGAACTCACCAAAGCCAGTTCCCAGCCCGATTTCTGGAACGTCGCCGAACGCGCCCAGACGGCGATGCGCCGCATCGCGGCCCTGAACGACATGCTCGCGCGCGTGGACCGGCTGGCCGGCGAAATCAAAGACACAACTGAGATGCTTGGGCTCTTTGATGAGTCGGACGAATCGGCTCGCAAGGAACTGGCCGGACAGGTCGAGACCATGGGCCGTGAACTCGAAGCGCTCGAAGAACGAGCGATGTTCCGGTCCCAGGAAGACTCCCGCGCCGCCATCGTCTCGATTCACCCGGGCGCGGGCGGCACCGAGTCCTGCGACTGGGCCGAAATGCTCTACCGGATGTACGGCCGCTACATCGAACTGCAGGGGCTCAAGTATGAAGTACTCGACCTCCAACCCAACGACGAGGCCGGTATCAAGGGCGCTACGCTTGAAGTCAGCGGCACCTACGCGTACGGTCTCATGAAGTCCGAAATCGGGGTCCATCGCCTGGTCCGGGTTTCACCGTTCGACGCCAACAAACGCCGTCACACCAGCTTCGCCGCGGTGTCGGTCTATCCCGAGGTCGAAGACATCGAAGTCGAAATCAACCCCAGCGACCTCAAGTTCGACACGTTCCGCGCCGGCGGCCACGGCGGCCAGAACGTCAACAAGGTCAGCTCGGCCGTACGC
>JAPLUO010000330.1 GCA_026397595.1 Caldifarciminota bacterium
GCGATGCCCAGCCCGGCCCGGTGCCGCATCCCGAGTGCGCTCTCGACGTACCGCTCCTCGCTCAAAGGCAGGGTGCAACCTGCGGCCATAACTTGTCCGCCGGCAATAATCACCGCGCCGTCGTGCAGCGGTGCCGGCGGCGTGAACAGCGAGACGATGAGCGGCGCCGACACACGCGCCTCGACCCGGGTGCCGGTTTCGATGAAGTCGCGCAGACCGATGTCCTGCTCTATAACTATCAGCGCGCCGGTCTTGTGGTCCTTCATCTGCGCCGCGGCGTCGACGATCTCGTCAATCGCGGCCGCGTCCGCGGCCTGTTTGAGCAGGAACCGCAGGGGCCGGTAGCGGCCGAACATCGACAAGATGTTCCTGATTTCCGGCTGGAAGATGATGACGAACGCCACGATCCAGACAGTGGTCAGCGAGTTGACGATCAGCCCCAGCGCCTTGAAGTCGAACCAGCGGGCGATGAACGATACGGCCACGAGGAAGAAAAGCCCGTACAACATCCGGATGGCGCGCGTGCCCTTCAGGAACCGCAGGAAGTAGTAGGCAAGCAACGCCACCAGCAGGATGTCGAGCGCGTCGACCAATCGGAACCTGACAAAGGAGAGCATCTAGTTCTTGAGTCCGATGGCGTCCGCCAGCCTCAGGGCCTTCATCACTGGTTTGACGTCGTGCACCCGCAGGACGTTGGCCCCGTTTGCGGCCGCGAGTACGCACGCGGCAATCGTGCCTTCGAGCCGTTCGTCAGGCGAGGCGTCCAGCACCGCGCCGATGAACCGCTTGCGGGACGGGCCAACCACCAACGGCACGCCGAGCGACTCAAGCTCGGCCAGCCGCCGCAGGATTTCAAGGTTGTGCGCTACGGTCTTGCCGAACCCGATGCCCGGGTCAACGAGCATCTGCGTACGCTTGATGCCGGCCTGCTCTCCCCGCGCGAGCGCCGCCTCAAGGAAACCGGTAATCTCGGACATCAGGTCACTGTACTTCGGGTCCCGCTGCATCGTGCGTGGCCGGCCTTTCATGTGCATCAGTATACACGGAACCTCAAAGCGCGCCACAACCGCGAGCATACGCGGGTCGCCGGTCAGGGCCGAAACGTCATTCACCATGTCAGCGCCTTCGCGCAGCACTGCCTCGGTCACAGTCGCGCTGGTGGTATCGATGGACACCGGCACCTTGACCCTTTTCTTCACGGCGCGCAGCACCGGCATCAGCCGCGCCAGTTGTTCCTTTGCCGGAACCGAGCGCGCGCCGGGCCGTGTCGACTCCGCGCCGATGTCGATGAAGTCCGCACCCGCTTCCGCCATCGCAACCGCGTGCTCGAGCGCGGCCGAAGGTGCAAGGAATCGTCCGCCGTCCGAGAACGAGTCGGGCGTGACGTTCAGTATACCCATGACATGGGTTCGCTTGCCCAGGTCAACCCTCGTTCGTCCAAGCGTGATGACGCGCATCGGCGACAGCATCCGCCCGCTCAGTTCAACCAGCTCGGGGACGAGGCGCGCCACACACTCCGGCTGCGCAGTCAGCCGGTCCGCGAGAGCTTGAAGCTGCCTCGGCGTGACCAGCAGTACCGCGTCGCTTCGCCTCACCCGGCCTGAGACTATCGCCCGGTTCACCGCGCAGTCCCCGCCGCAGGCAATCGCGGTCTGCTTCAGAATATTGGCGCCCGCGGTCGAAAGACCATCGAGCTTGACCGCCGCAACCCGGCTCTTAGCCGCGAATATCGGCCAGCTCTGCGGGTCCGCGCCGACCGCCGCAAGCTCCCGCTCAAGGTCGGCCCGGTTCCGGATGGACAACAAACGCACGTGAACTTATATGCTAACTCACTCGTGAAGTCAAGGATAGCGCACTCAAGGTGGAGCCGGGGCGGAACATCGCCCGCCCCGACTCAGTGAATTCAGCAGCTACTTCAGTGCCTGGGCGATGCGCTCGAGGGCCCAGTCCAGGTCGGACTTGGTAATGATGAGCGGCGGGGCGAAGCGGATGACCGTGCCGTGGGTCTCCTTGGCAAGCACGCCGAGTCCCATCAACTTCTCGCAGAACCCCCGCGCCGGCCCGGACTCCGGCCGGATGTCCACGCCAACGAACAGGCCCTTGCCCCTGATTTCCGCTACGTGGCGCGAGTTCATCTTCACCAGTTCGCTCCGCAGGTACTCGCCCATCTTGTATGAGTTCTCCGGCAACTTCTCTTCGATGATGACCTCGACCGCCGCCTTGCCGACGGCGCAGGCCAGCGGGTTGCCGCCGAAGGTCGAGCCATGGTTGCCCGGCGTGAACACCGACATCAGTTCCTTCGATGCAAGCGCGCCCGAAACCGGGAAGCAACCGCCGCCCAGCGCCTTGCCGACGATCAACACATCCGGCTTGACGCCGTCGTATTCGTAGCAGAACAGCCTACCGGTGCGGCCCAGTCCGGTCTGAATCTCATCGGTCATAAGGAGGACGTTGTTCCGCGTACAGACCTCGCGTGCCGTCTTCAAGAAACCGTCGGTCGGGACTCTGATCCCCGCTTCGCCCTGTATCGGCTCGACCATGAACGCGGCCGTGTTCGGAGTGATGGCTCGCTCCAGCGCAGTGGTGTCATTGTAGGGGATCATCGCGAATCCCGGGGTGAACGGGCCGAACCCGTCGTTGTACAGCTTCTCGGACGAGAACCCGACAATAGTCGTGGTCCGGCCGTGGAAGTTGTTGTTGCAGACGATGATCTCGGCCTTGCCGGTGGGCACGCCCTTCTTCGTGTAACCCCAGCGACGGGCCAGCTTGATTGCGGTCTCAACCGCCTCCGCCCCGGTGTTCATTGGCAGTATCTGCTCCATCCCGCACGCCTCCGTCACGGTCTTGCAGAACGGACCGAATGTATCGTGATGGAACGCGCGCGAGGTCAGGCAGAGCCTCCCCATTTGCTCCTGCATTGCCGCCAGTATCTTTGGATGGCGGTGGCCCTGGTTCAGGGCCGAATAGGAAGAGAGCATGTCGAGGTAACGCTTCCCCTCAACATCCTCGACCCACACGCCGTCGCCTTTCGCAAGGACGACCGGTAGTGGAAGGTAATTGCGGGCGCTATGGGCTTCAGCCAGTCGAATGTAGTCGTGGTTATCCACGGGAACTCCTTTCAGTTGCAGGCTGGACGGCTATTCTAGCCGAGACACCACACCAAGGCAAGCCTGCCCGAACCGGACCCCAGAAGCAGAAGTTCAGCGTACCACTGTCGTCTTGAGTATTGCTCCCTCTCCCTCACGCCTGACGAAGTAGACGCCGGGAACGAGATGACGGACGTCATTCGTCCCGGGATGAAGGTCAAGGACCTTACGCCCGCTGATATCCAGCAGGCTTGTGGCTTGAAGCTTACGGCTTGGAGCTTCCGTGAGGAACAGCACGCCCCGCACGACCGTGGCCACCTTTGTCAGTTCCCCTTTGACCTTCGGCATTCCCTCCTCCACACCGACCACCAGGGAATCGCGCATCACCGTAATACTTGAGCTGCCTGAGTTCGAGACATAGACCCACGAGTGAACCGGGTTCCACGCCAGGCCAAACGGTTCTTCCCCGACCTGGATGCGACGGAGAATGCTGTCAGTCGTGCCACTTACCACAGCCACCTCGTTGCCCGCGTAGCCGGTGCTGTAGAGCCGGTGGCCCATGCCCGTTTGTCCGTTGTCGACCATTGCTCCGACCGCCCCGACGTCCAGGCTCCGGTAAAGCGAGTCGGTCGCCGCGTCAACGACGCGAAGAGTCACTCCGTCGGCATCGGCGAAGTAGACCTTGTCGGTAACTGAATCGCTGTACGCACTCACCAGCCCGGTCGATGTGGTTATTATGGTCTTAAGGATGGTGTCGGTCGCGCAGTCAATCACGACCACGCGGTAGTCGTCGAAGCTGGAGACATACACCTTGTCGTGGTTCTGGTTCCACCGGACTCCCTGGTAATACAGATCGGAGGGTACGGCCACGGTCGCCACAACCGAGTCAGTGTTCACGTCAATCACCTTCACCGGGTCGCCGCCCCACATGCCGACGTATACCTTGTTGTCGGTACGGTCATAGCAGATACCCCAGGGATTGTGGCCAACCTCAATGACCTTGCGCACGGAATCGCCAACAGGGTCAATGACAGTGACACCGTAGCCATCATTGCAGACATAGACCTTACCGTCATTGCTGCAGCACGAAGCATCCGGCCAATCGCGCCGGCTATTTATGGTCGCAACAATGCTGTCGCTCGTGCAGTCCACGATCGATACCGTGTTGTCACCGGAGTTCGAGATGTACAGCTTGTTGTTGACCGGGTTCCATAGCATCGAGTCGCAAGACCCGCCGGCCGGCAGTATCTTGAGCACGCGGTTCGAATCACCATCAATGACCATCAAGTGATTGTTAGACCCATTCCAGCCTTCCTCCAGGCAATAGAGATGGTTGTTCAAGGGGTTGTAGCGCAGGACTCCGGGCCGGAAGATGCCGAACCAAAGTAAGTTGGTCACCCGATTCGAATTGCCGTCAATGACGCCGACGGTGGCTCTTTCCGCGCCGCCCGCCCACGTGTTGCTACCGTCCGGGTCGTAACACAGCGAATTCGGTCCCTCGCCCACATCAACCCGGGCGAGGACCGAGTCACCGACAGCGTCGACTACTGCTATGATGTTTGATCTCCACGTTGCGTAGTAGACCTTGTGGTTGGTCGGGTCGTAGCTCCAGCGCCACAGTTTGGCGCCCACGGGTATCGTCCGCGTCTCGCTGCCGTGGATCACGGTCAGAACCGAGTCGTCACCGCCGCAGTACACCTTGCCTTGCGGGCCAGCAAGCAGACTCCAGGGATCATCGCCGACCGTGACGATGCGTACCAGGCTGTCACCTGCGCAGTCTATGACAGACGACGTCCCGCTCGTGGAGTTGGCAGTGTATACGCAGTTGGTCGCTGAGTCATAGCAGACGTCGGTCGGCTTCACTCCTCGAACCCAGATGGTCCGGATAACCGTGTCCGTTGCGCAGTCTATCACTGCGACTTCGTCAGAGCCGGACTGAGTCGAATAGATGCGGTTCAGAACGGGATTGTAGCATAGCGCCCAGGCCGCAGGCAGCGAACTCAACGTTGCGACAATGCTGTCTGCCGTGCAGTCCAAGACCTGGACCGAATTGGACGATGGGATGGCAAAGTACACCTTGTTGACCGCCGCGGCGTAGCACATCTCACGCGGGTCACCGTTCAGTTGCACCGTCCTGACAAAGCGGTTCGCCGCGCAGTCGACCACGTCTACCGACTGCCGGCCGCGCGACGCGCAGTACAGCTTGTTGCTCGCCGTGCTGCTGCACATGATGTCGACCCAACCGGTAAGATCGACTTTGGCCAGTTTCTCGCGTGTCGCTGCGTCGACCACAATCAGCTTGCCGTTGCCACCGACGTAGATGGCGTGGTTCGGTGGGTGGAATTGGACCGCGCCGATGCCGTCGAGTCCGGAGAAGGAATCGGGAATTACCGTCGTAGTTTCTATCCACTGACCGGCTGAGAGCGAAACGGCCGCGAGCAAGGCAATGATTAGTCTCATGGCTCCTCCTTACCGCTGTACGACTATCTTGACCGAACGCCGTTCCTGCGCGTAGCGCAGGAAATAGACTCCGGGAACGAGATGACGAATGTCATTTGCACCGGGAAGCAGTTCTGCCGCCTTGCGGCCCAGCGCGTCGACCAGCACCGCTCTCGACTTGCCGGCCAGCGGCAGTATTCCACGCACCAGAGTCGGAGTCACAACGTGCTTCGAGCGGATGCCGGCCCCGTCCTCAGCCAGACCGACGTGGAGGCTGTCGCGGATGACGGACACGCTTGAACCCGCATAGTCCAGAACGTAGGTCCCAAGCTTGATCGGGTTCCAGGCGAGCGCAAACGGCTCCGCGCCAACGTCGATGTGAGTAACGACGCTGTCTCGATGGGCGTCAATCACGTAGACCTCGTTGCTACCACGACACGCGCAGTAGACGTAGTCATTGGGTGAGTCATACGAGAGCGCTGTCGGTTCACTCCCAACTGCTACCCAGGCAACGACCGTGTTGCTGCTCGCGTCAATCACGGCCACGCTATTGTCCGCCCGGTTCGCGCAGAACACCTTGTTGTCCATTGAATCCCAGCAGAGAGCCGACGGCTCCCCACCGACGGCGATCTCGGCGACGACCTCCGGCCTTTCGCCGGCAATCACGCTAACCGTGCTATCGCCCGAGTTGGCGGTATACACTTTGGCGCCGACCGGGACAAAAGACAAAGCGACCGGGTGAGAACCGACCGTGTCCACAGCAATCAGCACGTTCTGCTCGCAGTCTATCACTCCGACTCTTGTACCGGATGTGGCCACGTAGACATAGTTGTATGCGGGATTGAAGCATAGCGCTACCGGGTCGCCGCCGGCCGCCACTCGCGCAACAATCGTATCCGAGGCCGCATCCACCACAACCACTTTCTCGTCTGTGTGGATGCCCGCGTACACGCTGTTGTTCGTGGTATTCAGGCAGAGCGCACGCGTTCCGAAGCCTTCCGGCCCGCCAGTCTCGACTATCTTCAGCACGCTGTCACCCTCGCCGTCAATAACGGTAAGAGTGGCAGGGAACTCGCCAAAGTCGTAGCTGCCGATGTTCGCGCAGTAGACCTTGTTCCCAACCGGGTTGTGGACCAGGGCCACCGGATACGGCCCGACCGGCATAATCGCCGTGATGGTGTTGGTCTCGTCGTCAATGACCGTCACAACGTTGCCGGCGGAGTCAGAGCAGTAGAACTTGTTCGCGGCCGGGTTAAGACAGAGCGCCGACAGCCGGACTTCGGTGCCGACAACTGCTATCAACGAGTCGGTCCGACAGTCAACGACACCAACCACGGCGTCCTCATCCGCGGTGCCGAATACACGTCTGCCCGAATCGGCTATGCAGACTGCCGACGCGTAGTAGCCAAACCGGTGCTCGTCAATAAGTTCGTTCGTGGCGCCGTCTATTACGTCGATATCCTCATCTCCGACCCCATACACACAGTTGTTTAGAAAGTTGTAGGCAACGTCAACTGAGTAGCTCTCGGTGTAGGCAAGAAGTGTGTCCGAGACGCAGTCTATCATCCAAAGGCCCTCATCCTCATCCGCCACGTAGACCTTGCTGTTCACCGGGTTGTAGCAGAGTCGCTTCGGCGACACCCCACCAGGGATAGTCGCGAGCACGGTGTCGGCCAGACCGTCAATCACGGTCACCACGCCCGAGCCGTAGTTGGCGGCGTACAGTTTGTTCAGGTCCGGGTTGAACACGAACCCCATCGGCCCGCTGCCGACCGGGACCGTGGCCACTATCGTATTGGTCACCGCATCAATGACACTCACCGTGTTGCTGTTCGAGTTGGCGCAATACACGACGTTGCGGGTCGGATTCCAGCATACCGCATACGGGTACTGGCCCACCGGTACGGTCGCGAGCACGCTGTCCCCGGCGCCGTCAATCACGGTAACGTTGTGGCTCTCCAGGTTCACGCAGTAGACCCGGTTCAGCGTCGAGTTGTACTCAAGCGCGAGCGGATAGGTCCCGACCGGCACCGTCGCGACCACCTGTCTGGTCCCCGCATCAATCACCGCGACCGCGTTCCGGTCCGCGGCTGCCGCGTATATCTTGTTATTGACTGAGTTGTAGCAGAGCGCGCGGACGTTGGTTCCGCACGGAACCCGGGCCAGGCGATGGCCATCCGTCCCGTCGAGCACGAGGATCGTCCGCGTGGACTCGCCCGCCACGAAAACCGCATTGTCGGCCGGATCGTACGCCAGTACGTTCGGCAGCCTGAGCCCGCCGAACGAATCCGGGATGAATACCGTAGCCTCAAGCCACGGTCCTGCAGCCGCCGCAACTACGGCGGCCGCCAGTCCCAACACTACACACAGACCTCGACTCTTCACGGTTCCTCCTTCGGGTATGGCAGAGTCTGACTCGCGGGTCCACGCTCTTGCGTGGCCGAAGTCGGTAGCCCGACTGGTACGGAAGGAACGCAGACGCCACACGGGTCAGGTGGCCTGCCCGCCGATGGCCCATTATGCGGCGGGAAACGGCGGCTGTCAATAGGGAGCATCATTCGGGCGGACGCGTCTCTTGGTGGGCGCGGCTCGCCCACTGCGGATGAGTCCACATACCCTCGGCAGCGGCAGACCCGTCGGTGGCAGTAGCAGATGAGTCGGGGCAGCAAAGCCGCCCCGACAGATGTTACGGACTTCGCTCTATCTGACCACGAGCTTGCGGCTCTGGGTCCTGCTTCCTGCAACCAGCTTGCAGAAATAGACGCCGGAAGAAACCTGCCGGCCCGTGTTGTCGGCCAGGTTCCAGACAACCCGGTTCACACCCGGCTTTGCGTTCCCGTTCACCAGCGTCTTGACCAGCCGGCCGTTGAGGTCGAACACGTTCAGGCTCACCTCGCCTGCGTCAGGCACCGTGTAGTTGAGCTCGGCCCGCGGCCCCAGCACCGGGTTCGGAGTCGTGCTCAGGGTCACGTTCAGAGCGGGCGCGAATGGGTCGAACCCGCCCACGCCGGAACCCGTACCGGCCACGTACATGAAGGAGTTGTGCCAGACCAGTACCCAGTCGCCCGAACGCTCCGGGTACGAATGGCTGCCCGGATACTGGTTCAGGCCCACGACCTTCTGGTTCGAGCTGACCCCCACGTAGGCCGAACCGTTCTGCCAGGCCGCCACTGACTCGCCGACGAATGTACTGTTGACGGTGTAGATCTCACCAACCGCGGTGACCCCGCTCATTATCGGGTGCGCCGAGTTGTGCCAGCCTAGTTGCGTCCCGCCTGCGACGTGGCCGACGGAGATTGTAGCACAGGCGCCGGTCATGATCCGCCCGCCCATCTCCCAGCCGGACACAAACGAGAACATGCCGATCACAACGCCGCCGCCGGCATCAACGTAGTCGGCCAGTACGTTGCCGAACCCTGTCGGGTCCGCGTACCGGTAGTTCGACATCGCGCCTACTGCGTTGTACGCCTGAAGTTCGTTCAAGCTCGGCGTATAGTTCACCACGTTGAGTAGCGTAACGCTGTCGCCCATCGCCACCAGACCCGCAACCAGGGAGTCCGGTGTCTCCATGTCCGCGTAGCACATCAGGATTTTGGACCGGTCGGACGCGGTTGCATTGACAGTCAGGGTATCGTTGGCCCGATTCTGGTCCGAGCCGCAGTTGTGGTACATGGTCACGGTGTAGGCAGCCCCGACCGGCCCGACGTTCCACGGGTTCGGGAACGGGAAGCTGCGCGAGCCGCCGGCCGGCACGCTGTCAATCGCGGTGCTGTCTTCGTAGACGACTGTGCCGGACGAGTCAATCACACACCATGCCTCGAAGCCGGTTTCAGTGTAGTCGGTGCTCGCGAGGTTGATGCGCAGCGTGAGCGGCGTGTTGGCCCGTACCCGGCCGCCGACGTTCATCCCGGCAACGGAGATGTCGTGGCCGCGGGTGGTAGTGCTCGCTTCGACGGCGTCGTTGTGGCGGTTGGTGTCCGGGGTCATCGCGTGCCAGTAAGTCAGGTTGTGGGCCTGGCTGCCCGGGCCCACGTCTACCCGCGCCATCTTGTCCTGCAGCGACGGGGCAAGCAGTCCGGCCGAAGCAAGAGTTGCAGCCAGCGTCAACGCGAACAACACACGGCTCATCTGTCTCCTCCTGGGTTTGGTGGTCTAGAACCGGCAGCCGCGGTCAGGGATGTCCGGTCGCATCGCCGCCGCGCCGCCCCCGAAGCTTTACCGGTCACGGGTCATTATCCAGCCCGCAACGGCTCATGTCAAGCCGGGCAGCATCCGGGGTTTGTCGACAACGATGCTATGAGAAGCCGCGGGGGCGGCCCGAAGGCCGCCCCTGCGTGCGAAATGACAGTTCGGCTATCTGACCACGACCTTGCGGCTTTGGGTCTTGCTTCCTGCGACCAGCTTGCAGAAATAGACACCGGAAGAAACCTGCCGGCCCGTGTTGTCGGCCAGGTTCCAGATAACCCGGTTCACACCCGGCTTTGCATTGCCGTTCACCAGCGTCTTGACCAGCCGGCCGTTGAGGTCGAACACGTACAGGCTCACCTTGCCCGCGGCCGGCACCGTGTAGTTAACCTCGGCCCGCGGCCCCAGCACCGGGTTCGGAGTCGCGCTCAGGGTTACGTTCAGCGCCGGCGCGAATGGGTCGAACCCGCCCACGCCGGAGCCCGAGCCGGCCACGTACATGAAAGAGTTGTGCCAGACCAGCACCCAGTCTCCGGTACGCTCCGAGTAAACATAGTTGCCCGGATACTGGTTCAAACCGACGACCTTCTGGTTGGAGCTGACTCCAACGTAGGGCCGGCCGTCCTGCCAGACTGCCACCGACTCGCCGACGAACGGTCCGCTTGCGGCGTAGTACTCGCCGACCGCGGAGACGCCGCTCATTGTCGGGTGTCCCGGATTGTACCAGCCGAGTTGGGTCGTGCTGCTGGTGTTGACACCGGCGGTGATGGTCGCATAGGCGCCGGTCATGATTCGACCGGCCATTGCCCAACCAGTCGAGAACGAGAATTGACCGATTACGACGCCGCCGCCGGCATCAACGTAGTCGGCCAGCACGTTCCCGAACCCGACCGGGTCCGCGTACTGGAAGTTCGACTGCGTGCCGACCGCGTCATAGGCCTGCAGTTCACCCAGGGTCGGCGTGTAGACCGACACGTCCATCGTGGTCACGCTGTCGCCCATCGCCACCAGACCCGCAACCAGGCTGTCAGGCGTGCCCGCGTCCGCGTAGCACATCAGGACTCTGACCTGGTCCGATGCCGTGGTCGCGACGCTCAGCGTATCGTTGGTCCGATTCTGGTCCGGGCCGCAGTTGTGGTACATGGTCGCAGTATAGGCGGCCCCGACCGGCCCGACGCTCCATGCGCTCGGAAACGGGAAGCTGCGCGAGCCGCCGGCCGGCACGCTGTCAATCGTGGTACTGTCCTCGTAAACGACCGTGCCGGACGAATCAACAATACACCAGGCCTCAAAGCCGGTTTCCGTGTAATCGGTGCTCGCGAGGTTGGTGCGCGGCGTGAACGGCGTGTTCGCGCGCACGCGACCGCCGATGTTCATGCCGGCAACCGATACGTCATGGCCCCGGGTTACGGTGGTCTTCATGCAGGTGTCGTTGTGGTGGTTGGTATCGGGCAGGTAGGTATGCCAGAACGTCAGGTCATAGGTCTGGCTGCCCGGGCCCACGTTCCAGTTCGGGAACGTCACCGTGTCGGTCTGCGCGCTGTCCAATGACGAGAGGACGTACTGGTCGCTGTAGACCTGCGTGCCCAGAGACTCTACCTTGCAGTGGAAGGTAATGCTCGTCTCGTGGTACGTGCCACGGTTCCTGACTACTACCATCGGCGCCAGCGGCGTCATCGGGTCGATCTTGTCCGCCGGAGCCAGCACCGCGCCCATCGCGATGTCGTGCGTCGGACCTGCCGGCGGCGTGTTCGCAATGCAGAGCATCGCGTCAATCCGGCCCGTGCCGAAGCTGTCGTTCTTCGGCTGCCCGCCCCGGGGCAGCACCGAGCCCTGCATTATCTCGTCCACTTACTCAGGCAGCAGGTTCGGGTTCTTCTCGAGCATCAGCGCGCCCACGCCCGCCGCGCACGGCGTCGCCATCGAGGTACCCGACATCTGGGTGTAGCCGCCTCCCACGAGGCAGGAGGTCACGTCCACACCCGGCGCCGAGAAGTCCGGCTTGTACAGCCCCGGCGGGTACGGGTAGTCGAAATACGGAGATACCGTGTCCCAGGCCGCCGGCCCGATCGACGAGAAGTTGGCAAGGTTGTCCGCGTTGTCGGTCGCGCCGATTGATATCGCGCCGCTCTGGCCGCCGGCCGGCTCAGCCGGGTGCTTCCACGGACCCGGGCAGTCGCCCGGTGTCCGCACGTTGTCCGGCGGGCTCCCGCCGGCCTCGTTGCCGTTGGCGATGAAGAAGGGCAGGCCCGCAGCCGCGACGTTCGTCACGCTCGCACGCCAGAGTCCCCGCCGCGGGTTCCATGAGTGATACCACCCGAGGCTCATCGTCAGGAGTTGTGCGTGGTTCGTCGGCGAAAGGGGCGGCGCCACGCAGAACTGCATCGAGTTCATTACCGTGTTCTCCGCCACCGTGTCCGGGTACGGCGTACTGATACTCGTCTTGGTCCGGCAGCTCATTATCTGCGCCATCGGCGCCATGCCGCAGGTGTCTCCGGCCGCCCCGTTCGACGCCACCGTGCCGGCGGTATGGGTTCCGTGGCCCTGCGCATCCATCGGGTCGTTGTCGTTGTTCTCGAAGTCCCAGCCGTGGTACGGGTAGTTCGCGTCGGTCAACATGTGGCCGGACAGGTCCGGATGGGTGTAGTCGCAGCCGGTGTCGATATGCCCGACAATCACGTTCTCGCCCATGTACCCGTAAACGTACCAGACCGAGTCCGCTTTTACGTTGTGGACGTTCCATTCCGGGTTGTCGGTCCCGTCCGCCGGGGCCGTCGCCGCACCGGCCAAGGCCAGCGCGTTCTCGGTCGGTATCAGGTTCCATTCCACGAACCAGACATCCGTCCGGCCCGATACCGCTTGGATCACCGCCGGCGTCGCCTTGCAGTATACCGCGTTCACAATCCAGAACGACTGGATGTCCGACACCTTACCGTCGGCCTCGTATGCCGCGAGCTCGGACAAAAGCCCGGCCTGGGTCGAAGTCGCCAGCGTCTGAAGCCCGTTGACCGTGGTCTCCCAGCGCTCTTGTTTGTTCTTGACGGTCCGGATGACCTGCGCGCCGTCGAACTGCTCCGCCAGCGCAATCATCACGCCAATCTGCTCACGCCCGTCCTTCTGCGTCATCCGCTCCTGCAGCGCGGGCTCAAGCAGCCCGGCCGAAGCTGCGGCCGCGGCCAGCATGAGCGACAGTACCAATGTTCTCATCTCTCGGTCCTCCCTGGTTTGCGGATAATCTGTGACAACCACGCCTTTCCCGGGTCGGGCGCCACTCGGCCTGGACTCGGGACTGCGCCCTGTGTATCTCCGGCTAGGACCGGAGCTCAGTATTCTCTCGCCCTGAAACACGTTTGTCAAGCGTAGCTGAATCCCGCACGGCGCTCACCACGAAAAGCTGACCCCGCGCGAGGCGGGGTCAGAAATGACGTGAGCGAAGGCCGCGGGCTACTTCTTGGTCGGAGCCTTCGGTTCGGTCTTCTTCGGCTCCTCGGCCTTCTTGGTCGTGTCGACAGGCGGAGCTACCGGCTTCACGACCGCGCCGATCTTGGCCATCAGCGATTCCGGCTTGACCTTGGACGGGTCGCTCAAGTACCACTCAATCATCGGTCCGGCCGCTTCGTACTTGTTCTCGCCGATCCACTTATAGAGCTTTTCATAGGTTGGCGCAACCTGGTCGTACGGGCCCATGTACTCGGTCGCCGCGACCATCATCTCCGGCGCGTCCTTGACGGCGAAACCGGTCTTCCCGTCGGCCTTGTTCTTGGCCGTGGGCGCGACCTGAATGCAAACCTCGTACCGGGTGCTCTCCGGCTTCACCTTCGTCGGGTTGTCGAAGTACAAGCCGAACGGCATGCCGGACGCAGCCAGCTTCTCCGTCTGGACGATGGCCATCAGGTCGCTGACGCTCTTGCCGACGTCGCCATACTGTCCAATCTTGGCAATCGAGGCGACCTTCATCGCCGGTACGGTCATTGTCTGCGCGACAAATACCGGCTGAGCCGGTGCCTCGGTCTTGGCCGGCTGCTGTTCGCCGCCGCCGCAACCGACGATGACTGCTGCCACCATCAGTACCGCGGCTGCTCTCACGATATTTCTCATCTGTTCTCCTTTAGGAAGTGTTTAGTTGTGCTGCGGAGCGTGAGGATTATAGACCAAGACCGCCGCTTGTCAAGCGTCTAGGTCCGGCAGCGTCCGCGCGGCCTTCCGGTCCGCCCGCAAGTGTTTGGCCACGAGCACCTTCTCCTGGGCCCGCCGGGACCGCTTCCGCTTCTGCTTTCTAAGCTTCGCGACCCGGGCGGCGTCCGCGTTTCGCGCTCCCCGCAGCCGGGCCTCCAGCTTGTCCGCCAGCGTCCGCCTTGCCAGGAACCGATTCAGGGCCTGAGACCGCTCCTGTTGCATCTTGACCTCGATACCGGAAGGAAGGTGCTTGAGGTACACGGCGGTCGATGTCTTGTTGACGTTCTGGCCGCCCGGGCCGCCGGCCCGGATGAACTTCTCAACCAGGTCCTCGGGCTTCACTCCCAGCCCGGCCAGCCGCGCGGCCAGCGCCGCCTCTTTCTCGGAACCCGCGCCGAGCCCCGCCACCTAGAAGTCCGGCCGGAAACCGGGGGTCTGGGGCACGCGACCCCGAGCTGACGCGGGGAAAACGAGACGTTGTCGCCGTTTCACCTCGCCGAGGAGATTCGGCACGAAAAGCAGGAGAAAAGTCAGTTGTAGCAGCAGACTGAAGGAAGCAGCCCCAAGATCAGGCGAAGTCCCGGTCGCTGACTCCCAGGCGGCCACCAGCACCAGATTCGCCACCGCCGCCGCCAGCAGCAA
>JAPLUO010000182.1 GCA_026397595.1 Caldifarciminota bacterium
CACCAGCGCGGGCGCGACCTGAAGGACCTGCTGGACAATATCGAACCCTGAGGGGGCGACCCCTTATCATCACACCACTATCCCAAACAACCGGTTTGCAGCTTTCGATTTCTCTGCGGGCCTGCGCGCTGGCTTGACTTCTGTCCGCCTGCACCTAAGATACCGCGTCTTGAAAAACGGAAGCGAAGCGCGCCGTGTTGCCGGTCCGGTCCCGTTGGCCGAGCTAGAGTCGCATCTCTGGGAATCAGCCAACATCCTGCGCGGGCCGGTGGATGCGGCGGACTTTAAGACCTACATCTTCCCGCTGCTCTTCTTCAAACGCATCTCTGACGTCTACGACGAAGAACTCTCCGAGGCCATGGTCGTATCCGATGGTGACCCCGAGTACGCGAAGTTCCCGGAAGTGCACAGATTCCAGATTCCCGATGGCGTGCTCTGGCGCGACGTGCGCGACCGCGCGAGCAACGTAGGCCAGGCACTGCAGCGCGCGTTCCGCGAGATAGAGAAGGCCAACGAGAAGACGCTCTATGGCGTGTTCGGCGACGCAGCGTGGGCCAACAAGGAGCGGCTCTCTGACGAGCTGCTGCGCGACCTACTCGACCATTTCTCGCAGATTCCCCTTGGGAATAAGGACATAGATTCTGACATCCTCGGCCAGGCCTACGAGTACCTCATCAAGAAGTTCGCGGACTCCACCAACAAGAAGGCCGGCGAGTTCTACACGCCTCGTAGCGTTGTGCGGTTGATGGTGGACATCCTCGACCCAAAGGAAGGCGAGACGGTCTACGACCCGGCCTGCGGCACGGGCGGCATGTTGCTGGAAGCGGTGAACCACGTTCGCCGCAACAAGGGCGACATCAAGACGCTCTTCGGCAAGCTCTACGGTCAAGAGAAGAACCTGACGACCTCAGGCATAGCACGGGTGAATCTGTTCCTGCACGGCATAGAGGACTTCAAGGTAATGCGCGAAGATACCCTGCGGCATCCAGCCTACTTCGATGGCGACAAACTGGCTACCTTCGACTGTGTGATAGCGAACCCGCCGTTCTCGCTCAAGAAGTGGGGCGAGGAGGTCTGGGAGAAGGACCCGTATGGCCGCAACTTTGCCGGTATGCCGCCAGCCAAGAGCGGCGACTTTGCCTGGGTTCAGCACATGGTCAAGTCGATGAACTCGCGTACCGGTCGAATGGCAGTCGTCCTACCGCACGGTGCGCTCTTCCGCATGGCTGCCGAGGGCAAGATTCGCCGGAAGATACTCGAGATGGACATTCTCGACGCCGTCATCGGCCTCGGCCCCAACCTGTTCTATGGCACCGGCCTTGCCGCCTGCATCCTTGTCTTCAGAATGAAGAAGCGACCGGACCGCCGGAACCGAATCCTCGTTATCGACGGCTCGAAGCAGTTCAAGAAGGGTCGCAACCAGAACACGCTGGAACCGGAGAATGTCGAACACATCTTCGGGCTGTATCGCGACTACAAGGACGTGCCCGGCGAAGCCAAGGTGGCTACGCTGGACGAAATCGCGGCCAACGACCACAACCTGAGCATTCCGCTGTACGTCGAGCCCGTCGCCGAAGAAGAGACGGTCACCGTCGACGAAGCGCTCGCGAATCTCAAGAAGGCCTACGGCGAAGCGTGCGCCGCCGAGGACAGGTTGAAGGCACTTCTCCTGAAGAGCGGGTTGATGAAATGAGCACCTCGCGAATCACACAGCAGGAGCTTGAATCCTACCTCTGGGGAGCGGCGACGGTGCTGCGCGGGCTGATAGACGCGGGCGACTACAAGCAGTACATCTTCCCGCTGCTGTTCTTCAAGCGGCTCTGCGATGTGTACGACGAGGAGTGCGAACAGGCGCTGAAAACCTCGGGCGGTGATACTGACTTCGCGTCATTCGCGGAGAACCACCGGTTCCAGATACCGGCGGGCAGCCACTGGAAAGACGTGCGCGGGCAGTCGTCCAACGTCGGTCTCGCGCTCCAGAAGACCTTCCGCGCCATCGAGAAGGCGAATCCTGACCGGCTCGATGGCATCTTCGGTGATGCCCAATGGACCAACAAGGAACGGTTGTCCGACCGCACCCTGCGCGAGTTGGTCGAGCACTTCTCGTCGCAGACACTATCCCTGGCGCGCGTGCCCGAAGATGAACTGGGCAATGCCTATGAGTATCTCATAAGGAAGTTCGCGGACGACAGCGGCCACACCGCGGCCGAGTTCTACACCAACCGCACGGTTGTCCACCTGATGACATTGATGCTCGACCCGAAGCCGGGCGAGTCAATCTACGACCCAACCTGCGGCACCGGCGGCATGTTGCTGTCCTGCGTCGCCGAACTTCGCCGCCAGAAGAAGGAGTGGCGCAATCTCAAGCTCTACGGTCAGGAAGTGAATCTGATTACGTCGGCGATTGCCCGCATGAACCTGGTCCTGCACGGCATCGAGGACTTCGCCGTGGTGCGGGGCGACACGCTCGCGTCACCGGCGTTCACCGAAGGCGACCGGCTCCGGCAGTTCGACGTGGCACTGGCCAACCCGCCGTACTCGGTGAAGCAGTGGAACCGCGCGGCGTGGGAGTCGGACCCATACGGCCGCAACATCTACGGCGTTCCGCCCCAGGGCCGGGCCGACTACGCCTTTTTCCAGCACATCATCACCGGCCTCAACCCAAAGTCCGGCCGCTGTGCCATCCTGTTCCCGCACGGGGTGCTCTTCCGCGACGAAGAGGCGCACATGCGGAACAAGCTCATCGAGCACGACATTCTGGAGTGCATCATTGGACTCGGGCCGAACCTGTTCTACAATTCGCCGATGGAAGCCTGCATTGTCGTTTGCCGCATGAGCAAGCCCAAAGCGCGGCGCGGCAAGGTCCTCATCATCAACGCTGTGGATGAGGTTACACGCGAGCGGGCGCAGAGCTTCCTTGAGGACGCACACATCGAGAAGATTGTCGGCGCGTACAAGGCGTTCGCCGACGCAGACGGCTTCGCGCACGCTGCGACGCTGGACGAGATTCGAGCCAACGATGGCAGCCTGAACATAGCGCTGTACGTGCGGCCGAAGAACGGTGCCTCCGGGACCGGCGACGGCAAAACGCTGGAGGCCGTGCTCGTGGAGTGGCAACAGAGTTCGGCGGAGCTGCGGAAGTCAATGGAGGAACTGTTCGAGACGCTGCAGCCGGTCGGGACAGGAAGGAAGCACCGTGACCGTTGAGCAACTGCGCGCACTCATTGCTGGCGGGGAGACGCTTGACGTGGAGTTCAAGGGCGAGGAGCACGAGCGCCTTTCGGACAGCGATCTGATTGATGCCGTCGTGTGCATGTCCAATCGTTCCGGCAGCGAGCATGGCTGGATTCTCGTCGGTATCGAGGACGACGGCCGGGTTACCGGTGCGCGGCCACGACACGAAGCTGGGACTACCGACGTGCTGCGGGTTCAGGCACTGATTGCCAACAGGACAAGACCCTCCGTCGCTGCGTCGGCTTCACTGCCGGCATTGGGTGACAGTCCGGTGCTGGTCATTGAGGTTCCGGTCTCGACAGTGCCGGTGGCAACATCGGGAAGTAACTACGTGCGCCGTATGCTCGGTGGCACGGGCAAGCCGGAGTGCGTACCGTACTTCTACAATGAGATGGTTGCCCGTCAAGCGGACCTGGGACATCTCGACTACACCGGGCTGGTCGTGCCAGGCGCAACGTGGAGCGACCTCGACCCGCTTGAGTTCGAGCGGTTTCGTCGCAGCATCCGCGAGAGCCTTGGCCACGGCGACAAGTCACTCGTGGACCTCCCGGACCAAGAACTGGCCAAAGCGTTGGGGGCGGTTGAGAGCAACCACGCTGTGAGTGCTGTGAGAATGCTCGGCCTCCTGCTCTTCGGGAAAGATGATGCTCTCCGCCGGTTCGTTCCCGGTCAGGAAGTTGCCTTCCAGCAGTTGGACGGCACCGACGTTCAGGTCAACGACTTCTTCCGCTGGCCACTGATGCGTGTGATGGATGAGCTTCTCTCAAGATTCCGCGCCCGGCACCGCGAAGAAGAGTTGATGGTCGGCATGTTGCGGATAGGTGTTCCGGATTATTCGGAAGAGGCCTTGCGCGAGGGCGTTGCCAACGCGCTGATTCACCGCGACTACACTCGGCTCGGCGCCGTCCACGTTCAATGGCACAACGACCGCATTGAGATATCCAACCCGGGAGGGTTTCCCGAGGGCGTCAGGCTTGACAACATTCTTGTCACGCCGCCCAAGCCACGCAATCCGCTCCTGGCCGACGCGTTCAAACGGGCGGGCATAGTTGAACGCACGGCGCGCGGCGTGGATAGGATTTTCTATGAGCAGCTTCGTAACGGCCGTCCGGCACCGAGCTATGCGCGCACCACCAGCGCAGATGTCGTTCTCGTGTTGCCAGGCGGCAAGGCAAACCTCGAGTTCGTTCGTCTGGTGTCGGAAGAAGGTCGCGAGCGTCGTCCTTTGACGCTGGACGAACTACTGCTGCTGAATGTACTGCAGCGTGAACGAAGGCTCTGTACTGCCGACGCTGCACGGTTGATTCAGAAGCCGGAAGATGACGCCCGCTCTGCACTGGAGGCACTGGTCGAGTCCGGTTTGGTTGAGGCGGCTGGCGAGGGCCGCGGCAGGGCATATCACCTGTCGGCGGCTGTCTACCGCCGCTTGGGCAGGGTATCCGCATACGTTCGCACTCGGGGCTTCGAACCACTACAGCAGGAACAGATGGTCATGAACTATGTTGACACCAAAGGCGGTGTTTCACGGGCAGGGGTGATGGAGCTGTGTCACCTTACGGGTCCGCAGGCATACCGGCTGCTGCGACGCTTGGTCGCTAAAGGCTTGCTGCAACCGGTGTCGAAACGCGGCCGGGGAGCAGGATATGCACGAAAAGCACGCTAAATGCACGCGTGCGTTTAGAACGCACGGGACTGGGCCAGACGCGGCACCGCCCACCGTATTCCAGAGAAACGGCTCATCAATGGCTCAAATGGCTCATGCGGACTGGTAATGAGTCACGGCGGTGCGCGGAATCTGTCAGTAATCTGGCAGTCCCGGGCGGGAATCTGTCAATCCGGATGCGCAGGTCATTGTGTTACGGTTTGTTACTGTACCGGCGGGACGCTAATCGTTAAGTAATCGTCAGATGGAATCGCGCAATCGTCCGACCGAACCGCCGGCGGGGGTTCAAATCCCACCCCGCAAGTTGCCTTCCGGCTGGCGGATGGTGCGGTTTGGGGAGATGGCAACCAACCTCAACGAGCGCGTGGAGGATCCATCGCAGGCAGGTGTGGACCGCTATGTCGGGCTTGAGCACCTTGACCCGGAGTCGCTGAAGATTGCGCGGTGGGGGAAACCGACCGATGTCGAGGCGACCAAGCTTCGATTCCACCCGGGCGACATTATCTTCGGCAAACGGAGGTTCTACCAGCGAAAGTTGGCGGTTGCTGATTTCGAAGGCATCTGCTCGGCCCACGCGCTCGTGCTGCGCGCGAAAGAAGACCTCGTCCACAAGGACTTCCTGCCGTTCTTCATGCTCAGCGACCAGTTCTTCGACCGGGCGATGATGATATCCGTCGGCGGCTTGTCTCCTACCATTAACTGGAGCACGCTCGCGAAGCAGGAGTTCGCGCTTCCGCCGATTTCCGAGCAGCGGCGCATCGCCGAAATCCTCTGGGCGGCGGAGGCATCCGTACGCCTCAATACCGACCTTTCCGCTGCGGCGGACAAGAGCTACGCCGCGGTCACGGAGAGCAAACTGGAAGATGACATGAAGCGCGAGTCCATACCTTTGCAGAGGGTCAAGGATGTCGCAAAGGTAAATGCCGCGACTCTGTCAGAGAGAACATCTCCTGACGCGGAAATCGACTACGTTGACATTGCCTGCGTTCTCGGCCCCAAGCAGCTTGGCTCGCCGAAACGGATGGCATTTGGACAATCGCCGAGCAGGGCGCGTAGGGTTGTTCGCAGTGGTGACATACTCTTGGCGACGGTGCGTCCGTATTTCCGGTCATTCGTGCACATTCAAGAGGCCCCGCCTGGCATGGTCGCGTCAACGGGCTTCGCGGTGGTAACTCCGGGGCCGGCCGTGCATGCGCGGTTCTTGTTCCACGCGTTCTTTACCCGACGGTTCCTGCGGCACTGCCGGGGGTATATGACCGGCACCAACTACCCGGCCATCACGGCAACCGACATCGCCAAGTACCGTCTCTATGTCCCAGATATGGCAACCCAAGGGGCTGTTGTTCGGTGCTTGGACGCTCTGGAGGAAACGGCAAAGCGGGCGGCCGACGCCGTCCGGGCCAGCTCGGCCCTTAGGCGAGAGTTACTACAGCACGCGCTGGCTCCGCGGGAGGAGTGATCTTGTTCACCGAAGCGAATAGCGTAGAGGATTTCGTCCGGGCGCTGTTGTGCGGGGCGCGGGCGGGCGAGTTGCCGCTGGCGGTAAGGGATGAGGCTGGCGTAGCCGGGAGGCTGGAAGGGCTTGGCTGGGAATTCGTCGAGGGCGTGCATCTGCCGAGGGCTGATTCCGACGTGCTGGTCGAGGACCATGTGCGACGGGCGCTCATTGAACTGAACACGGAGATTGCCGAGAAGCCGGACCGGGCCGAGGAGGTGCTGTACCGGCTGCGGGCAATCCAGCTTTCCGTGAAGACCGACGGGTTGGTGAAGGCCAACGAGGAGTTCACGGCGTGGCTGCGGGGCGAGCGTTCGATGCCTTTCGGCCCGAACAACCAACACGTGCAGGTTCGGCTCATTGACTTCGAGAACATCAAGCGCAACCGGTTCATCTGCGCGACGCAGGTGACGTTTCGGGCCGGGCCGGAGCGACGCTTCGACCTTGTCCTGTACGTCAACGGCATTCCGCTGGTCGTGGGCGAGGCGAAGACGCCGGTGCGGCCGGCTGAGTCGTGGTTCGACGGCGCGAAGCAGTTCCACGATGACTACGAGGTGAGCGTGTCCGCGTTCTTCGCGGCCAACGTGCTCAACTTCGCCACCGAGGGGAAGACGTTCCGGTTCGGCTCAATCCGGATGCCGATTGAGACGTGGGCGCCGTGGCGTGAGCCGGATAAGCAAGAGCTATCCGGGCTGGCCGCCATCGAGCAGGCGGTGCGCGGGCTGCTGCGGCCCGAGGTGATTCTGGACATCCTGCAGTTCTTCACGGTCTTCGCCACCGACAAGAAGCACCGGAAGGTCAAGATTATCTGCCGGTATCAGCAGTATCAGGCGGCAAACCAGATTGTCGAACGGGTGGCCGCGGGCCGCGTGAAGAAGGGTCTGATATGGCATTTCCAGGGGTCGGGCAAGTCGCTCTTGATGGTGTTCGCTGCCCTGAAGCTGCGGATGCACCCGCAACTGAGGAACCCGACTGTCATCATCGTGGTTGACCGGATTGACCTCGATACGCAAATCACCTCCACGTTCAATGCCGCAGACGTGCCCAATCTTGAGCCGGCCGACACGCGCGCGAAGCTGGAGCGGATGCTGGCACAGGACGCGCGCAAGGTCATCATCACCACGATTCACAAGTTCGGCGAGGCCGAAGGCGTGCTGAATGACCGGCACAATATCGTCGTGCTGGTGGACGAGGCGCACCGGACCCAGGAAGGCGACCTCGGCCGGAAGATGCGCCGGGCGTTGCCCAACGCGTTCCTGTTCGGCCTGACCGGCACGCCGATTAACCGGCGGGACCGGAACACGTTCTGGGCGTTTGGCGCGGACGAGGACGAGAAAGGCTACCTGAGCCGCTACTCGTTCGAGGAGTCCATCCGCGACGATGCCACTTTGCCGCTGCACTTCGAGGCGCGGATGGCGCAGTTGCACGTAGACAAGGCTGCGATAGACGAGGCCTTTGCCGCGATGGCCGACGAGGACAGCCTGACCGACAGCGACCGAACCGAGTTGGTCAAGCGGGCAGCCAAGATGGGAGTGCTGGTGAAGTCGCCTGAGCGGATTCAAGCCGTGGTTGCCGACATCGTGAAGCACTTCCAGGAGAACGTCGAGCCGAACGGGTTCAAGGCGCTGGTCGTGACCTTTGACCGGGAGGCCTGCGTGCTGTACAAGGCCGAGTTGGACAAGCTGTTGCCGCCGGAGACGAGCGCGGTTGTGATGTCGGTGGGCACCGGCGACAAGGCCGAGTGGCGAATGCAGTTCAGCCGCAGCAAGGAAGACGAAGAGAAGCTGCTCGACCGGTTCCGCGACCCGACCGACTCGCCGCAGATGCTGGTAATTACCGCGAAGCTGCTCGCCGGGTTCGACGCGCCGATTCTGAAGGTGATGTACTTCGACAAGCCGATGAAGGACCACGCGCTGGTGCAGGCGATATGCCGGACGAACCGGCCGTACACGGATAAGGCCTACGGGCTCGTGGTAGACTACATCGGCGTGTTCGACGACGCGGCCAGGGCGCTCGACTTTGACGAGAAGTCGGTCCAGAAGGTCATTACCAGCCTGGACGAACTGCGGAAGGAACTGCCTTTGCGGGTGGCGAAGTGCCTGGCGTATTTCCCGAACGTGGACCGGAAGGTTTCCGGATACGAAGGACTGATTGCCGCGCAGGAATGCCTGCCCGACAATGATGCCCGCGACGCGTTCGCAGCCGATTTCAGCTATCTGTCCAAACTGTGGGAAGCGCTGTCGCCGGACCGCTGCCTTGAGCCCTATGCGGACGACTACCGCTGGTTGTCGCAGGTGTACGAGTCGGTTCGGCCAATCAGCGAGGTCGGACGCCTGTTGTGGCGGGCATTCGGCGCGAAGACCATCGAGCTGATTCACGCGAATATTCACGTCGAGGCGGCGCCGCGAGAGTTGGAGACGCTCAGCCTCGATGCGGATATGGTGGCCAAGCTGACCGACGACGGGGCGCGAAAGCACAAGGCACGCGAGGTCATCATCAAGATATCCGAGCGCCTGCGCCGGCATCCGGGCAACCCGGCTTTTGCGGAACTGGGCAAGCGGCTTGAGGAACTGAAGCAGAAACACGAGCAGGGGTTGCTGACCAGCGTGGAGTTTCTGAAGCAACTGCTGGTACTGGCGCGCGACGTCGTAAAGGCAGAGAAAGAGACGAAGCCCGAGGAGCAGCAGGAACAAGGCAAGGCGGCGCTTACCCAGTTGTTCCAAGAGGTCAAGAACAAGCAGACCCCGATTATCGTCGAGCGGGTCGTCAACGACATAGACGAGATTGTCAGGATGGTGCGGTTCCCCGGTTGGCAACAGACCATTGCCGGCGAGCGGGAAGTGAAGAAGGCGCTGCGCGGCACGTTGCTCAAGTACAAACTGCACCACGACCAAGAACTGTTTGACCGGGCGTACGGGTATATCAAGCAGTACTACTAGACGAGGCGCTGGCCAAAACCCGGGGCTGTAACCAGATTGGGCGCGGCGAGGATGGTCTCGATGACAAGATTGCGATTGTCGAGGGCCGGGCGAAGTGAATCTCCTGCGCTAGGCCGAGCATCTGTTCCAGTCGCTGCTGAATCAGTACTTCGGAGAGGAGAACTGATATGTCAAGAGGGCAGGCGAACCGCAGGAGACAGAGGGCGCTCGCCCCTCACACCGGAGGCAAGCCGATTCCTGAGGCAGTGCAGAATGCCGTGCGGATGCGCGTGCTGAATCACGCCCGGGAGAAGTACACCGGGAAGTATCGGAAGATTGACGTCAGATTCGACGACGACCTTTGCTTCATCGACGCCTTTCGGAATCCCGAGCCGGGCAGCGAGTGTGTGGCGGCTCTCACCAGCGAGACACGGGAGCAGTACGTTGAGCGCATTCGGAGCACGCCGGTGCATCTGGTAAGACTGGGGTACTTCGACGAAGACCGGTGGAGTCTGTCATTCTACACGTACAGCCACGAGCGCTATGAGCCTTGCTCGTACCCGAACGGCGAGGAGTTCGGAACAGTCGAGCAGGCGTTCGACGTCGGCGCGGTCTACCTGGCGGACTGAGAATTCCGCGCCTACCGCTGGAACACCTTCGAGACGCACTAGCGGTCGAGAATCCGGGTCCGTAACCGGGTTGGGCGCGGTGCGTCGGGGAAAGCGATGAGCGCGGAGCGAGTGAGGAGCGCCCGTGTTAGGCCGGTTGCAGACGGCCGAGAATCGCGACTGCGGCTTGTTTGTCTATCGGCTCGTTGGCGTCGCCGCAGCGGGGGGAGAGGACGCAGGCGGGGCATCCTCTTTCGCAGGCGCACTGGGCGACAAGGCTGCGGGCAATCCGACTGAGCCGGTCGAATTCGGCATAGAGTTTCTCTGAGATGCCGATGCCGTGCTCGCACCCGTCGTAGACGATAATCGTAGGGAGCCTTGTGTCCGGGAACATGCGATAGCTGCCGCCGCCGATGTCGCGCGGGTCGCACATCGCGACCAGCGGCGCAAGGGCAATCAACGCGTGCTCGGCCGCGTGGAGCCCGCCGGCAGATGGAGGAGGGGAAATGAGGGACAGTTACCGATTAGAGTCCGGGTGGCGAGGGCGCTCCCGACATCTAGCCGGACGCCCAACCCACGCGGTTCATTATGATGAACCCGCCCATTCTAGATTTGAGATTGTAGATTGCACGCGGCCCAGGGCCGCGAGGGACCAGACATGAGAAACCCATTCGACTCACTGCGTTCGCTTAGGGTGACGCTGCGCGTCGGTTTGCAGTTGGCAGTAGCGGAAGTCGGTCTTGGCCTCCTCGGCTGCTATCTTGCCTGCGGGCTGCGGGTATCGAGCGGGCGGTCAGCGACTACGGCCTATCGGTAGGCCTCTCGCCGGTGACGGACGTGGAAGATACAGACAGTGCCCGGGGTGGCGTCGTACTCGTATATCACACGGTAGTCGCCAACCCGGAGTCGGTGCACACGCTCAGCCCCGACCAGTTTCCGGCTGCCGACCGGCGTCGGGTTGCCCGCCAACCGTTCGACCGCGGCGACGATGCGCGGAATCTGTTTGCGGTCTATCCCGCGGAGGTCACGCTCGGCCGAGCGCTTTCACTCAACGCGGCAGGAGGCCACCGGCCTTCAGCCTCTTCTTGAGCGTGGCGTGTGAGACGGCGGGTTCGTGGCGACGTTCTGCTACGACCGCGAGGTCGTGCAGGTCTTCAAGAAGCTCTTCATAGTCGTCGACCGGAAGAACCACCGAGACACGCTTCCCGTTCTCGTCCACTATGAACCGGTTCCTAGTAACAGCCATACATCTTCATTCTATCGGCTTCCCGCCGCCGGTCAAACCGGGGCGCCGCGATGGCGAAGCCATACGAAGCCGAAAATGAGGGACAGCCGCCTATTAGAATCCGGGTGGCGAGGGCGCTCCCGACATTCCTGGGATTATCGGGGACGCTAACCGTTTTAGGGACTCTGTCAAGCTGGAGGCAGAGAAGCGAAGGGAAACGGTGACACAATATGAAGCCCTGCCTGTCCAGCGCACTGGGTAGGGATGAAGGGTGAGGGAGGAGGGATGAAGAGCGAAGAGTGAAGAACGAAGAACGAGGAAGAAGTCGGGACACCTCCCAATTCCCTGCGCATCAGTCGAGAATCCGGGACCTGCAACCGGATTGGGCTACGGGGATTGGCGAGCTACGATTGCCGATTTCCGATTGGCGGGCTGCGCCGTGAGTGACCAGCCACGCTATTTGCGACTGACGATTGGCGGGTTGGCGGTCAACGGTTGCGGGTTAGTGGCAGTAGCGGGTGCGGGCGTCGGAGACCGAGATGATTGCCACGCGGCCGCACCGAGGGCCGAGCGAGAGCACCGCCCGGTCACCGCTCACCAGCGCGGCGGCATGGGCCGCAAACGCGCAGTGGATGAACTTGTCGTCGTCCGGGTCCGAGCAGAAGCGGAGCTGGCCCGGCGCCTGGAACCGGTCGCAGTATGGCAGAATGAGCTGCATAATGATGGCGGTGGCCTCGCGCTCGCTCAGACGGAACTTCGGGTACTCCAGCACCCGCGCGTACTCGTCGAGAATCGGCTCGCTGACCGCGAGCCGGAACCGTTCGCCCCACCAGGCATCGAACAGAGCCGACGCCGTAGAGCGAAAGAGCAGCGCAGATACCAGGACGTTGGTGTCGAGCACCAGCCGCGTCACT
>JAPLUO010000083.1 GCA_026397595.1 Caldifarciminota bacterium
CGTATGACCCGGTAGTGTGCGGAAAACAGCACTTAGCGCGCTCCGGTACAGGCATGCAGGACTTCTGGGTCTACTTGGCCAAGCAAAGCAGGCGACATCACCGTCTTTCATCTGCTGAGTTAACCGCATAGTCATGTTGACCTTTGACTTGACTCCTCACCTGCTCCGGCTATCCTCAACCCCTGATGGCAAACGCGCCTGACGCCCTTCCGGTTCCTCTCTCTTCGTTCTTGTGTCCTCCTTCCAGGGTCTTCATTCCTCCATCTTCACTCCTCTATCTTCACTCCTCCATCCTTCGTCCGCCGCTGATGCAAGGCCAAATCCGGCCAAACCCGACGACTCCGGCGCCGCCGACACCAGCAAGGGATTCAAGGACGGTAGTGGATGAAGGTTGGGAGTCCGGGTGCCGATGGCGTGAAGTACCGCATTTACATCGACGAAGTCGGCAACCCGGACCTGGAGAGCTCGGACAACCCAAACCACCGCTATCTCAGCCTGACTGGTGTGATACTGGAGCTTGACTATGTCCAAACCACGCTACATCCGCAATTGGAGGCACTGAAGCTCAAGCACTTCAGACCACATCCTGATGAGCCGATTATCCTGCACCGCAAAGAGATGATACACGCCGACGAACCGTTCACCGTGCTTGCGGACGACGCACTGCGGGTTTCGTTCGACGTGGAGTTACTGGGCCTGCTGCAGGATTGGCGGTATTCGGTGGTGACGGTGTGTCTCGACAAGAAGCGCCACAAGGCGACGTACAGCACCTGGCGCTATGACCCGTATCATTACTGTCTCGCAGTCATGCTCGAACGATACTTGTTCTTCCTAGATGATGCCGGAGCGCAAGGCGACGTCATGGCGGAAGCACGCGGCGGCAAGGCCGATATGCGGCTGAAGGCATCGTTCGAACGCCTCTGGCAGAACGGCACCGAGTTCGTTGAGGCCGCGCGTTTCCAGGCCCGGCGCACAAGTCGGCAGCTTAAGGTCAAGCCAAAGGCAGTGAACGTCGCCGGGTTGCAGCTTGCTGACCTGCTTGCACATCCGAGTCGTGACGAGATACTGACCGAACAGGGAGTAATGACCAGACCACAACGCGAGTTCGCCCGGAGGGTCGTGGCAATCCTGCGATCCAAGTACTATGTGTCCGGAAGGACGGTATATGGCAAGAAGTTCATCTGACGGCGAAAAGAAACGGCCCCTCGCGGGGCCGCCGATAGCTTACGCCATCCACCTCCGGATAACCGGATTGAGTCATCGTATCACAAACGTCATGCAAGTCAACACATTCTGTACACACATCCTCGCGCCCGCCTGACCTGACGCCCCTCCTTGCCTCTCGATCGGGTCAGCCGACTTCCGTTCCTCCCTGCGGTTTTGCCTTTTGGCTCTTGCCTTCTTGCCTTTGACTTAACTCCTCACCTGCTCCGGCTATCCTCAAGCCCTGATGCGAAACGCGGCCGACGCCCTTCCTCCCTCCTCCGTCCTCCATCCTGCATCCTCATTCCTCTATCTTCCCTCCTCCCTCTCCCTCCTCCTTCCTCTATCTTCAGTCTTCCATCCTTCCCCCGACGCCTCCGCCGCGCCGTGCCTGCCGCGACGTTGACATTTCGGTCCATCCTGCCTATATTGGAGTCATGCCAATCCTGCCTTGTCGGCATCCGGACCACGACGGCAAGAGCAGACGAACTGCTGAACTCATTGGCGAACTGACGGAGTCAGTGACCCAGTCGCGCCTGCGCGTCCTTCACCTCGTCCGTGACGAGATACCGGATATCCGCCGCTCCCGCCGCCGCACCCGCACCACCAAAGTTGAGAAGATTCTGGTGCTCAAGAAGCGGGCCGATTCCATCCACACGGTCGACAGAGAACCCATCGCCGTCGCCGACGCGCGGGCCAGCAGGCCGAATACTGCCCTCAAACGCCAAAGCCGCAAACCGTGAGCGGACACTCCGCGATGGAGTCCGAACCCCGCCCGGCCTTGACGCGGACTGAGCCATGCAGGATGCCACTGGAATCCATGGAGGCAGGTCTATGAGTGTGCCTCTGCACATCATCAATGCTTCAATCGACCGCCCGGCCAGACGCACCGTGGCTGCGGCAATCCCCCGAGGGCGGTTCGCCACGAAGAGGGGGTGGAGAAGCCAATCGGCCGCTGACGTAATGGCGAGTTGCCTACCGGAGTTTGGGACGCAGGCAGCGGTACTCACAGTGGACGATGACACTGGTGTTGTCGGTGGAGATCTCCGGGCCAGCGGCGCGCATGTGGTGGCTTGGTATCGCAGAGCACTTCACGGACAATCTGCGCAAGCTTGGGTACCGGACGGCCCGTTCGACGCAGCTCTCGTGCGATTGCCCCAGGGAAAGGAATCCCTCGAGATGATCCTGCATGCCTGTGCATCGCAGCTCAAGGTGAGCGGACAGCTCTTCGTCTACGGTGCCAACGATGAGGGTATACGCTCGGCAGCCGGGATGCTGGCGGGTTTGTTCGGCTCCGCCCACACTGTCGCAGCAGGCCGTCGTTGTCGTGTGATTGCCACAACTAGTATTACTCTGTTATGTGGAATCAAGCGGTGGTCGGGGAAATCGTGTCTTGCAGCAGGGGCAGCGTCCGACTAACCGCACCAGCCACGGTTGCATCGCGTGCAATACCTTCTCCCACGTAACACCAGAAGTTTTT
>JAPLUO010000332.1 GCA_026397595.1 Caldifarciminota bacterium
GCCGGCTCGGTCAGCCTCGCCTTGTCGAGGGCCGCACTTGATGCAAGGGTCCAGGTCAACGACCAGGCAAGTGAGCGAACGGCGCTGGCGTTGTTCAGGATTGACCGGCCGACCGGCGGCCTGACCGTCAGGCTGTACAATTCAGGCAGGCCGGTCTCAATGCGCAAGTACGGCATTGGCGACACGCTGGTGGCCGTGGCCGAGGCTGCGAACCCGCAAGAACGGATTGACGACAGTTGCCGGTTCGTGCTGAAGCATGACCGCCGGGTCGTGACCGGCGCGACCGTTCCAGTCCTGGATTCACATCAGCAGACTGTGCCGGCGGGTGCCGCGCCGAAGCGGGCCGCGGTGTTCGAGTATGCCATCGGGGACTCGACCGGGGTGGCCCGGCTGGGCGGCGGCGAGTACGTGCTCGATGTCGCGGGTCTGGGTGCAGGCCGGCCCCTGAGCGCAAGTGTGACGTTCCGGGTGGATGTGCCGTTCTTTCTGGACGATACAGCGTACCTGCGCCGGGTCGATGAGCTCATCTACGTGGCGAGCACGGAGGAGTCGAGGCACCTGCGTTCGGTGCCGCGCGGCGAGCGGGAGCAGGCGTGGCGCGAGTTCTGGAAGAAGAAGGACCAGTCGAGGACCACCGAGCGATACCCGAACGAGGACGAGTATTTCGAGCGGATTGACTATGCGGAAGAACACTTCGGACACGGCGACCGGGGATACCGAAGCGACCGGGGCCACGTCTACGTCCGCTACGGCCCGCCGGACCAGATTGACGCGCGGCCGTTTGAGATTGACTCGCCGGCAGACGAGGTCTGGTACTACTACGAAGTGAACAAGCGATTCGAGTTCGTCGACAGGTTCGGGGCAGGCGATTACGTTCTGCAGAACCGGGAGGCACTGGAAGAATGACGAAGCGGGCGAAGTCAGAGGCTTGAGGCTAGATGTCAGAAGTTAGAAGTGCGGACGGGGAAACTCCCGCCGCGGGGCGAAGTCAGATGCTAGAAACCAGATTTGAGAAGTCAGAAGTGCGGACGCCAGACACGGCTCACTGCGCACGGTACACGGTTCACGGTTCACGGAGCGGGCGATGAGCTTCGGTATCGCACTGCTGCTGGCGCTGACCGGGGCGCTTGACTTCAGTGCTGACTGGTCGGCGTTCCGGGCCGGCGGAGACTCCAGCCGGGTCGAGTTCCTTTACGCGATACCCTACGATGAGCTGCTTTACACTCAGACCGACAGCGGCCTCGTGGCCCAGTTCAGCATTCAACTGGAGATGACCGGACTGGACAACAACTTCCGGGAGGCGGGCACGATTCTCAAGCAGGCCCGGATCCGGAGTTTCCAGGAGGCGATGCAGGCGCAGCGCAGTTTCGTGGACGGGTTCAGCGTAACCGCGCCGGCCGGGACCTACCGATTCCTGATCGCAGTGGCTGAGACGAGTTCGGCCGGCTCTACCGCGGGAACCCGCGAGGATACTCTTCGACTGAAAGGCTTCAACGCCGGCCTGGTCCTGAGCTCGCTGCAGGTAGGCTCCAGTGCGCTGACCGACACGGTCACCGGCGCGGTGTCGGTGATACCCAACCCGTCGCATCGGTTTCCGGACAAGGGCCTGGAAGCGCTCTACGTTTACTACGAGGGCTACAACTTGAGCCCGGACAGCGACTTCTACCGGGTGAGGGCGGCAATCGTCCGCAACCGGAGCGGAAAGCCGGACACGGTGGTGAAGACCCAGCCGCTGGCGAGGCCGAAGCACGGCACGAGTGCGGCCTACGCACTCGGCGTCAGCACGGCCGGTGTGGAGCCGGGCGCGTACACGCTTGCGCTGGAGCTGACCGACGTGGCCGCGAACCAGTCGGTAACCGCTGGTCGGGGTTTCGTAATCGGCTCGAACGAGCCGGAACGAGTCGCGGTCGGCCCGAGCCTGGACAGCTTGAGTCCGCTGGAGCAGAGGTACTACGACCAGATACAGTACCTGGCGACTGCGAAGCAGGTTGCCTACTACAAGGCGCTCTCGGATTCCGGCAAGCAGGCATACCTGGCGAAGTTCTGGGGGGCGCGCAATCTGGCCGAGTTCAGCCGGCGAATGGAGACCGCGGACGGGCGGTTCCGACAGGCGAAAACGTCGGGCATCAACACCGACCGGGGCCGGATCTACGTGAAGTACGGCGAGCCGGATGCGATCGAGCAGAAGGTGATTGAAACCGAGACGAGGCCGCGCGAATACTGGCACTACTACGGAACCGGCTATGTGTTCATCTTCATTGATATTCGCGGGGACGGGAATTACCGCCTGGCCTGGACCAATGCCAAAGACGAACCGAGGACAGGGTTCTAGTCCTACCTGACCCCGGATGAGGAAGAGCAGTTCAAGTAGGCGAGGGGCAGAAGGCAATGGACGAGGTGGATGTTGTGGACGGGGGCAGGGGCTAGCATGGCTGTGGCGCTGGTCGAACTGCATCCGTTCAAATCCGAGCTGTGCGACATACCGGCAGGGCTTGCCGTGCGGCCGGGTGATGTGGTCGTAATCCAGGACGAGGACGGTGAGGACGTAGGCAAGTTCGTCTCCTACGAGGATTCGGATGAGAGCCGGAGCGTGGTGCTGCGCAAGGCGAGCGAGGACGACCTGAAGCGGCGACAGGAACTCGACGAGGAGACCGACCAGGCGCTTGAGGCCTTCTGCCGGCTCAAGGAAGAGCACCGGCTCGGGATGCGGGTCGTCGGGGCGCACTGGCGTCTGGATCGGAAGAAGATTTGTTTCTACTTTGCCTCCGAGGAGCGGTTCGACTTCCGCGCGTTGCACAAGGCCGTTTCGGCGGTGCTGGACTCACGGGTCGCCATCAAGCAGATTGGCGTGCGCGATCATGCCCGGCTGCTGGGCGGGCTCGGGCCGTGTGGGCGGGATCTGTGCTGCCGGAGTTTCGTGCGCGAGCTAAAGCCGATCGCGCTGCGGATGGCCCGACAGCAGAATCTATTTGTGGAGCCGTCCAAGATTTCGGGCCTGTGCGGCAAGCTGCTCTGCTGTCTTGCTTTCGAGGACCAGAGCTACCAGCAGTGGCTGAGAGAGACGCCATCAGATGGGAGCACGGTGAAAACTGAGCGCGGACCGGCGGTCGTGACCGGCCACGACGCGATCAAGCGGCGCGTGGCGGTGCGCTACGAGGATGGAACCGAGCAGTCGGTCGCGCTTGAAGATCTGGTGCCGCATCCGGTGGCGGCGCAGGGAAGGATGAAGGCAGAATGATGAAGGCGGAAGTCAAAAGCCAGAAGCCAAAAGCCAAGAGCCAAAGCGCGCGTAGCTGGCTTGCGAATGTCGCGGCCCGGGAACGCGTCAGTCCGGCACTGCTGGAGAAGCACTTCAGCGAGGGCAAGGTGGCGGTGCTCTGTTCCAAGCGTCGGAGCATCGTGCCGTTGGCAGTGGGCAAGGGCATGACCGTGAAAGTCAACGCGAATATCGGCACGTCTCCGGACACGAGCGACCTCGCGAATGAGCTGGCAAAGCTGCGGGCAGCGGTAGCCGTGGGCGCGGACACGGTGATGGACCTGTCGGTTGGCGGCGACGTTGACGAAGTCCGTGCGGCCGTGATCGCCGAGTCGCCGGTTCCGATTGGCACCGTGCCGGTGTACCAGACTGCGATCGACGCGCGCCGCAAGGGCAAGTCCTTTGTCGCTGCGAGCGCCCGGGAAATCCTTGCCGGCGTCGAGAAGCATCTCCGTGACGGGGTGGATTTCATCACGGTCCATTGCGGCATCAACCGGCGGAACGTCGAAGTCCTGGCCCGCGCCGGCCGGGTTTGCGGGGTGGTCAGCCGCGGCGGCTCGATGACGATCGAGTGGATGCGGCGCAATCGGAAGGAGAATCCGCTGTACGAGTATTATGACGAGGTGCTGGCGATGGCCCAGGAGTACGGCGCCGCGTTGTCGATTGGGGACGGGCTGCGTCCCGGGGCCATCGCGGACGCGACCGATGAGGCGCAGGTGGCTGAGCTTCTGACCATCGGCGAGCTGGTGCAGCGGGCGCGCGCGGCCGGCGTGCAGGCGATGGTCGAAGGGCCGGGCCACGTGCCGCTGGACCAGATTGAGGCGAACGTCAGGCTTGAGAAATCCGTCTGCGATGAGGCACCTTTTTATCTGCTGGGGCCGCTGGTGACTGACGTGGGCTGCGGCTATGACCATATCACCGGTGCCATCGGCGGCGCGCTGGCGGCCTGGTACGGCGCCGACTTCCTGTGCTACGTGACGCCGTCCGAGCATCTTGGCCTGCCGACGATCGAGGATGTGCGGCAGGGAGTGGTCGCATCGAGAATCGCGGCCCATGCCGCTGATGTGGCGCGGCACCATCCGGGGGCGACGGACTGGGACCTTAAGGTCTCCCGGGCGAGGGCGGCGCTGGACTGGAAGGGGATGATTGCCGGCTGCGTTGATCCGCAGCGGGCCGAGACGATATTTTCAGCCGCCCGTTCCCGGACTGAAGGGGCGTGCACGATGTGCGGTGAGTTCTGCGCAATCCGGCGGATGACGGCGGCCGGCGACCAGCCGAAGCGGGGCCGGCAGATTAGCTCCGGACGCAGGGGCAGGAAATGAGCTGGATAACACTGGAGGAGATGATTCATGGTTAAGCCGAAGTACAAGCTATACACGCCCGGACCGGTTGACGTGCCGCTGGAGGTCCTAAAGGAGCTTTCGAGCGGCCTGGTCTATCACCGCGAGGCTTCGTTCGCGGCGATCTTCGAGTCGGCCCGCAAGGGATTACAGAAGCTCATGCTGACCGCCAATGGCGAGGTCCATTTGCTGACCGCGTCCGGAACCGGCGCAATGGAGGCCGCGGTGGTGAACCTGGTCAGTCCCGGCGACAAGGTCGTTGTTGCCACGTCGGGCCGGTTCGGCGAGCGGTGGCGCGAGATTAACCTGCGGTACGGCGCCTTCGTGGATGAGGTGAACCGTCCCTACGGCGAACCGATACCGCCCGAGGAACTGGAACGCAAGCTGCTGGGCAACGACTCGGCCCGGTGCGTTTTCACAACCCTGACTGAGACCTCGACCGGGGTCCTGAATGACATCAAGGCGTTCGGCGACGTCTGTCACCGATTGAATCGAATCCTGGTGGTCGATGCGGTCGCCGGGCTCGGCGCCGACGAGCTGCGTATGGACGACTGGCACGTTGACCTCGTGGTCGGGGGATGCCAGAAGGGCCTGGCGGTGCCGCCCGGGGTGTCGTTTGTCGCCTTGAGCGAGCGCGCGGCCGAGCGAGTCGAGCGCGCCAAGTCGCCACGCTACTACTTCGACCTGCGAATCGCGCGGCGCTACGCGGCGAAGGGTCAGACTTCGTGGACCCCCGCCATCTCGATATTCTACGCCATGGACCTGAGTCTCAAGCGGCTGCATCGCATCGGCATGCCGAAGTACTGGAAGGCGCACCAGCAGATTGCCGACATGATGAGGGCAAAGGCCGCGGGCCTGGGTCTTGCGCTATTCCCCAAGCGTCCTTCGAACGCGCTGACCGTCATGAGGATGCCGGAGGGCGTGGACGGCGCGAAGGTCGTGGACATCTGCAGGACGCGGGACCGGATTCTGCTGGCCAACGGCCAGGGCGACATGCGCGGCAAGATAGTGAGAATCGGGCACATGGGGCCGGTCACCAAGGTGGAGATGACGAAGGTCTTCGGTTGTTTCCAGCGGGCGCTCAAGCAGGTCCGCAGTCACACCAAGTAGCTCAGCAGTCACTCCGCGGTCAGGGCTCTGCGTCGGAGCGAGGGCATGTGGGCATCCCGAGGCCGTGCCGCACGACTCCGGCCGGACAGCTACTGGGAGTCTTCGCCGGGAAGGCGGAATCGCGCCATCAGGCGCAGGAAGACCGTGAAGTAGTTGAGGGACGAGACGATGATCAGGGTAGCCACGGTGTAGTCGACTGCAGTTTTGTACTTCATCAGCGCCGGTAGGTCGAGCGTGTAGAAGAGTATCATCAGCGCGAAAGCGCAGCCGGTAATCTTGCCGACAACGTCCGAAGAGACAAGCGAGCCTTTGGTCTTCATGATGACCCCGCTGCCGATGAGAATCACGAGGTCTCGCAGGATGACCGCGCCGGCGATGAGGAGCGGCAGATTGCGGATGAAGACGAGAGTGACCAGAACCGAACTGACCCAGACCTTGTCAACCAGATGGTCCAGAACCCGACCGAGATTCGAGACCTGGCCCAGTTTCCGCGCGAGGTAGCCGTCAAGCGCGTCGGTGCTCCACGAAACGAGCATGACCACGACCGCGGCAGTGCCCTGGTGCTTGAAGAGCAGCAGCAGCACGACCGGCAGCAGGACCAGCCGCGAGATGCTCAGGACATTGGGAATCGTGACAATCCGCGCCGCGGTAGAATGGTTGTTCTTCGTGTTCGGTGCGGGCGGTTCGGCGGGCCTTGCCGGTTCAGTCACGTCGGCTCCTTGCAGCGGTTTCAAGCATTTCGCGCGCGTGGGCGACGCTGGTACCGGTCACGGCCGCGCCGCTGGTCATGCGGGCCAGTTCCTCGATCCGGCCCTCGGCGTCGAGCGGCCGGATGGCCGTCAGGGTGCGGCCGCCCCGGGTTGACTTGGAGACCAGCAGGTGCCGGTCAGCGTACTTGGCAATCTGAGGCAGGTGCGTGATGCAGATTACCTGGTGTGCGCGCGCGAGGCGGGTGAGGCGCTTGCCGACCGCCTCCGCCACCTTGCCGCCGATGCCGACGTCAATCTCGTCGAACACGAGAGTCGGGACCGGGTCGGCCTGGGATAGCACGCTCTTCAGGGCCAGCATGATGCGCGAGAGTTCGCCGCCGGACGCGACCTTGCGCAGCGGGCGCAGTTCCTCACCGGGGTTGGCCGAGAACAGGAACTCGGCCGCGTCGACGCCGGACGGCGTGAGTCGGAAGCGCTCGCCGTCACGTTCGTAGACCCCGTTCGGGTCCGGAGTCCGGGTCAAGCTCACCGATAGCGCTGCCTTGCCCAGACCCAGCGCCTCGAATTCGTCCTTCAGCCGCTTCTCAAGTTCGGACCGGGCGCGGCCGCGTTTGCGCGTCAGCGCGTCTGCGCCCGCAGCAAGGTACTTGGTCAGTCCGGTCAGTTCCGTGGCCAGCTCATCGCGGCGGGAGCTGTCGAGCTCGATCGAGTCGAGTTCGGCCCTAAGCCTGGCCTCGAAGGCCGGAAGCTCGGCGGCCGTGAGGCCATACTTGCGTTCCAGCTTCTCAATCAGGAACAGGCGGGCGTTGACCGCTTCCATCCGTTCGGGTGAGAACTCGATGCCTTCGCGGTATCGCACCAGCTCGCGCCAGAGGTCGTCGGCGCCGGCCTGGGCCTCCGTCAGTACCGGGCGTCGCTCGGCCAGGCCTGGGTCGAGCTCGGCAAGCTCGGCAAGTGCCTTGCCCGCCGCCCCCAGCAGGCCGGTGATGGAACCTTCCTGCTCTGAAAGCAGTTCCTCGAGCTGGCGCACGAGCGTGAACCTCCGTTCGGCAGTCTGGAGCAGTTCCCGCTCGCGGTTCAGTTCTTCGAGCTCGCCATGTTTCACCTGCGCGCCGCTCAGTTCCTTCAACTGGAACTCGGTCAGATCGCGCCGGGCCTTGCGCTCGGCCAGCTCCTTGTCAATCCGGGCCAGTTCGGCGGATGCGGCTTCGAACGCGCGGAACTGCTCGGCGAACTTCTGACGTTCCGGCATGAGCCCGGCGTACTCATCGAGAATGTCAAGGTGGACTTCCGGCTTCAGCAGCAACTGGTGCTGATGCTGGCCGTGCAGGTCGACCAGCCGGTCACCGAGCTTCTGGAGTGCGGCCACGGTCACGCCGGAGTCGTTGGCGTAGGCCGCGCCGCGGCCGTTGCGTTCGGTGCGGCGGCGCAGCAGGAGTTGGGGTGCGCCGTCTTCAGCCACGGGTATGCCCAGCCCGGAACATTCGCCGGCCAGGTGCCCGCTCACGTCGAACCGGGCTTCGACCAGCGCGGTGTCGGCGCCCGTGCGAATCATGTCGGTGTCCGGCTTGTCGCCGAGCAGGAGTGAAAGCGCGCCGATGATAATTGACTTGCCGGCGCCGGTCTCGCCCGACAGAACGTTCAGCCCCGGGCTGAACTCGATGATGAGATCTTCAATCAGGGCGTAGTTCCTGATCCTGATCTCGGCAAGCATCGCTACCGCTGGCTGCCGGTCCACTTCAGCTTGTCGCGCAGAATCTGGAAGTAGGTCTTGCCCTTCGGCGTGACGAGTCGAATCGTGAAGCCGGCGCGGCTGATGCGGATTGGCTTACCCGGCCTGACCACCCAGCGTTCCTGGCCGTCAAGGTTGAGCACCGCGGACTCGGATCGCCGGCTCAGTTCCAGCTCGACCCGCGCATCGCCCGGGAGAATCATTGGTCGGGACGCGAGCGCATGGGGGGAGAGCGGGGTCAGCAGAATTGCGTCCATCGTCGGGTAGACAACCGGGCCGCCGGCGGCCAGCGAGTAGCCGGTGGAGCCGGTCGGAGTCGCGACTACCACACCGTCGCCGACGAACCTCGTGACCAGCACCCCGCCGGAACTTGCCACGAGCTCGATGGCTCGGTTGGCCGGCCCCATGTTTACCGCGACGTCGTTGAGGGCAAAGCCCGCCTTGCGGCCGTGGCTGCAGGCGAGCACCATCCGACGTTCTTCGGTGTGGTCGCCCCGGCAGAAGGCTTCGATGCCGGCCTCTGCCTCTTCGACCGAGAACTCGGTCAGGAATCCCAGGCCGCCGAGGTTCACACCCATTATCGGGACGTCACGGCCGCCGACCAGCCGCGCCGCCCGGAGCATCGTGCCATCGCCGCCGCAGGCGACGACGAGGTCGGCCTTCCGGGCAAGCTCGGCTGCGGGGCAGCATTCGGCCTTGACCCGGAGCAGTCTTGCGGTGCCGGTCGAGAGCAGCGGTTCGTGTCCGGCAGCGCTCAGCCGGCGCACGAGTTCCGGCACGAGCTTCGCCGCCAGCGGCTTGCCGCGATTGACCATGAACGCGATGCGCTTGCCATGTGGACTTCGGACTCTGGGCATTGGGTTCTTAACTGCTAACTCCTAACTGCTAACACCTTCGCAGAAAGGCGTAGCGGAATCTGCCCGCAAAGTCGCGCTCGATTTCGGCAGCCGGTGCCAGCTTGCGCACGACCGCTTCGTGGGTCGAGTCAATCTCGATTGCCAGCAGGCCGCCGGGTCTGAGCAGGCCGGGGCCGCGTGCAAGCAACATTGCGACAATATTAGCCCCTTTTGGTCCGCCATCAAGAGCCAGCTTAGGCTCACGGCGGACGTTGCGGTCCAGCCGCGCCAGTCGAGAGGTCGGTACGTACGGCGGGTTGGAGATGAGCAGGTCGAGCCTTCCGCGCAGCCGGTTCATGACCGGCTCGTCGGGAGCCCGCGCCTGCGCCAGCCGAATCCGGCCGGCAAGGCCGTACCGGGCCACGTTCTGCGCTGCCTTTGCCAGCGCGGCCTTCGAGGCATCCACCGCCAGGACCTTCGCTCCAGGAAACGCCCGGGCCAGTGCAATCGCGATACACCCCGACCCGGTCCCAAAGTCCACTGCGGATAGCTCACAGCTTACAGCTTGCAGCTTACAGCTAGACCGGATGCGGGCCACCGTTCTTGAGACGAGCTCTTCGGTCTCCGGTCGCGGTATGAGGACGCGACGGTCTACCGCGACGTCGAAATCGAGGAATGGGGCAGACCCGGTCAGGTACTGCACCGGCTTGCCGGCCTTGGCGCGTGCGACCAGACGACGGAAGCGGCCGGTGGTCCGACCGGGAACCGTCAACCCGGAGTAGAGTTCGTGACGCCGGACTCCGAGCAGGTACATCAGCAGATACTCCGCGTCCGAGCATGGCATCGAGCCGGTCGCTCTGCTCAACAACTCCGCGGCATCGGCACGGGATGCCCGGCCTGCAGTCCGTCCGAGCCCTTTGTGTCTTTGTGTCTTGGTGGTAAGACTCCGATTCCGGGCGGCCTTGGTGGTCGGTTCGATCCGTCCGCTCACTCCACCTCGGCCTCGGCCTTCTCGAGCGCCGTGAACAGCGAATCGAGGTCGCCCTCGATGACCGAGTCGAGGTTGTGCACCGAGAGGCCGATGCGGTGGTCGGTCAGCCGGTTCTGCGGGAAATTGTAGGTCCGTATCTTCTCACTCCGGTCCCCGGAGCCGATCTGCTTGCGACGCGTCGCGGTTGTCTTTGACTGGCCCTGGAGACTCCTTGCCTCGAACAGACGTGCGGCGAGCACCTTCATGGCATTGGCCTTGTTGCGTTGCTGTGACCGTTCGTCCTGGCATTGGGCGACCAGGCCGGTCGGTACGTGGGTGATGCGCACTGCCGACTCGGTCTTGTTGACGCCCTGGCCGCCGTGCCCGCCGGCGCGATACACGTCCACGCGCAGTTCGTCGGGGTTGATCTTGATATCGACCTCCTCCGGTTCCGGCAGCACCGCCACTGTGACCGTTGAAGTGTGAATCCGACCGGACGCCTCGGTTTCTGGGACGCGCTGGACCCGGTGCACGCCGCTCTCGAACCGGAAACGGCGGTACGGTTCGTCGCCCTCGACCGCGAATACGACTTCCTTGAAGCCTTTCAACTCGCTCGGCCGCGAGTCCGTGACTTCGATCTTCAGGCCATGGGTCTCGGCGTAGCGCGAGTACATGCGGAACAGGGCGCCGGCAAACAAGGCCGATTCCTCACCGCCGGCAGCCGCCCGGATTTCGACGATGCAGCCCTTATCCCATTCCGGTGACCGGGGCCGGAGCACGGCCTCAAGTACGGTGCTGAGTTCCTCGAGGCGCTGGTTCAGGTCCGCGAGTTCCTTCTGGGCCAACTCGTGCATTTCCGCATCATCAGTCGCGTGCGCCATCTCATCGGCTTCACGGGCCTCTTTCTCAAGGCGTTCGTACTCCTGTAACTGCCCAAGCGCGGCCGCGGCCGCGCGGTACTCGCGGGTCAGGCTCCGCAGTAGCGGGATGTCGGACGTTACCTTCGGGTCGCCGAGCCGCCTCTCAAGCTCTGCCGCGCGAGCGCGCATCGGCTCGAACCTGCGGTTGAACTCAAATGCCGGTGTGGGCATGATTTGGCACTACTTGGCTGTCAGCTAGAGGAAAAGGGCGCGGCCGGCGCCGGTCGGGGTTGGCGGAGCGGGAACGGAAGTCTCGAAAGCCACGGGTCATTATCCTGCGCTTTTGCCGTCTGTCAAGGCGGCGAGGCTGCACGTGCGGTCCTGCCGCGGGTCTGAGAGGACGGGCTAGATGATGTCTCTGGCTACAGTTTCGATCTCGACCTCGCCGATGCCGCCCTCGACGCTGACGTAGATTGATACCTTCGACGTGCCCCACGCATCATTGGTCCAGGTTCCGCCATCGTTGGTCAAGCCCCGGGCCTTCACGTGGCCGATTGCGCCTCTGGCCTCGACACTGACCCCGACGTCCGACGGCAGGAGCAGCTTGAGCTTGCCGATGCCCGCTTCGATGTCCGCGGTCAGGTTGGCAGTCGTTCCGGACAGGTCGATACGTCCCTCGCCGACCCCAGCGTCGACCTTGAGATGGCGCAGGTTCAGCCCGCGAGTGTCGAGGTCCATCTTGCCCACGCCCATCTCGACGTCGAGGTCCATCGGCACCTTGTTCGACAGCCTGAGGTTCCACTCATACCGCACGTTTGAGGGCCAGGTGGCGCCGACCACGGTTGAGGGCTGTTCGACCGTCAGCCGGCCGAAGCCTTCCTTCACCTCATAGGACACTTCGGGTTTCCAGTCCGGGATGTTGTACTCGAACCTGGCGTCGAGAAGTCCTTTGGCGCCGCCGGTGATGGTCAGTTTGCCTACGCCCACAGCGATCGAGACCTGCGTGGACTCGGCCTCGCCGATCTCAACCTTGCTGTCCATCGATACGATCTTGTGGACCTGGGGCGCGGGCACGTAGCACCCGGCACCGGCCAGCAGTAGGGCGGCCATCGCCGGAAACAGGGATAGTTTTCTGCTCACGCTTGCTCCTTTCTCGCTGCGCTGCATCAGTAGGACGCCGACCGGAGGCCGGATGTTGCAGCCCCCGGTGCCGCGCCGCCGATCTTGGAGGCGGCATCGGCCCGCGCTAGAATGACGCATGATAGCAGGACATTTCACCGACGTCAAAGAAGAGAAGCCGCAGATGGCAGGGATGCAGGCGACAATCCGCTGGCTGATTGCCGAGAAAGAAGGCGCGCCGCACTTCGCCATGCGGGTCATCGAGATCAAGCTCAAAGGCGAGAAGATACCGCTCCACCACCACGACTACGAGCACGAGATATTCATAATCGAGGGAAAGGGCAACGTACTCAGCCCGGGCGGGCCGAAGCCGGTTGCCTACGGCGAGTACGTGTACGTCCCCACAGGCGAAGAGCATGGATTCGAGAACACCGGCGGCGAGCCGTTCCGCTTCATCTGCGTCATTCCGATTCAGAAGAAGTAGCGGCCGGGCCGGTCAAATCGGATGGCGCTGATACGCGGGACAAGCCGGACATGAAGGTGGCTGGAAGCACCGGGCGGTCTCGTCGTGTTCGACGTACAGCGTACCCGACCACCCATGATCGGCGCTCCCGAAACAGGGCAGCACTCGACTGCATTCGGCAGTGACGCTGCTTGATCGTCTGCTGCGCAGCCTCCGTGATTACGACGTCAGGGGAACAGTCGAGCGGCGCCTCGCCCTGCTTGAGGACCGCGTGTTTGACCTCAGGAATCGGACCGACACGAGGGGTCGTGCCGGACCAGACGCCCTCTCCATCTCCAGGCCAACGAAGCGTCAGGGCACACTCTACGTGCCTACCCGCGCACGGGCGTTGCGGAGCTTCCTCGGTACGTGCGAGTTCCCGCCGGGCAGCGTATTCGTGGACCTGGGCTGCGGCAAGGGCCAGGTCTTGCTCGTTGCCTCGCGCTACGCGTTCAAGCGAGTCGTCGGTGTCGAGTACACACGCGAACTCTGCAGCCTTGCCACGGCCAACGTACAGGCGTTTCGGAAGCGGCACCGCGATGCGGTCCCCATTGAGGTCATCGAAGCGGACGCGGCGGAGTACGAGGTCAAGCCGGACGAAAACGTGTTCTACTTGTACCATCCCTTCGGGCCGGACGTGCTTCGTCAGGTTGTTCTGAACATCCTGTCGTCGGCAGCCCGGCACAGCCGGCCCGTCTGGATCGTCTACTGCCACCCGGTGCACGGCGATGTCATCGAAAGCTGTGCCGACGAGGCCGAATCCTCCGGGATGTTCGTCCGCGTTCGGACCTTCACGTACGCTCGCAAAGAGTTCGCCGTCTACATGTTGCGCCACGTCCAAACGGGGTCAGTGCAGACGGCTCACGGCCTGCCGCATACGACTTTTGGTTCATCATGGTGAACCGCGTGACAGGCCCAGCAGGTTGGCTGTCAGGAGTCTCTTGTTGCGCCACGGAATTATCCACGCAGCCAGAGGAACTGGAGTAGCCGTCGGCGTCGATAGCCTGCGGCTGACGACGTAACCGCTATCGGCTAACTGCTGACTCGGCCGCCAGGAGCAGCCGAGTCAGGAATCGCACGGGTGCCCTCGGACTTGCTCCTGAGTATCGCAGTTCCTCAGCTACTCCGGCCCAGGATTCCGGGCCGGAGTAGCTGCAGATCAGTTGGGACTTGCCGCGCTAGCGGTGGGCGAGGACCGACACCCTGCGCAGGTAGCGGTCAATCGTATATACTTGCTCGCCGGAACCCGACGCCGCTGCCGCCCAGCAACCGTCGCCGTCGTGAATGGTGCCCGCGACCGTGTTGTCTGCAGTGTTGATGACGGTCAGGTCGCCCGCGTCAGGGCACGCGACGTACGCATAGTCAGCGTTCGGCAGGTAGCACCCGTTGATCGGCCCCGAAGCGGTCGGCAGCGTCCCGACTAAGGTGTTGTCCGACGTCCGGATAACGGCCACCAGGTCCGAGTACGCGACCGAGATGTAGACGTATCGGCCGTCGCGTGACGGCGTGGCGCGGTGGGCGAAGCCGGACACAGGGACAGTCTTCACGACCGTGTTGTCCGACGTTCGGATGACGGTGGCGCTGCCCGCGGAGTTGGCAGTGTAGACATACTCACCGTTCGGCAACATGCACAGGCCGCAGGGTCTGTCGCCGACGTTCACCGTGGCCATGACCGTGTTGTCCGACGTCCGGATAACCGAAACGTCGTCGGAGTTGATGTTGGCTACGTACACATAGCGGCCGTCAGGCGTACAGGCCAGCGCGTGCGGGACTGCGCCCACCGGGACCGTGGCGACTACGCTGTTGGTTTCGGTCCGGATGACTCTGACCGTGTTTTCGTAGTGATTGGCCACGTAGACGTAGCGGTCGTCCGGGGAGGCGGTGACCTGCCACGGGACGCCGCCGCACATGATTGTGTCGACAACACGAAGCTCATCCACGTTGACGACGAAGACGCCGTCATAGGACTCATTCGCGATGTAGAGGTAGGGGCCGCGGGCGAGCTTGCACATGCCGTGCGGGTCGCCGCCTACGTAGATTGTGGCGATGACGGTGTTCGGATACACGGACTCTGAGCCGATCACGATGACGTGCCGGGGCGAAAGCTCAGATTCCCGGCCGACCACGTCCTGGGCCTTGACGCGTATTCCATATGAGCCGGCGGCACGCCAGGCGTGCGGCATCGTAACCGGTACACCGCTCGGCACGAACTGGCTCCACTCGGCCTCCCCGCCGTCGTCCCAGTCGAACTGGTATCGCAGCGGCAGATTCTGTGGGTCGAAAGTAACCGCAGTGAAACGATACGCCACTCCGACGTCGCCAGAAGTCGGGCCGGTCGGCGCATCAGGGGTCGCGGGCGGCGGGACACCGCAGCCTAGGACCGCAACGATGCTGCACATGGCAGCTAGCAAGCTCAAACGTGATAGCATAGAACCTCCTCAGTCGAGGTCATGCTAGAACCGGAAAACGCGGCTGTCAAGCTCGGCGTTCGGCGGCCGTTCGACGGCGACTGCTCACGGATTGCGCTGATGGCGGGGAGACGCCGCCCGCGCGTCGGACCGGCAAGACATTGTATCGGAGACCCGCTCTCACGCCGGCATCTTGACACGCTTACGACCAGAAATCGGGAAAGTGTGGGGTTGTTGAAAAGGGCTCGTTTTGTCATTCTGAGCTCAGCGAAGAATCCTCGCGATGCTGATTCTACGAGAGTTAGAAGACCCTTCACTTCGTTCAGGGTGACACGAATGGGGTTTTTCAACAGCCCCAGTGTCCCTCCCTTTCCCGAACCGGGCAAAGGTATTGCCATTGTGCGGGGGAAAG
>JAPLUO010000037.1 GCA_026397595.1 Caldifarciminota bacterium
GTTCGTACTCAGAGCTATTCCGATGCCCGATTCTGAGGACATGCCCGTGATCTCGGGATTACCTGATGACTAGCGACAACCAAAGCAGGCCGTTGACCACGAAATCCAGCCCATTATACAACTCAATGTCGGGTCTAGGGAGGGCAATTTGAAGAGCAGATTCCTGGTTTGGACGTTAGTTGGAGTTCTTGTCGTAATCGGCGTGGTGGCAATCGCGACATCTCCAAAGTCGACGCCCGTTCCCAAGGTGACGCTCGATCTAGTAAAGAGCGGGGCCGTACAGGCGGAGACGCAGCTCGACCGGCTCGCCGTCCGAGTCGCCGAGGCGAAGAAGGCGGCGGCGCCGGGTGCTGTTCCGGATCGGCGTCTTGAGGAGGCTGACGGGCTGCTGGCGCAGGCGCGGGAAAAGCTAGGGCAGGTGAAGCAGGCGACCGACGTCAGGCAGGCCGAAGTGCTGCTGGTTGACGGCAGGAAGATGCTGCGCCGGGCGCGCCGGGCCGTTGAACTGGCGACCAAGACCGCGTCGAGACCACACGGCATGTAAGAAGACCGGGGGACATTGCCCCGGTCTTCAATAGAAGATGTAGCGCAGGCGGGGAAATCCGAATCCGCCGAACAATCCCTCGGTGCTTCCTTCAACCAGGTCCCGCAGCAAGGAGTTGAGCCGGCGGCTGGGCCGGACAAGCCGGGGTTCGCCTTTGATGTCGCAGAGCGAGGCGGCGATGCGCTTGGCGTCTTCGAATGTCCCCAACGTATCAACCAGCCCGAGGGCGAGGGCCTGCCGGCCGGTCATTATCCGCCCGTCGGCGAAGGCGCGGACGCTGTCCTCGGGGATGTGCCGTTCGGTACTGACAATCGAGACAAACTGGTCGTAGGCGTCGGTCACGACGCTCTGCAGTAGTTCGCGGTCCGTGTCGGTCATGTCGCGGAAGGGTGAGCCGATATCCTTGTGTACGCGGGATTTGACCACCTCGACCTTTACCCCGATCTTGTCCATCACGCCCTTGAGCACCGGGAATTCCATGATGACGCCGATTGAACCAGTGAGAGTCTGCGGGTTGGCGACAATCAGGCTGGCCGGGGCCGAGACATAGTAACCGCCGGACGCGGCAAGGGTTCCCATCGAGACGATAATCGGGGTCCCGCCATCGCGAATGCGCCGGATTTCCTCGTAGATTTCGTGCGACGGAGTGACAACCCCGCCCGGGCTGTCGACCCGGATAAGGATGCCTTTGACCATCGGGTTATGTTCGAGTGATTTGAGCTGGCGAACGGTCTCGGTTGCGTCAACGATGGTGCCCTTGATTTCGATGTAGCCGAGGCCCTTGTTCCACGTCCTTAGGCTCGAAGCGTCGGACCCGGAGCTGGCGGCGAAGAAGGCAAGGGACAAGCCCGCCATGACCGTAAACAGGACGGCCGCAACGACGACGAGGACGGTGATAGTCTTACGACTCATGGGAGAATGGGCCCAAGTAGATTCGAACTACTGACCCCTGCGTTATCAGCACAGTGCTCTACCACCTGAGCTATGGGCCCGCGCGGGTCGGACCGGTCGGACGTGTCAGACCCGTCGGACATCTTACGAGAACCGACCGGCGGAGTCAAGGACGTGACTTGACGCGCGCGCCCTGCGGCGTGTCCTCGACTGCGAAACCCAGTTCGCCAATCCGGTCGCGCAACCGGTCAGATTCAGCCCAGTCCTTCGTCTTTCGCGCCGCCTCACGGGCCGCGACCAGCTCCGCTACCTGGTCGGGAACCACCGGCGTCGCGCCGACCAGTCGCTCCAGTCCCAGCCCGAGCACGCGGTCGAAGTCGAGCATGGCGTCCCAGGCGGCGCGGTCATGGCGCTGGTTGCCCTCCCGAACGAGATTCCAAACCACGGCCAGGGCCTGAGGGATGTTCAGGTCGTCGGCTATCGCCTCACGGAACTCCGCTTTCCACGGCTCCAGCCACGTGCCGTCGCCGGCCGGCCAGGCCTGCGCATTCTGACCGAAATCGACCAGCCCGCGCAGGGAGTTGCGCGCGCTCTTCAACGACTCGGCGGTGTAGTTAAGCGGCATGCGGTACAAGGCAGTGTGGCAGAGGTAGCGGAAATCGAGCGGGGCTACTCCCAGCTTCTCCAGTTCGGAGATAGTAACCAGGTTGCCTTCCGACTTCCCCATTCGGGCATCGCCGATGACGAGAAAGGCATTGTGCATCCAGCGCACTACGACTTCCTTGCCGGTGGCGGCGAAGTTCTGGGCGCGTTCGTTGGTGTGATGTACCGGCACGTGGTCGATGCCGCCGGTGTGGATGTCGAACCGCTCGCCCAGGTATTTGATGGACATGGCCGAGCACTCGAGGTGCCAGCCGGGAAACCCGCGGCCCCAGGGCGAATCCCACTGCATCAGGTGCTTGGGCTGGTTGGTAATCCAGAGCGCGAAGTCGGAAGGGTTGCGGCGTTCCGGGTCAATCGTCGTGCGGGCGCCGGCCTGCTGCTCGGCCAGGTTCAACCGCGAGAGCGCGGCATATTCCGGGTACTTGCCGGTGTCGAATATCAAACCGACTGAGGTACGGTAGGCAAATCCGTTCGCCTCGATGCGCCGGACCAGCTCGACCATATCGGGTATGTGGTCGGTTGCGCGGCAGACGATGTGGGGCATAAGGATGTTGAGCCGGGCCGCATCATCGAAGAAGACCTTCTCGTAGAACCGGGCGATTTCCTGCGGCGTCTTGCCTTCCTGCCGCGCGCCTTTCTCTAACTTGTCCTCGCCCGTGTCCTCGTCGCTGGTCAGGTGACCTACGTCCGTGACGTTCATGACGTGCTTTACCTGGTAGCCCGAGTACTCCATGACGCGGCGGAGCGTGTCGGAGAAGATGTACGCTCGGAAGTTGCCAACGTGGGCAAACATGTAGACGGTTGGGCCGCAGGTGTAGATGCCGACCTTGCCCGGTTCGACCGGTACGAACTCGTCCTTGTGGCGCGTCAGAATGTTGTACAGCTTCATCTCGTTGGGGATTGTAGTGGCGAAACCGTCGCCGGTCAAACCGAGACGCGACTAGCTGAGTGCCGTGCGGGCCGCGGCGGGCAGGTCGAGCGGCGACGGACCGAACCGGGCGAATCTCTCCAGACCGGCCGCGGCAATCATTGCCGCATTGTCGGTGCACCAGGCGGGTCGCGGGATGAGCAGGTTGAATTCGTGGCGCCCAGCCAGGTCGGCAAGGCGCTCGCGAAGATAGCCGTTGGCCGCGACACCGCCTGACACACCGACAACCCGGAACCCGGTCTTGCGCACCGCCTGCTCGATGCGATTGGTGATGGCCGCGACCGCGGCGCGCTGGAACGATGCGGCGACGTCGGCGCGCGGGGTGAGGGGATGGTCGCGTCGGTGATAGAGCACCGCGGTCTTCAGCCCGGAGAAACTGAAGTCGAATCCGCCCGGGTCAGGCACCGGGAAGTCGATGCTCTCGCGACCCTCGCGGCTGAGCTTCTCGATCTCGGCGCCACCCGGGTAGGGCAGACCGAGTAGCTTCGCCACCTTGTCGAACGCTTCGCCACAGGCGTCGTCGACCGTGGAGCCGAGCAGCCGGTACCGGCACCAGTCCTCGACAACCAGCAGTTCAGTGTGGCCGCCGGAAAGCACCGCGGCCAGAAATGGCGGCGCCAGTTCCGGGTGTTCGAGGCGGAGCGCGAAGAGATGGCCTTCAAGATGATTTACCCCGACAAACGGGACACCCAGGCTGTAGCTCAGCGCCTTGGCAAACGGCAGGCCGACAAGCAACGCGCCCATGAGCCCCGGCGTGTTCGTGACGGCGACCAGCGAGAGGTCCGACCACGCGACGCCCGCCGCCGCGAGCGCTGCTTCGGTGACGGGGACGATTGCTTTCATGTGGGCGCGGGCCGCGAGTTCGGGAACTACGCCGCCGTACTCGGCGTGCACCAGTTGCGACGATACGATGCTTGAACGGACGGTTGCCCGGTCGGCTACGACACTGGCCGCGGTCTCGTCACACGAACTCTCGATGCCGAGGCAGAGCATTGGCAGTTAGCAGTTACTAATGAGAGCAGGAAATGTTTGTCATTCTGAGGCGTTCGACGCCGAAGAATCTTCGCTGCGCTCAGGGTGACAGGGTATAAGGATACTCAGGGTGACATCAAGAACTGTCCAGTATTTCATGCTCTCCGTAATAGGTGAGATTTCCGCGGCGAGCTGGTAGTCGCCCGGGCCCAGGCCGGAGACCTTGATCTGGGCCGTGATGTCCGACTGCTTAAGCGATCCGATTCGTGAGGCCGGGCCGGCTACGGCTATCTGTGCTTCGGTAGGGTCGATTTCAACGCGCCCGGGGTCGGGCGCCACAACCTTGACCGGCAGACCGAGGAATATCCGCGCGCCTTCTTTCTCCAAGGCGATGACGACGTCAACCGACTCCGGGTCGACCGAATACCGGCCGCCCTCCGGCGGGATGACCTTCAGGCGGCGGTGGCCCGGTTCGGTGACAGTGGCGAGGTCAAGCGTCTCGGTGGTGACCGCGGCGGTGAGCCTCACGTCTTCTTCAGTTCCGGACAGCCTCACCTGGGCCGGCGGCTCGTTGACCGACAGCGCGGTGCCGCTGGCGGGCTGGCCCCGGGTCGGAACCTGCACTCCGACCATGCGGTTGGCAGCGGCGCTGAGCTTCAGTTCGACGTTATCCGGGTCAAGCGCCCTGACCCGCACGTCCGGCGGGAGCTTGAGCGCGGCCGGGGAGAGCTGGAGTTGCCGGGTGCCGACTTTGCCGTCAGGGATTTCCACGCGGAACGCGAGTTGCCGCGGTTTCACCCCGAGCAGGTCGCGGCCCCTGCCTTCGAGCGTCACGACCGCGTTCTTCACGTCAATGTCCGGTATGACCCGTCGGGTATCGGACGTGGCGGCGGCTACCGGGACCACGATCCGAACGTCGTATGTCCGGTCAAGGACCGCGATAACCCAGAAGAATCCGGCGATGAACAGTGCGACTATCTTGAGCGAGATATCACGGGTCAGGAACCCGAGTAGTTGAGACATCACTGTATGTTAGTTGCCCTGCGGCATCTGTCAAACAGTGCCCGGCTTGACTCGCCCCGCGTTTTCGAGAATCATAAGGGGTCGCGGTGCAACGATGAACGATGAACGGTCGACGATGACGGCCCAAAGCCAAAGGAGCGGCGATGTGGAATAGCACTGACCTTGCGAGAATTAAAGAGCGGATTGGCCGGCTTGAGCCGGAGATGATTGAGATGCAGCGCCGGCTGGTTGCGTTACCGGCAATCAGCCCGGTATCAGGCGGTGACGGCGAGAAAGCCAAGGTCGAGTACATGTCGGGGCTCCTGCGGTCGTGGGGTCTTGGGGTCACCGAGTACCGGGTGCCGGACGGCCGTGCTCCGTGCGGGTATCGGCCCAGCCTGACCGCCTGGATGAAAGGTCGGAAGGAACGGCCCGCGCTCTGGCTGATGACGCACGTTGACGTGGTGCCGTCCGGTCCAAGGGACCTCTGGCAGAGCGACCCGTTTCAGGCCAGGGTCGAGAACGGCCGCATCTATGGCCGGGGCACCGAAGACAATCAGCAGGAGATGGTTGCCTCGTGCTTCGCGGTGAAGGCGCTGCTCGACCTCGGGCTCGTGCCTGAAACCGACGTCATTCTGATGTTGGTCGCGGACGAGGAGAACGGGTCGGACTACGGCGTGGGCTGGCTGCTTGAGAACCACGACCTCTGCCGGCCCGAGGACCTTGTGGTCGTACCGGACGCCGGCAATGAATCGGGCACGCTGCTGGAAGTGGCGGAGAAGTCGATTGCGTGGGTGAAGTTCACGACCCTCGGCCGGCAGGCGCATGGCTCCACTCCCCATCACGGCAACAACGCGCACCGGGCCGGCGCGCGTCTGCTCTTGCGGCTCGATGAGCGCCTGCACGAGCGCTACAACGCCGAGGACGGCCTGTTCTCGCCGCCGGTGTCAACCATGGAACCGACCAAGAAGGAAGCGAATGTTCCCAACATCAACACGATTCCGGCGGAGGACGTGTTCTACTTCGACTGCCGGATGCTGCCGCAGTACGAACTGACCGATTTGATTGAGGAGATGAAGCGCATTGCCGCCGAGATCGCGTCCGAGTCCAAGGTCGAGGTGAAGGTCGAGACGGTCCAGATGGCGCAGGCGGCGCCGCCGACGTCACCCGACGCGCCGGTCGTCCGGATGCTGGCTAAGGCGGTCCGGGACGTGTACGGCGGGGAGCCTTTCACGCGGGGAATCGGCGGCGGCACGGTCGCGGCGCTGTTTCGCCGGCGCGGGATTCCGGCCGTGGTCTGGGGCCGCAACGAAGGTCGGGCGCACAAGCCCGACGAATTCTCGGTCATCGCCAACATGGTGGGCAACGCGGTGGTCTACGCCCACCTCATGGGGCAGGAGTCGGCGGCCTAGCGAGGGGGCTGTTCCCAAAACCGGTACGGTTTCGGTTCCCGACTGTCTCGACTTGACATACCGGCCGGTAGTAGTAAATTATACCCAGATGGAACCGTCCTCGCTCAATACCCTGCGCCGGTTCGCTGACACCGACCGAGCCACCGTCGTTGATGCGCGCGCGTCCGGCGGCGAGGTCATCAAGATCCCCATGCGGCCTAAACTGCTACCAATCGTGGTGCTGAGCGCCGTTGCCGACAACCTCTCGTGGTTCCTGGAGCAGGTGACCGGCCGGGGCTACCAGAAGGCCGAAGAGGTCTATGATGTCGGGTTCACGGTGCGCGAGCCCGGGCATCAGGCCTATGGCTTGAAGGTCAATGCCGAGGCCAGCCTCGTCATTATCGCCCGCGTGGCACTTCTGGAAGATGAGACTATCTTCCAGCGCTACGTGAACTACCTTCGCACCGGCGTCTACCTCTGAAGTTAGTAGTTAGCAGTTAGCAGACAGACGCAGCCCACAATTCCACTCCTCAACTCCTACCTCCTACCTTCTACTTTCTATTCTCTACCTCCTAGCCCCTAACTCCTAACTGCTCACTGCTACCTTCTCTTGCTAGAGCGCTAGCAAGAGGAGCTCCGCGGCAAAGGCGAACGCTGCAAGCCAGAGCAGGGCCGGGGACAAGTCCGACGATTTCAGATTGTAGATTGCAGATTGCAGATTGGCGGAGACGGACCAGACCTGGTAGCCCTGTTTCCTGAGTGCGTCGGCAGTGGCTTGGGTTAAGTCGCCTTCGGCGGCAAGTACGTTGACCGCGTACGGCCGGTCGGCGACACGATAGATGCCCGGCTTCCCGGTCTGCGTGAGCACGAGTTCGGGTCGGCCCGTTCCCGGCTCCGGTGTCTCAACAACGCGGCCGCCCGGCGTCAAGACGGTGACCGGGCCGGAACCCGGAACCGGCGCGCGAATCGTATCTCCAACCATGTATTCTGAACGCAGCGGCGCGCTGGCAAGGTAGAGCAGGGTTCGGTGGATCAGGGGCACGAATGCGGCCTTGAACACGAGGTCGGTGAACTCAGGTTCGGTGGTGAACGCCCACGTGATCAGCCGGCCGTCCTCAGACTCAAGCATCAGCGGCTCGCCGTCGGAGAGGCGGGCGAGCACCCGGCCCGAGGCCGGATCCAACCGCGCATGGGCAAAGAACCGCGCGGCCGACAAGTCGGCAGTCTTCAGGATTTCCAGCACCGGGTGGGTTGTATCAACCGACGTGACGGAAACGAATCCGGTAGGCCGGGCCAACTCACGGAACCGGATGCGGCCGCCGAGCAGCGATGAGTCGGATGGCGGCGTGCCGAACATGACCAGGGCCGAGCCGCCGGACTGAAGGAAGAACCCGAGTCGGGTCCAGTCCGGACGGCTGAGCGAAGCCGCGTCAATGATGACAACAGTGGCGAACCGGCGCGGGTCATAGCGACCGAACTCGGCCGCCGGCATGGTGGTCAGGCTGAAGACCGAAGATGAGTCCGTGCCCAGGGCGTCGGCCAGATAGCGCGCCGGGGCGGCAGGCGACTCCACCACGAGCACGGAGAGTCGCCGAGGTTGATAGACCGCGAGCCAGCGCGTGTTGTCCGGCTCCAGCGAATCATTGCGCAGCTCAACTTCGGCAACGTGATACCCGGAGTCCGCGAGCGCGGCCTCAAAGGTCACGGTCGCAGTTGCATGCGGCTTGATGGCGACGGCCTGCTCCTCCCGATGGTCGTCGAGGGTCAGAACCGCAGTGCGCGTTGCCGGGTGCGAGCCGTAGTTTGTGAAGTCCGCCTTGATGCGCGTGGCCCGGCCCGCGATCGGGAAACGGTCTTCGGTGTAGAGCCGCGCGACGCCCGCGTTCTCGCCATCCGGCGCGGCAACACTGACGAGCGTGACCGGCACGTCAGCAGGCGGCTGCCAATCCGACGGTATGGCGCGGGCTTGCAGGTCGGTCACGACTGCGACTTCAGCATGCGCCGGCCTCGCCAATTCGACCGCGCGCTTCAGCACCGGCCCAAGAGTCGCACCCGAGTAAGACGGCTTGAGCGAATCGAGCAACGGGAAGAGAGAAGAGGGAGGAGAGAGGAGAGAGGAGGCGGACGGTCCGGCCTGACTCGTTACGAGCAGCGCGGCCCGGCGGCCCGGGCCGAGTGAGTTGAGGAGGTCGCGCGCCACGGCAAGCGCCCTCTGCCACTGCCACGGCTGCGACATGCTATACGAGTCGTCGAGCACTACAACCAAGTCGTTCGCCCGGCCAAGTCCGGGCAAGCGGTGCCGGACATACGGCCGGGCCAGGGCAATCAGCAACGCGAGCAGCGCCAGCGTCCTGAATACGAGCAGCAGCAGTTCCTTGAGCCGGAGCCAAGAGAACCGCTCGCGCTTGGCAGTGGTGAGCAGCAGTAGCGACGGGAATTCAGCGCGCTTGAGCCGAAGCCGGCTCAGGATGTGGATGGCAATCGGGATTGCGGCGAGAGCAGCAAGGGGCAGAAGCGACGGAGCTGAGAAACCCATCAGAACCTCGGAGGCGAAGTCCGAATGACGAAACCCGAATGACGAATCAATGTTCCAAACCCGAATGACCAAGTCCCCGGGTCACCGGCACGGTCGAGCATTCGAGTTTGGGTCATTCGGATTTCAATCGTCATTCGATCTTCGAGCTTCGAGTTTCTCCTCACCGCATTCTGCTCCGCCGCTCGAGGTACGAAAAGAGCGCGCGGTCGAACGGCGTGTCGGTTGTCACCCGGTGATAGTCAATCGCGGCCTCGCGGCAGCCACGCTCATAGGTCGCGAAGAACCGGTCGAAGTCCTTCTGATACTGCTCGCGGAGCACGCGCGGGTCAACTATCAACTCCTGGCCGGTCTCCATGTCCCTGAGCACGACCGGCGCGCGGAACGCGAACTCGCGTTCGTTCGGGTCCTGGATGTGGAAGACCAGTACCTCGTGTTTCTTGTGCCGGAAGTGGCGGAGCGCGGTCAGCACGGCTGCGGGCTCGTCCCACAAGTCCGACATGATGATGACGAGGCCCCGGCGCTTCACCCGCTCGGCCAGTTGGTGGAATGTGCCCGCGATGTCCGTGTCGCCGCCGGGCTTGATAATTGAGAGTTGGTGCAGGAGCGCGTTCAAGTGGGCCGGCGTGCTGCGCGGCGGCACGTAGGTGTTTATCTTGTCAGAGAAGGTGATGAGGCCGGCTGAGTCCTTCTGGTGCAGCAGCAGGTAAGCGAGGCTCGCGGCAAGGTAGCTTGCGTACTCGAGCTTCGAGACCTTGCCGGTCGCGTAAGACATCGAACCCGATGCGTCGAGCACGAGGTACGCGCGCAGGTTGGTCTCCTCCTCGTAATCCCGGACCACGAACCGGTCGGTCTTGGCGTAGACTTTCCAGTCAATCCGCTTCGGCTCGTCCCAGGGCATGTAGGCCCGGTGCTCGGTGAACTCGACCGAGAAGCCCTTGTACGGAGAGCGGTGCAGCCCGGCGAGGAAGCCCTCGACCACCAGCCGAGCCTTCAGGTCGATGCCCCTCAACTTGGCAACGACCTCGGGCTTCAGAAAGCGGGTGGAATCAGGCACGGTTCAGTCTAGCCGCGGCGCGTCGGTCGTGCAAACCCGGCGCGTGAGCAGGAAGCCACAAGCCGCAAGCCTCAAGTTGCAGGCACGGCCGGAGTGCCTTGGCTCGCTCCCTGGCGCGTCGGCCTTGACTTTTCGGCGCGAGCCCTTAGCGTATAGACACAAACGCAAAGGAGATTACATGGAAGCCAGTGTAGCTACGACCGCTCCCGACACCCAGGCTCGCAGGAACGCCAGGGGTATGACCGGCTGGATCAAGTTCATGGGCATCATGACCATTATCGGCGGCTGCCTGCAAGCCCTCTCGATTGTTGGCCTTGTTATTGCCTGGCTCCCAATCTGGATGGGCGTGGTTCTGACCAAGGCCGGGTCGAGGGCCCGTGAATACGCCGACAAGGGCGACTTCGCCTCGCTCGAAGGCATGATCGGCCAACTGAAGAACTACTTCACCATCTCCGGCATCCTGATAATCATTTCATTCGCAGTGTCGATCATTGCCGCAGGCGTCTGGGTGGTCCTGCTCGCGACCGGCGTGCTCTCATCGTCGAGCCTGATGGATTACTTCAGGCGGTAGCGATTCCCGGCAACTAGGACGGTACCCCGGCCTACCATGACATCCGGCGCCCGACCGGCGACGAAGAGCGCCGCGAGTTGGCGCCGGGAGAGTAGTTGATGCCGGACGCGCATTCCTCTTCCCCCGTCCCGACTCCCGATTCCCCGCGTCCTCTTCTCGTCGACCTCCACACCGACGCGCTGTACGAGCACATCCGCGGGCGCAAGGACATCACGCAGAGGTCGGACGAGGGGCACCTCGACTTCCCCCGGATGAAAGATGGCGGCATCAACGGACAGGTCTTTGCCGTCTGGGTCAGTCCGACCGAACTCAAGCCGGGTGAGTACCGCGACTTCGCGCTCAAAGGAGCGGACACGTTCGACGAGGTCTGCGGCCGGTGCGCGGAAAGCGTCGCGCCGGTGCGGACCCCGGACGAATTCCGGCAGACAACGGCCTCGGGCCGAATCGCGGCGGTGCTCGGGGTCGAAGGCGGGCACGCGCTGGAGGGGAGGCTTGAGAACCTCGACCGGTTCTTCGAGCGCGGGGTGCGCGTACTGACGGTCACGTGGTGCAACTCAAATGAGCTCGGAGACTCGAGCGGGGACAAGAACAAGCCGCACAACGGGCTGTCGTCGCTGGGCCGGCAGGCGGTGCGCCGGATGAACGAACTTGGGATGATTGTTGACGTCTCCCACAGCGCGGACAAGACCGTGTTCGACATCCTCGACGCGAGCGACGCCCCGGTCATCGCATCCCATTCCGGGGTTCGGGCGCGGCGGGACTTCAACCGCAACCTGACCGACGAGCAGATTCGGGCGATTGGGGCTCACGGCGGGGTGATTGGGGTTGTGTTCCTATCCTATTTCCTGCGCGACCCGGAAGCCCAGGCTTCAATCGAGGACGTGCTCGACTGCATCGACCACATCTGCCAGCTTGTCGGGCCGGACCACGCCGGGCTGGGGTCGGACTTCGATGGGTTCGAGGGCGCACTGCCCGGGCTTGAGGACGCGACGAAGATGGGCGCGATTGGCGCAGGCCTGCGCAAGCGCGGGTTTGTTGAATCCGACATCGCGAAGATTACCGGCTTCAACTTCCTGCGAGTGTGGGACGCTGTCGCGGACCGGGCGAGCTGAGGACCGAAGACGGGAGACTGAGGACTGAGGACTGAGGACGGGGGATCGAAGACCAAGGACCAAGGACAAGGCAAAGGGGAAAGTGGAAATGGCAAAGGTCGGAGGCGGAGAGACAGCCGCCAGGGACAACGATGACCGAGGAACGAAGGACCATCCACAGATTACGCAGATGCACAGATTCAGCCGTCCAGGCGCACGGCACGGGTGAAGTCAGAATGCAGAAGTGCGGAATCCGACTACTGCAACCTGGAAACTGGTAACTGGAAACTCGCGCGCAGCGCGTGGACTATCCACAGATTACGCAGACGACATAGCGCGGCCTCGGAGGCCGCAACCAAACCCGATGGAACCACAGATGAACGCAGATGGACGCAGATGACACGAAGTGTCACCCCGACGCCGAGGAGGGGTCTCGGCCGGCGAAGTCAGAAGCGAGAAGTGCGGAGACG
>JAPLUO010000274.1 GCA_026397595.1 Caldifarciminota bacterium
ACCCCTTGATTTTTCAAGCCTGGCACAATAGTTGCGTTTGCGACCGAGTGGCTTTTCGGCCGCGCTCCTAGAACTTGAGGACCGTGGCCGGGTCAATCCGCTGTCCATCCTTGCGGATTTCGAAGTGAAGATGCGGGGCGGTTGACTTGCCGGTGGTGCCGACCCAGCCGATGGTTGCGCCGGCCTGCACCGTATCGCCCTTGTCAACGTTCCAGTCCTGAAGATGGCCGTAGTAACTTTCGTACCCCTGGCCGTGCTGCAGCAGCAGGAACCGGCCATACTGCCGGTCGTCGCCGCGCTGCTCGACGACCGCGTCTGCGGTCGCGCGCACCGGGGCGCCGGCAGGCGCGGCCAGGTCGATGGCCTGGTGCTGGTCACTGGCCCGCTGCGAGACCGCGTAACCCTCAACCGGCACCATCCTCGGTACCATCTGGGTTCCCCAGACCTTACCCTTGAGCCACTCCGGCAGGGACTGTGAGTCGAGCGGCACCGAGTCCCAGTTCACCGGCGCCGGGGTCTTGTCGACACCGAGCATCGCCGCCATCTTCCGGCTCTGCTCCTCGACCTGTACGAGTTGCTTGCGCAGTGCCGCCACCTTGGCAAACTCACCCTCAAGCTGCCGGTTCCGGCGTTCAAGATACGAGAGCTTGCTGAGCCGGTACGTCCCGGCCAGCGCCATCACCAGCGTCGCGACGACGAGCAACGCCAGCAGGCACGCCACCGCGCCCAGCAGCCGGGCCATCCACAGCGGCACGCTGAACCGTAGCGAGTTGGCGCTGTAATTACTGGCGACGAAGAAAGAAAGCTCTTTGCGAGGCATGGCTCCCGCTAGGCGCGGGAAACCCCAAATCCCAATAGCCAATTCCCAATCAATGCCCAACACGCAGGTCCCAATGGGGCGGCCGGCCGTCGCTTGGGACCTGTATCATTGGGGCTTGAATGGTGCTTGGATATTGGACATTGGGGCTTCATCGGCGGTCTGTTACTTCCCCTTCATCTTTTCAACCACGCGCTCCAGGTCCTGCGCCGAGAAGTAGCGTACGACTATCTCTCCCGCTCCGGCCTTGCCCGGATTTATGACAACTTTGGTGCCAAGGTAGCCGGTCAGCTTCTCCTCGACCTCGCGGATGTGAATATCCTTCTCCGACGTCGGCTTGGGCGGCTCCTTAGCTTTCGGCTGGCCGCAGAGCTTCTCGACGTGCCGGACCGACAGCCCTTCCTTGACTATCCGTTCGCAGACCTCGACCTGCACCCTGCGGCTCTCGCTCATCAGCAGTGCCCGGGCGTGGCCGGCAGTAATCTGCCCGGCAGCAAGCGCGTCGCGCACCTTGAACGGCAGCGTCAGCAGCCGAAGCGCATTGGTAACACTCGAACGGTCCCTGCCAACCCGCTGGGCGATAACCTCATGGGTCTGGTTGAACTCCTCGCTGAGCCGCTTGAAGCCCATCGCCTCGTCAATCGGGTTCAGGTTCTGGCGCTGCAGGTTCTCAATCAGCGCCAGTTCCAGCATGTCGCGGTCATCAACCGAACGGATGACCGCGGGAATCTGTTCAAGACCGGCGAGCTTCGACGCCCGCAACCGGCGCTCACCCATCACCACTTCATAACCGTCGCGCCGGCGCCGCACCACGATGGGCTGCAGCACACCATGTTCTTTTATCGAGGCGACCATCTCGCCTAAGTTCTCATCGACCTTTGTCCGGGGCTGGAACGGGTTGGGCCTGATGTCGTCAATCCGAATGGGCCGCGCCTCGGCGGCCATCGCGGCCTGGGTCTCTTCCGGGATTATCGCCCGGATGCCCTTGCCCAGAGCGTTACGCATTGGACCTCCTTGGAGGAAAGGGGAAAGTGGAAAGGGAAAATGACAAAGTCCGGAATCCGGTTTCGTCCTTGTTACTTTGTCCTTTCATCCTTGCTTTGTCCTTTGTACTTGTCACTCTGTACTTTCCTCTCCACGTCTGTGCCTCGTTAGCACCTCATCGGCTAGTGCGAGATACGCCTGCGCGCCGGCCGAATGAGCATCATAGCCGAATATCGTCTTGCCGAAGCTCGGCGCCTCCGCCAGCCGGACGCTGCGCGGAATCACGGCATCGAACACCTGGTCCTTAAAGAAACTCCGCACCTCTTCCGCCACCTGCTGGGCTAGACTGAGGCGCGAGGAGTACATGGTAATGAGCACGCCCTCAATCGCCAGCGCCATGTTCAGGCCCTGTCGGACCAGGTTCATTGTGTCGAGCAGCCGCGACATGCCTTCCATTGCCAGGTATTCAGCCTGAACCGGAATCAGCACGCCCTGCACCGCGACAAGGCAGTTCAGCGTCAAGAGCCCGAGCGACGGCGGACAGTCAATCACGATGTACTGATACTTCGCGTCAACGAGTGAGAGAGCCTTGTTCAGCCGGAACTCGCGCTCTTCGGCGTCAATCAGTTCAACCTCGCCGCCGGCCAGGCTGACCGACGCAGGCAGCAGGTCCAGGCTCTCCGCCCGGTCATTGAGAATCGCGTCTTCGACCCGCGTAGCCTCGACCATCGCCTCGTAGACCGAAACCTGGAGCGTGGACCGGTCTACTCCCAGCCCGAGCGTTGCATGCGCCTGCGGATCCATGTCCACCAGCAGCGCCCGTCCGCCTCGCAGGGCCAGGGCCGCGGCCAGATTGACCGAGGTCGTGGTCTTGCCGACCCCGCCTTTCTGGTTACAGACCGCGATGCGGTGCGCCATCCGGCTAATCTAGTTGAAACATCCGCACTGTCAACGCCGCCCACGATTCCGACTTCTGCAATCTGAAATAGCCCCTCAATCTGTCCTCTTGATGGTCACCCCGGCCTGCCTAACCAGCCAGGTCCGCTTTCCCTGCCTCAATCGCACAACCACGTCAACCGTGATGCCCGGGCCCCACTTCGGCCCGTTCCGGACCGACTGTTCAAGCTGCGATGCCGGCAACTGTCCCGCCCCGCTCGGCCTGACGACCGCGACCGACCACTGCTTCTCCCCGTTGAGTACCCACACATGGTCAATCGCAAGGTCGGCAGACGGCGGCATCGCATCCGCGGGCGACACCTTGAGGGCAGCAATCAGCGACTCGCCGTCCGGCGGCGCCATCGGCATGAAGTCTCGCCACAGATTCGCGGCCAGCGTGTACTCCCGGCCGTCTATCTCCACTCGCTCCGGCGCGGCTGCCAGCGCGTCCGTTGTCGTCCGGCAACACTTGCACGCAGCCCCGCAGCCGACAGCCGCGAGGAGCAAAGCGCAGCCGACAAGAACACCGCCTACGATTGTCCATTTCATCGCGCCATTCTACAGGCTTGCGCTGCCGGACGCAAGTTGCCGCCCGTTGGTTTGACTTCGCGCCTTCTCCGCCTATTCTCATTGCGTGCCGCCTGACGTGCTCAATCTGCGTGTAAGACCAGTCACAGGCGCCTTCGGGCTTGATTCGGAATTCGGACTTCGGACTTCGAGCTTCAGACGTGTAGCCTGCATCGCCGGCCTTCTCTGGCTTGCCGGCTCTGCACTCGCGACCGAAGGTTTCTACAAAGACCTCTTCATGGACGGCGGCACCGGCCTGACCCACCGCACGAAGCTCTATGCTGCCGAAAGCCTCGGCCTCTCGTATGAGTTTCTCGCCCGCGAAGACAGCGCGGCCTTGCAGTACATAATGGTCTCGAATCCCGATGACGCGAACGGTTACCTTCTCTACCCCGACGGATCTCCCCGCTTCCGCCTCATCTATACCAATGGCGGCGATGCCGGCACCCACGGCACGGCCATGGGCGACACCGGCCGCCAGCGCGTCCGCGACTTCTACTCACACGGCGGTTCCTACTCCGGCTCCTGCGCCGGCGCGTATCTCGCCTCGCTCAGCAATCAAGACTCGGGCACTTCGCCGTTCTTCTACCACCTCTGGCCCGGCCGCACCAAAGATACCCACATCCAGAACGCGTATGTCGGCAACTTCATTCCGCCCGACTCGCCACTTCTCCAGTACGACAGCTTCGGCGGCGACTTCTACATCGACAGCCTCTACGTCTACAGCGGCCCGTTTGCCAACGAGTCCATCGGCTGGCCGCAGGGGACCGAAATCCTGCTCCGCTACGACACTGCCGGCTACTTTGTCCACGACAAAGTCTCGGCCTGGGCATACAAAGCCGCGGACTCAACCGGTCGCTGTGCCCTACTCGGCACCCATCCCGAAGGCTGGGGCTATGGAGAGCAGCTCCATCTCACCGAAGCCGTGTTCCGCTACGCGCTTGACGGACTCGGCCCGCCCCGCCTCAAAGCCGCGCTCACAACCGGCATCACGCGGCACATGGACCAGCCGACCGGTGGCGACCCTGCCTTCGCCCGCGTCGGCGACAAGCAGTATCACCACTTCGCCTGCGACCTTGCGGAAACTGTCCCCCGTGCGAGCAACCTTTCCATCACCATCTCAGCCAACGACTCATTCCAGCTCAACCTCTATATCGCGCGCGACACGTTCGCGTTCCGCAGCACCGCCGACTATCTCGATACCACACCTGACGCACACAAGACGATTCTCGTTCCGATCCCTGCGCCCGGCCGTTGGTACATCGGCGTCGAGTGTGCCACCACAGTCACAACCTACGGCGACAGTTGCTTCCTCTACAACGACCCGCTCCACGTCTTGAACGGCATCGCCTACGACATCACCGCAACCTGGGACACAACCGGGGCGATTGCCGAAGAACGCCAAACGCTGAACGCCAAACGCCGAACGTCGGGTGCCACCATCATCCGTAACCGCCTCGACATTCTGCAATCTGCGGTCTGCAGCCCGCAATCTGAAATCGTCCTCCTGGACGCCTCCGGTCGTCGCGTAGCGGTCGTGCATCCCGGCGCCAATGACGTCAGCCGTCTGCCGCCTGGCGTCTACTTCGTCCGCGGGTCGTCGTTCACCGACAAGCTCATTCTCAGCCGCTAGCCGGCAGCCGTGCTCGGGCTTGACATTTTCCCGCCCACGCCTAACCTACATGTAGAGGAAACCACCGAATGAAGACCAAGACAGAGATTGAGGAAACGCTACGGGAGTCGCTTCCCCTGCTGGCCGCTCGGTTTCACGTCGGGCGAATCGGCATCTTTGGCTCGTACGTCCGCGGTGAGCAGACGGAAGCAAGCGACGTTGACATACTAGTCGAGTTCAGCGCGCCCATCGGCTGGGAAATCGTGGACCTGAAAGACCACTTGGAGCAGGTCCTCGGGATGCGTGTCGACCTTGTGACAATCCCCGCTCTCAAACCCCAGTATCGCGACCGGGTCTTGCGCGAAGTCGTCTACGCGTGACGAACCGCCCGGCACGGACTCGGCTTGAAGACCTCAAGCAGGCGATGGCCAGAGTCCGACAGTACACGAAGGGTCTGACCTACGACGAGTTCATTGGGGACGAGAAGACGATGGACGCTGTCCTGCGCAACCTTGAGGTCATCGGCGAGGCAGCAACAAACACTCTCTTGACACCAGTCTTCCGTACCATATCCTGTTCACCTGGCTATACACTTGGCGTTCGACTCTAGTTCCGCTAGCAGTCCGAAGATACGGGCGCGCTCGGCTTGGCTCCTCATAGTGGCTGCACTCACAGCCAGTCATATCTTGTTGGTGGGTTGCTCACGCGATGAGCCGGCGCAGAGGAAACCGAGAAAAGGCGATTCATCTGCGGCGAACCTTGCGCATAGGACCGAGACGGTAGTCGCATTTGCTCCCTCCACCGCCGAGCCGCCGGCGGTGCAGTGGACGAAGAACTTGCTCGGCGACAGTTCGGCTGTCGGCGACTACGTGGAACAGACTAGCGACGGCGGCTATCTTGTCGCAGGGGAAATTGGCATCGGACTCCATATAAGACTGCTGCTCGTGAAGACCAACTCGAACGGCGACGCGGTCTGGACAAAGACCTTAGGCGCAAACATCCACGTGCCGACTGAGGCGTTCGCGGCGCATCAAACCGCTGACGGCGGGTACATGGTTGGGGCGAACGGCGCACTGACCGACCGAGAGGACCGGAACGTCTGGTTAGTGAAGCTCGCCGGACAAGGAAAGCTTGTCTGGCAGAGCGAACTTAGCAGCGATGTCTTTCCGTATGGCGATGCGACTGGTCGCGCGATAGTCCAGACGAGTGATGGTGGATACGCAGTGACTGCAAACTCAACACTTAGCGACAGCGCACTCATTCTCTGCAAAACCGACAGCCTCGGCAACCGCCAGTGGTTGAAGCGATACCCCATAGACATTGAGTGGGGAACCTACGACATGTTCCCGCTCCATCAGACCTCCGACGGCGGGTACATCATCGGCACCAGGACGCTGCTCAAGGTGGACTCCTGTGGCAACCAGCAGTGGCTGCGGACCTTCGACGACGTGGTCTGCGCCAACTCGGTACTGCAGACGCCCGACGGCGGGTACGTCGCGACCGGCCCGGCGTCAGACCACTCGAACGCCTACCTGCTCAAGGTTCGTGTCGACGGTTCTCCTGAGTGGATCGTGCCTCGGCTGGCCGGGGATACCGAGAGCGAAGGCTATTGGCTCGAACAAGCCGCTGATGGCGGCTTTGCGGTTGCTGGGTCCTACCGCGGTCCCAGTGACCGAGGCGTGGCATGTGTCTTCAGACTGACATCGAACGGAATTCACGTGTGGACGGATTCGCTGTGCATCGGCGCCGCCGCCTGCGTACGCCAAACTGGCGATGGCGGCTACATCGTAACCGGCTCGAATCACGTCCCGCCGCCACCTCTGTATGGCATCCATTACCTATTCCTGACCAAGCTCGCGCCAGACCGGGAGCCCTAGATCCAAGAGATGCACATGCGCACCACGTGGCTCCTAGCCGCCCTGCTGACGGCAGCGCTTCCGGCTTTTGCCGCCAAGCCGCCCAAGGTTGAGTGGCTGAAGACCTTCCCTAGAATGGAGTGGCTAGCGGCTACTCGGTGAGTAGTCACGGGCGACGGCGAACGCTTGACATTTCCCGGTTCCTACCTATCTTCTACTAGCCTGACCTGAAAAGGAGCATCAAATGGGATTGACTGCTCTGCGAATCGAGATTGGAGACCCTGCCAGCCCCGAGCGTACTGAGGCGCTCGACCTCCTCGTTGACTCCGGCGCGGTCTACTCCGTGGTTCCGCGACCGGTATTGGAGCGACTCGGCATCAAGCCCCTGACCGAGCAGGAACTCCGTCTCGCCGACGGCTCAAGGATTGTACGGCAGAAGGGCGGCGCGATGTTCAAGTACCGCGGTGCTATTGGAGTGGCCGACGTCATCTTCGGTGAAGAGGACGACAGTGTGCTACTGGGAGCGATGACCCTCGAGGCCCTTGGCCTCGCCCTCGACCCGCTCAAGCGCGAACTCCGTCCGCTGCCGATGGTCCTCGCCTGAGTGGCCCTTCCGTGGTGGCTGAAGACTTGACGCCCCGGCCGGTTCGGCTACACTAGCTCATGAGTCCAAAGGTCGCCTTTGACCGCGACAAGCTGGCCGAGTTCTGCCGGCGCAATCATATCCGCAAGCTGTCGCTGTTCGGCTCGGTCCTCACCGACCGCTTCGGCCCGGACAGCGACGTTGACGTGCTGGTGGAGTTCGAGCCGGGCAACGGGCCGGGCTACTTCGGCTTGGCCGGCATGGAGATTGAGCTTTCGGAGATGCTCGGGCGGAAGGTTGACCTGCGAACGCCGAAGGAACTGAGCCGCTACTTCCGGGAAGAGGTTGTCGCAGGTGCCAGTGAGCAGTTTTCCGGAACCTGATCTAATTCGGCTCCGCCACATGCTCGAAGCGGCTCGTGAGACGCCCGTCAGCGTGGTTTGGGACGCCATGTCCAAAGACCTTCGCCCGCTGATTGCCGCCCTCGAATCCGCCCTGCCGCCAACCCGCTGACCCCCGCCCGTCCTCCCACCAGGCGTCTATTTCATAGACTCGGCAATCGCCAGTCGTCAATGGCCAATGCCGAAGCTCATGCTCACGCGCTGGCCGTCAATCTCGCCCTGATATTGACAACAGTCTGAGCGATAGTATTGTAGTGTAGACTGTTCATAGGAAGCCGTAATGCTCAGAACGATTTCGCTCTTGCTCGCTGGACTGCTTCTGCTCTCCGCCGGGCTAGCTTACGCCGACCCGCCCGACCCGGACGCATTCCTGCTCGATTCGCAGGTGGTCTACGCGCGCGCTCCCTACCGGCAGTATGAGGCAGTCACGGCGTGGGATGGAACAAACTACCTCGTCGTCTGGCAGGACGGCCGGACGGATCACTACGGCTACGACATATACGCCGCCCGCGTTGACGGCTCGGGCCGGCTCTTGGACAGTTGCGGTTTCAACATAACCGATCCCCTGGTTACCAACGAACATCCGCGAGTCGCCTTCGACGGCACAAACTACTTCGTCGTGTGGGACGCGCCCGGCGGCGCCATCTGCGGTACACGTGTCTCGCGCTCGGGCCAAGTCCTTGACGAGCCACCGATCAAGGTGTCACCGATTTCTGCCTACGCCGCTGACCCATCAATCGCGTTCGATGGCACGAACTACCTAGTGGCCTGGCAACAGGACAACACTGACATCTACGCCGCTCGCTTGAACCAGAGCGGAATCGTCCTGGACCCCAGCGGATTTGCGGTATCTCGCTCCTCTGGCTACCAGTGCGCCCAGGAGATTGCATTTGGTGACTCCAACTACCTGGTGATATGGACGAGCACTCAAGACGGCGTCCACGTCTACGGTGCGCGGGTGACCCCTTCTGGAGTCGTGCTGGACACTGCCGGCATCCCGATCACGGTAGACACTGCCAGGACGTATGGACAGTCGGTGGCATTCGGTGGCGACTACTTTCTTGTTACGTGGGACCGCGTCCGCAACTACCAGACCGACGTCTTCGCGACACGGGTGACTCGGTCCGGCGTGGTGCTCGACTCAGGCGGGATCCCGGTTGCGACGACCGATCAGAATGAGGGTGCTGCTTCCGTGACGTTCGGAAGCCCGTACTATCTCGTGGCATTCAACGGGCCGCAAGGGGCCTCTGGTTGCCGCATTGACCAGTCGGGAGGCGTACTCGACCCGGACGGGTTCCGAATCAACCGGATGAACGGCGGGCTGACCGGGCAGGCTGCCGTCTTTGACGGCACCAACTTCTGGGTGGTCTGGGACTGCTACGAAGGCGAATGGCGTCAAGATGTGTTCGGCGCCAGGTTGACCCCGGACGCAAACGTCCTCGACACTGCCGGGGTTCTCGTTTCCTCGGGCGTCTATGAGCAGTCATCCCCATGCTGTGCCTCTGATGGAACAGACTTCCTGGTCGCATGGCAGGACTATCGTCGCGGGCCGATATGTGACATATATGCCTCGCGGGTCTCGTCGCAGGGAAGCCTGTTGGACCCACGGCCCTTTACGGTCTCGCAGGGAACCTACCCCTCGGTTGCCGCTTGCAGTATCTGCTATCTCGTCGCATGGGAAGACTGGCGTGAAGGTAACAACTACTCTGATATCTATGCAGCGCGGGTGAGCCCGTCAGGACACGTCCTCGACACATCTGGGATTGCAGTCGCGATACGTGGCGACTTCCAGTTTGAGCCGGCCGTAGCTGCCTGTGACACGGCCTTTCTAGTCGTCTGGCAGCACGAGGCCAATAACATGAGCGACGACATATACGCTGCACGCGTAAACGGAAGGGGACGTCTGCTCGACCCCAACAACTTCGTTGTGTCAATGGCGCCGCCGGACAAGTACGAACCGGCGGTGGCATTTGACGGCACCGACTACCTCATCACCTGGGTAGATACTCGCCGACCGGACACGCTCCCGCACTTTGACATCTACGGTGCTCGCGTCACTCAGGCCGGGGTCGTGCTCGATACCGCGGGAATCGAAATCGCAGCAGGCGAGAACAACCTCCGGGAACCGGCAATTGCCTACGGCGGAGGCAGCTACCTAGTTGTCTGGACATCGGGGGACGCTGTCGGCGTCTACGCCGCCCGCGTGACACGTAGCGGCACCGTGCTCGACACAGCGGGCCTGGCCGTATCAACGGACCCGGCCACTGAACCGACAGCCACGTTCGACGGCACCGACTACATCGTCGCCTGGCAGGCATGGAGCATGGACAGCACGACCATCCACGGAGCTCGAGTGAGTACGTCAGGCGCCGTGCTCGACACATTCCCGGTCACGCGGGGCACCGGTAGCGAGTCGCTCCCAGCCCTGACCTCGAACGCGGCCGGTCATGTGCTCGCGACCTGGGATGGTTGGACAGACTCAATCGGCGGCCGCGTGACGAACACGACCCGCATCTGGGGCAAGCTCTCGCCATTCGTCGGGCTGGCCGATGGACACAAGGCCATGGGCATCGCGCGCACCGTCTCCGCCCGCCCGAACCCCTTCCGCACCTCGCTTCTCATTCACATGACCACTGGACCACTTGACCACTCGACCACCTCTGCCCGCATCTATGATGCCGCCGGGAGACTCATCGCATCCAGCTCCGATCCCTACTCCGCGCTCGTCGCCACGCCATCCGGCTACGTCTGGAAGCCGTCGTCCGATATTCGCGCCGGTGTCTATGTCGTTCGGGTCAAGACCGTTGAACGCACGGCCACCACCCGCGTCGTCTTCGCTCCCTGAATCGGCACCGGCAAAGGGACATGACCCAATTCCGCTCGGGGAATTGGGATCGTGTCCCGCCAAGGCAAGGGAGCCGGCGACCTCGTTAGCCCCTGCCCTAGGAGTCCGGCCGAAAAGCCACGTAACGCATGACCGTCATTCTTGCGGCCATTGATAATCAAGGACTTACGTGGTGCCATTTCACGGTCTGCAAGCTACCGGAGGGGTTTCCGGCCGGGCTTCTAGGACCTGCATCAGGATTCCGGCCATCACCTACGCAATCACTGCGCGCCTGAACTCGGATTTCACCCGGCATTTCAGCCCGGCTCTCAACGCGGACTTCACGCCGGAGTTCACTTCGCGGCTGAATCCGCAAGTCACCGCCGAATTCAACCGCGAAGTCAGTCCGCACGTCACGCCCAAACTCAGTCCCGACTTCAAACCGCAGGTCACGCCCAAGTTCAGCCCCGATGTCAAACCACAACTCACCGCCGAGTTCAGCCCGCAGTTCAAGTCCGAACTCACCGCCGAGTTCAGCCCGCAAGTCACGCCGAGGTTCAAGGCGGCACTCACCGTGCAATTCACCCCGTGATTCACTCCCGGAGTAACCCCCGGAGTCTCGCCCCGAGTGCCCTAGCCCGCGCTCCTGTCAGGGCTTATCCCCCCGCCGCCGTTGACCCGCATGAGATTGTTCAGTATCATGCGTGACATCGCTACGCTGACATGAAATGGTCAGAAGAAACGTTCAGGGCTACGCCGGAACTGGGCGAGCGCTTGCGCGGGCTCAGGGTTGGGGCCTGCGTCACCCAGCAGGAGCTGGCGGTTCTGATGGGCAGGCAGGGCAAGGGAAATCACCGCCTTGTGGGCATGCTGGAGCTCGGCAAGGTGCCGTATCCATCGCTTGGTTTTGTGGCCGATTACCTGCGGGCGTGCCGGGCGTCTTTCGTGGACATCGCCGACCTGCTGGAGGCATACACTTCAAGGCCGACTGTCCTTGAGCAGCGCGGGTACAAGCGGGTGCGGAGCCTCGCCGGCAAGTTGCCGCCACGTGTCTGGGATGCAGTCCGCAGGTATGACCACAAGGTCGCCCGCTCAAGGCGCAAGCCTGAGTCTGAAGACAAGCGACTCAGCCGGGCCGAGGCCTACGCCCGTTCGCAGGATGCGCAGCGCCGCCTCGATGAATACGTAGCGGACGAACTGTCCAAGGCCGGCATCGATTCCGCCTCAGCGGTCGCCTTCCTCCTGCGACTGTACGCGCGGAAGCTCTGGGGCGTACTGAACCGGACGAAGGGCGGGCACAAGCGCAAGCTCAAGCACAAGCTGGAGGAGTTGAACCGCTGGGCTGCTGAGGTAAACCTCTCCTCTCTTCCGGCATTTGCCGCGCTCTCCGCTCACGTCACCGAACTTGCGAGCTCCGGCGAGTCCGACCAGCCGCTGTCTTCCTGATTCTGAGCTGCTGAACCGCGGAATCACGAGCCGACAAAACGACTCCCTACCCCGGAAGCCGTAGCGACGAAGACCTCCGCAGATTTCGCAGATTACGCGGATTCCGGTCCGGAACCATCTGCGCGATCTGTGTATTCCAGGCTCATGATGTCGATGTCGGTCTCCGGGGCGCTGTCGGTTCCGGCCGGGACGTACCTCTACCAGTACGCACCGCAGTCCGGCAAAGTGGAGGTCGTCCGCTGACCTGCTAGGGCTGCCCTCCGCCGGCACCACCGCCGCCGCCCGCTCCTTCCTGCTCGATTCCCTGGCCCGCGCGCATCTTCGGGTCGTACCTGAAGTTGTTGAAGTTGTAGGTGACGGCCAGCGAAGCGATGAGACCGTCCGTTCTAAACGATGAGTGCGAGCTGTAGCCCGGACTTTCTGATTCCGAGCGCATCGTTCTCGGGCCGTGCAGGTTTCTCAGGCTGAGCGTTACCGAGAGCGCCCTCTTGAGAACAGAGAAATCGAAAGCTCTGCATCTTAGCATATCACAGCTAGTTAGCTGACATCGGCTGCGGCTTTGTGGCCGGAGCCGATTTCCTGCTTGACTTGTACCATAATAATTGTATTATGGTGGGTACAGATGAATCTTGCC
>JAPLUO010000355.1 GCA_026397595.1 Caldifarciminota bacterium
GTGCCGGTCGACAAAGAAATAATCACCATCGACGACCACTCGAGCGACAACACGCTCGCGGTACTGAACCGGATTTCGGGAATCCGGGTCATTTCGCACCCGGTCAACCGAGGCAAGGGCGCGGCGGTTCGGACCGGGCTCGCGCAGGCCTCGGGCGACGTAGTCGTCATCCAGGATGCGGACCTCGAGTACAGTCCTGATGACTACCCGGCCATGCTAAAACCCTTTGCCGACCCCAAGGTCGACGCCGTGTATGGTTCGCGGTTTCGCGGCGGAGGTAGCTTTCTGCTGATGAGCAAGCTGGCCAACTACTTTCTTACCTTCATGACGAATGCCCTGTTCGGAGGGCGAATCACCGATATGGAAACCTGCTACAAGCTCATCCGCCGGCCCTTGTTCCAAGGCCTGGGCCTGACCGCGGACCGGTTCGAAATCGAGCCGGAGATTACCGCGAAGCTGCTACGCAGGCATTGCCGGATTGTCGAAGTTCCGATACAATACAATGCGCGTAGTGCCGGCAAGAAGATCGGTCCCCGCGACGGCGTGGCGGCCTGCATCGCTCTCGCCCGGTGGTACGTAAGCTAGCAAATGGCAGACACTACTCAATCCGATTCGGTCAACGCCGTTGAGCTCATCGGCGTGTCGCGGCTGTACCAGCACTCCTGGCCGGCCCTGACCGACGTCAATCTCACTATTGAGAAGGGCGATTTCATCTTCATCCTTGGCGCCACCGGCGCCGGCAAGACCACGCTGCTGCGCCTGCTCTACCGCCAGGACCTTGCCGATTCGGGCAAGGTCAAGGTACTCGGCTATGACCTCAAGAAGATGCCGCTGTCCGAAGTGCCTCATCTGCGCAAACGCATCGGCATCATCTTCCAGGATTTCAGGCTGCTGTCTGAGCGGACGGTGTACGAGAACCTCGAATTCGTACTGAGGGTCATCGGCACCGACCCAAAGGAGATACCCGGTCGAATCCAGGAATCGCTCAACCGGCTCGGCCTCGTCCACAAGAAGGACTCGTATCCGCACCAACTCTCGGGCGGCGAGCAGCAGAAGACGTCGATCGCCCGGGCCCTGGTCAAGGAACCGGAAATCCTCCTTGCCGATGAGCCGACCGGCAACATCGACCCCAAGGCCGCCGCCGACATCCTCAACATTTTGAAGGACATCAACTACCAGGGCGCTACCGTGCTGATGGCCACCCATGACGCGGACCTGGCTGAACGTACTCGGCGACGCCGGGTCACGCTCGACGCGGGCAGGATAGTGCGCGATGAGACTTAGCTACATACTCCAGGAAACGTTCCGCAGCATCAACCGCAACCGCGGCAGCTTCATCCTTGCGGCAACGGTCCAGGCCATCTGCCTCGTACTGCTTTCGGTATTCATCATCCTGACCTGGAATCTCGCCCGGCTGTCGGAGGCCGCCAGACGACACATCGAACTCTACGCCTTTGTCGGCGACCAGGCCGACCCGACGGTGCTGGTGGAGCGGATATCCTCGCTCGACGGAGTGGCGCAGGCGCGCTACGTGCCCAAGGACGAGGCGCTCACCGAACTGCGGACCGACCTTGGACCCGACTCAAGCCTTGTGGACGCGCTGGAGCAGAACCCGCTGCCCCCCTCGGTCCGGATTGCGGTCCGTTCCGGGTTCGCGTCCCTCACTGAACTCACCGCCCTGGAACAGAAGATCCAGTTGATACCGGGGGTGACGGAGGTCTGGTCCGGCAAGGAGATGGTCGAACGTCTCGAACGTATCACCCGCACGGTGACGTTCCTCGACATCGGCATTCTCGCAATCGTCCTCCTGGCCGTGCTCTTCATCGCCTTCCAGACCGTCGAATCCTCGATTGCGTCGCGCCACCACGAAATCCAAATCATGGAACTGGTCGGCGCCACCGGCGCCACCGTTCGCCTGCCGTTCTTGTTTGAAGGAACCGCGCAGGGCATATTCGGCGGAGCGGCCGCGTTCGTCCTGGCGGTGATATTTCACCGGCTGGCGGCCGTTGTTATCCCGGCCACGGCCCTACCCACCGGAATCGTCCTGCTGGCTGACCTCGGCCTCGGCGCGTTGTCCGGTGTTGCCGGCTCGCTCATCGCCTTGAACCGCATCCACCGCGTCCCCCAGGCCGAAACCGGGAATGATGAAGAGTGAATGGTGAAGGGTGAAAGACGGATTCGGATTTCACTATTCTCACTTCTCTGTTCACTCTTCCTGACCTCAGCGCTTCAGGCTCAACCCCTCCCACCGCTTGGCCCGGATACCACCGCACCGGCGACCCCGGAAACGCTAAGCGCCCAGCAACTCGACCAGCAGATACAACAGAACGGGGTGCAGCTCGAGCAGACAAAGCAGCGCCTCGCTGAGGTCGAGAACCAGCTCGCCGACCTGACCGGCAAGGAACAGGCCGGGTTGGCCAGGCTGGCGTCGTTGGACGAGCAGATCAGCCTGACCCGAAACTACCTCGCGCGGCTCAGGAACCAGGCCGCGGTTCGCACCAGCGAAATGGCCCAGGTCGCAAGACAGATCGAACAGACATCGGCAGAAGCCGCAAGCCGTAAGGAAGCACTCAGCCGTCGGCTGATCGCCATCTACAAGTACGGCCAGCTCAATCCGCTGACCGCCCTGCTCTCGACCCGCAGCGTGCCTGAAGTCTATCGTAAGATGCTCTATCTACGCTGGGTCGTGCGAGCGGACCAGCGCCTGGCTGCCGAGCTTTCGCAGCTGAATCTCGATCTTGCCGCGCAGCGCGCGCGGCTCATCGCCGCCCGGACCGAACTCGAACGCCTGCAGCGCGAACAGCTTGACCAACAGGCAAAGCTCAACATGGCGATAGCGGCCGAATCAGCCCTGCTGAAGAAGGTTCGGAACGAGAAAGAAACGGGCCAGGCCCTACAGCAACAGCTCACCGAATCCACGGGTCGGCTGCAGAACCTCCTCGCCGACCTTCAGCGCCGAAAGGAGAATACGCAGCCTCAATCGGCCACCGAGTTCGAAACCGCAAAGGGCAGTCTGCCCTGGCCCCTTCGCGGCAAGGTAATCGCCACGTTCGGCTCTAAGGTTCACCCGCGCTACAAGACCAAGACAAGCAACCTGGGGATTGACATCAAGGCCGAACCGTCGGCCGACGTTCGCGCCGTAGCGCCGGGCCGCGTCGCCTACGCCGACCAGTTCATGGGCTATGGCAATCTCGTCATCGTTGACCACGGCGGTGGCTTCTACACCCTCTACGCGAATCTCACTGAGATGACGACGCAAGTCGGCACGGAGGTGACCACCGGCACCAAGGTCGGGGTTGTCGCAGACTATCTCCACTTCGAAATCCGAAAGGACGGAAAGTCGGTTGACCCAACCGACTGGCTCAAACCCTAGAGTGAAGTAGAAAGTGGAAAAGGCAAAGGGGAAAGGGGAAATGCCGAACTACGGACTTGGGACTTTCCACTTTCCACTTGGCTCTCGTCATTTCCCCTTGTGACTTCTCGACTTCGCCTGCCCTTGGTCGGCCAGGCAAACGCGGTTCGGTTTCTTGAATCGTGGCTGGCCGGCGGCGAGTTTCCACCCCTGCTTTTCGCCGGGCCGGCCGGCGTCGGCAAGCGGACGGCAGCCATTCTGTTGGCACAGGCGGCCAACTGCACCGCCGAGGACGGGACCCCCAAATCCCAAGGCGACGGTGAAAGTGGAAATGGCAACGTCCGGACTTCGGAATTTCCCCTGTCTACTTCTCCCCTTTCTACATCGACAAT